>DATMOO010000189.1:0-93403 GCA_035568275.1 Candidatus Sulfotelmatobacter sp.
GGAATGCGACGAAGAGCGTTTGTCCGTCCACACTCGACATCGGGCCGTGACGCAGTCCGAGCGGGGTTTCGGCCAGCGTGGTGATCTTGCCCGCGCTTAGCTCGACGACCTTCAGGGCGGATTCGTCGGCGACTCCGCGCAGCACTCCCGATCCAACGAAGCAGGCCCGCACACATCCAAGCGAGGTTACTTCGGCTGCAGTCTCGGCTGCGACCGGAAGGAACTGGCGGCCGCACGCCGACAAACCGGAAACAACGGCGCCGAATTCCTCGAGATCGTCGAGATGTGCCACGCACTGGCCTGCGACGAGCATGTTGCTGAACGAACTTGTCATCGCCAGGCCGCGATCGTTGACCGCGTCGTCGAGCATGAGTGCCAAGGCGCGGTCGGGATGGCGGGCGCAAAGTTCCGCCATCTTTCCCTTCTGGTTGCAAGTGATCACCAGATGGTGAATCGCGCGGTACTGTTCCAACGCCCGCTCGAGAACTGCCACGCCTTCGGGACTGTCTCCCGAACGGGAGAACGAAATCCAAAGATATTCTTTTCCGGCAGAGTGAAACTCGTCGAAATCCGTAAGGAGGGTTGTGCTGGGCACAGGCCAGGCATGGCACCCCCAGCGTCGACGCAGCAGGGGCGCAAGAGCCCGGCTAGTATAGTCGGATGTGCCCGCGCCGACCAGGTAGACCGCCGGTGATGCCGTGCCTCGGCCGATTCCAGCACCCCGCAAAGCCTCGTCCAGTTCAGCCTTTCGCCTTGAGCAGATGCTGAATGTCGTGCCCCAGGTGTCCGGCTGTTGCCAGATTTCGCGCGGCGTGTGCTCCAAGCCACGGTCGATTCGCTCCTGATCCGGCAGATCGAGCAGCGTGCGCAACGGGTTTCCCACTCCTCTATCCTCCACGAGAAGACACAGTAGTCTATTACAATGGACGTCGATTGAAAAGATTTCGAAAGAAAAAGAAATACTGTTCGCAACCAAACGCAGGAAGGGCCTCGCGACCTTCGGGCGGCACGAATTGCAATGAAACCGGAGTCGCCTGCTCAGCAACTAATCCGTCTCTTTCGTGTTTCTGACTGCAAAGGAGAGGAACCATGAACCTGGGTTCGCACTCGTTCCGGACTCTGCTGCTGGCTGGGGTGCTGGCAGCGTCGTTGGCGGGAATCGCCTGCGAGCATCACTCTTACCGCGTGTACGACCCGTATTACACGGATTATCACGTGTGGAACAATGACGAAGTCGTCTACTACCAGCGCTGGGCCGACGAGACGCATCGCGACCGAGGTCGCGACTTTCGCAAACTTCGTCCTGAGGAGCAGAAGGAATATTGGACTTGGCGCCACAACCATGGCGACCACGATCGCGACGACCGGGACCGCGGTCATCGTTAAAGGAGTCTGATGCTGCGTGAGATCGTGTCGTCCCTACGGGGCTCGTGGGTTGTGTGCAAACTTACCCGGCACTTCCATGCCGGGCTTTCACATACCGCCGCTTCGCGGCTGGACTATCAGTTAGTCTAGAAAAACGCGGATTCGATCGCTTCATCTCTAGCAGACACCAATCAGACAACGTTTTGAAGCGCGCTGCGCAATTCTTTCAACAGCCATCAGAATAGAGGACGGGCCTCTCAGCGTTACAGCGCGGCGAGAGCTTGATCGGTGGTGGTCAGTCTTGCTCCCAGGCGGACAAGCTCTGCAACAGTCTTTTCGCCTTCTTCTCTTTTCAGAGTCTCGATCGCATCGGTGACCAGCGCGACGCGACGACCGCGCTCGATCAGGCCTTTGACGGCATAGCTTACGCAGTATTCAGTGACTACTCCAAAGACGACGAATTCCGGTTGAGTGCCGAGTTTTTTCACAAGCTCGTCAGCGTGGCGGCTTTCGAAGATGTTCAACGTCTGCTTTTCCAGCAGAATTTGCTGATAACGGGTCAGATCATCGGGTAGCTTGGCGTCGGGCTCGTTGGGAACGCGCGCGACACTGTCCGTAATCGCCTCGGGAACCAGTTCGGAGCCGGGCGTGTCTTTCACGCAATGAGGCGGGAAGGTCTTGAACTCAGGATCGTTCGGAGTATGGAAATCTCCGTGGGAGACAAGAAAGACTTTCCCCTGTCGCGCGGCATCGGTGAGGCGACGAATGTTGGGCAACAATTTCTCGGCGCCGAGCACGTATAACTTTCCGCCGGGCAGCACGAAGTCCCGTTGCACGTCCACTTCCCAGAAAATGAAGTTGCGAGAAACCATGGTTTACCTTGACTCGTGAGCGTAGCATCCTTGTCTCAGAGGCGACAGTCGCTCTTGAATCCGCTCCCACATAATTCGATTCGCTGAGCTATCGCCACGATTCAACATGCAAAAGCACGCAGCTTTTCTTGCCATCTTCCTGATCACGCTGCCGCTGGCGGCGCAAAGCACTGTTCCGGAATGGTGCCGGCCTCTGCCACGGCCTGAATATAAAGGGGTCGAGCGTGTCAAAATCGGCGACCCGTGGTTTGAGGTGTACAAACCTGCGCCGGGCGTGTTCGCGATTTACGAGCCGCACCAGGCTGAGGAGGTTATCAGTTATCTGATCGTCGGCGAGAAACGGGCGCTGCTGTTCGATACCGGAATGGGCATCAGCGATATCAAGAAAGTAACTTCGGAGCTGACCAAGCTACCGATCATCGTGCTGAACTCGCACACACATGATGATCATGTCGGAGGAAACTGGCAATTCCCCGACGTGTACGGCATGGATACGGATTTCACGCGCAAGAACGCCCTGGGATCGCAGGAAGATGCCCAGGCCGAAGTCACGCCCGATCAGATCTGTGGAACGCTCCCCGCCGGATTTGATCCCAAGACTTACGTGACCCGCCCCTGGAAAATAACGGCCGTTATTCTTGACGGCGATAGATTGGATCTGGGAGGCCGCAAGCTCGAAGTCCTGGCGACGCCCGGGCACACTCCTGATGCAATCTCGCTGATCGATCGCGCCAATGGGCTGCTGTTCACGGGGGACACTTATTACCCAGCTCCGATTTGGCTCTTCCGCCCGGAAACGGACCTGGTTGCGTATGCGGCGTCGATTCGCCGGCTCGCTGCCCTGGGGCCACAAGTCAAGCTGGTGCTGGGAGCGCACAACATTCCGGTGGCATCCCCCACGGTGCTCGGGCAGCTGGTTTCAGCGTTCGATAAAGTGCAGTCCGGCAAGGTTCCCGCCATACCAAATTCGACAGGCAAGGTCCTCTACAAGGTTGATGGGTTTTCGTTTCTGATGCGAGCACCAAGTCGCTGATTTGGCGCTCAAGCCGTCGCGGGGAATTTACCGTTCTTCCTGAGAGTAGCGCATACGGCACGACAGAGGGATTGACTTCAGCAGCAAACTCTGTCAAAACAGTTGATTTATGTCACGGTGGAACGTCAAAGCGTCGACGCTCGTCATCCTCAGCTGCCTGGTGTTCATCATGCTGCTGATCGTGGTGCTGCCCGACGTTGATCTGCCGGACACCGCGTTTCATCAAGGTACCGCACCGTTGGTGGTGCATGCCCGGGCGACGACGGCACCTCCTGTGGTCGCCGTAGCGGCTTTGTTCCAGTTTCCCAAGATCGTTCGGTTTTGGCGTCCAGATCGCGAAGACGTCTTCTTCGCACATCTCGATCCCAACTTCAGGCCCATTCTGTTTCGTTCCATCCGGCGCTAAAACCTGGTAGCTGGCTGCACTCAAGCTTGCTTCGTGTATGCGAAGCAGGAAGGGGGGCAGTCTGGCGAGTCTCTGGGCTCCCGGGGGGGATTTCCCGTTTCTCGCCCTGCCCCTCTTTATCACCGATAACCAACGGAGTTTAGGAGCACGCAATGAACTTTTACCGAAGCCAGGCGATCGATTACAGCGACCTTCTTCAGGAAGCCGCGGCCAGAACCGGCTTCAGCGCTTCCGAGATGCAGGAGTTGCTGGAGAGTGACCTGAATATCGATCACCTGCTCGACTACATCACTGCTGTAGTGTCGAACCAAATGAATTGACCTGTCCCATCAGCCGGGAGTCAACCTGCAGCACTCGACTCCCGGCCTTCTTCTCCCATTCCGCGGAATTGCGCACTCGGAAATTTGCCGTGTCTGTGTTCTAATCTCGGCGTCTTAACCTATCCAGACAAACTATGGGAAAACATCTCATGCCCCGTGCCTTTTTCAAGTTGTTCGCCATGCTGAGTTTGGGAATTTCGATGTGGGCACAGACTGCTGTAACGCCCGGAGCGCCGCCGCCGGATCTAGAAGCGTACGTCGCAAATTCGATGAAGACGTTCGACGTACCCGGGATGGCGGTCGCGATCGTGAAAGACGGGAAGATCGCTGTGGCAAAAGGCTATGGCGTCCGCAAACTCGGCGATCCAACGCCGGTGGATGAATTCACCATGTTCGCAATCGGGTCGAACACCAAAGCGTTTACCACTGCGTCGTTGGCGACGCTTGTCGACCAAGGCAAGCTCTCATGGGACGACCACGTCTACGAGCGGCTGCCGGGTTTTGTCATGTACGATCCCTATGTCTCGCACGAGATGACGATCCGCGACCTGCTCACGCATCGGAGCGGCATGGGACTGGGCGAGGGGGATCTGCTGTTCTGGCCGCACTCCACATACACCCGCAACGACATCATCTACAAGCTGCGCTTCATGAAGCCGCAGTCCAGCTTTCGCAGCCACTACGCGTACGACAATCTTCTGTATATGACAGCGGGACAAATTATTCCGGCAGTCACCGGAACGTCATGGGACGACTACGTGCGCCAGCATATCTTTGAGCCGCTGGGGATGAAGCATTCGACAGTCAGCAGCAAAGATTTCAAACCCGGAGACGATTACGCCTATCCGCATTCGCGGGTCGACGGGAAGTTGCAGGTGATTCCCCTGGAAGACCTGGACAACGTGGGTCCAGCGGGTTCAATCAACTCGTGCGCGAGCGACATGGCCAAGTGGGTACAGTTGCAGTTGAACCGAGGGAAATTCACTGACCGAGACGGACGCTTGTTCACGGAGCAACGTTCGCGGGAAATGTGGGCGCCGCAGACGATACTTCCCACCGGGGATCCACCGCCCGCGTTGGCCGGGCTCAAGACCAACTTCGCCGACTATGCACTCGGATGGGGACTGCGCGAGTATCACGGACGCAAACTGGTGGGGCATACCGGGGGAGTGGGAGGATTCGTTTCTCGCGTCATGCTCGTGCCGGAGGAGAACCTCGGAGTCGTAATTCTCACCAACGCCGAGGAGGACGGCGCATTCGATGCGATTCTCTATCACGTTCTCGATCATTACTTGCGGTTGCCGACAACAGATTGGATCGCAGCTTTCAAAACCGTAAAAGACCAGGATGAGAAAGAGGCCGCTGAGTCGATGAAGAAAGCGGAAGGCGCGCGTGCGGCCAACTCCAAACCCTCATTGCCTCTCGAGAAGTACGCGGGAACGTACAACGACGCGTGGTACGGGCCTATTACGATACGGTTCGAGAACGGTGGACTGGTGATCAGCTTCGATCACACGCCGGGCATGGTTGGAGACTTGCAACCCTGGCAATACGATACGTTCAAGGCACACTGGCGGGTGCGCACAATTGAAGATGCGTTCGTGACGTTCTCGCTGAATCCCGACGGATCAATTGACAGTGCCAGGACGGCAGCCGTATCGCCGCTCGCTGACTTCAGCTTTGACTATCAGGATTTGCTGCTGAAGCCTGCCGTAGCAGCAGCCGGAAAAAATTGATCGGAAGTCAAAGTCCCCACCCTGTCGCACAAAACGCGAAAAAGGTGGGGCACCCTCTACAGACAAATCGTGCCTATCACTGAGAATCCGTCACTCTTGCAGGCAGAGGCCGAGATTAAAGTCCACAGTTCTGCCCTCCGCAAGGAACTCGGGCTCTGGGACATAGTTCTGGCGCAACTGCTGATCATTATTGTCGCCGACTACATGGGAACTGCAGTGAAGGCGGGCTCCTCTCACGTTGTCTTCTGGATTCTGGCGATCGCGACGTTTTTTATTCCCCAAGCTCTCGTCGTCATGCACCTGAACCGCCGGTTGCCGATCGAAGGAGGATTGTACGAATGGGCGCGGCTCGCATTTGGTGACCACGTTGGCTTTTTGGTGGCCTGGAACTTATGGCTGTACGCGATTATCTACGTCGCCATTGGCGGACTGCTGACCGTTTCGTTCCTGCCGTATGTGACCCCGGCCGCGGCGTGGATCACGGCCAGCAAAGGAACGACCATTGCGGCGTGCGTGCTGATGATCGCAGTCACCATGGCAGTGGCAGGGCTTGGCCTGGGGATTGGCAAATGGATCAACAACGTGGGAGCAGCGGTTTTTCTGATCACCATCGCGGCGCTCATCGTGATTCCGTTTGTTAATGTGTGGCGCGGTGCTTTGCATGAATATCATCCGTTGCGACTGGTTGCTCCGCCTCTTACGCTCTTCAGTTTAAGCGTTTTCACTAAAATGATGTTCGGGGCTCTGACAGGCTTCGAGTACGTTGCGGTTTTTGCGGGAGAATGCCGCGATCCTGAACGCCACCTGCCGCGTTCTGTCTGGCTGGCGGCGCCGGTCGTCGCGTTGATTTATATTCTCGCTACGAGCGCGATCCTCGCCTTCGTTTCACCTTCGGCCGAGGATGTGGTCGCTCCCATCCCGCAGGCACTGAGCCGCGGCTTCCACGCTTTGGGCGGGGACACGATTGTCATGCCGCTGGCGGTGCTGTTTCTATTGATCTACTACCTGGCGACCTTCTGCGCCTTTTTCACCGCAAGCACGCGGCTTCCCATGGTGGCTGGGTGGGATCATTTGCTGCCGGAATGGTTTTCGCGTTTGCATCCGCGACACAAGACGCCGGTAAACTCCGTTCTGTTTCTGGGAGCGGCGACACTGGTGGTAGCGATCGCTTCGCTCATCGGAGCGGGTCATGAAGAATCGTTCGAACTGCTTCTCACCTGGAGTTTCACCTTCTATGGAATCGCTTACCTGGCGCTGTTTGCGATTCCTGTGCTGGCGCGCAAGGAGCGGGCACTGCGTGCGAGTCTGGGCGTCAGAGTGGCGGCCGCCTCAGGCTTTCTGGTGACCCTTCTGTTCGTGGTGCTTTCGGTCTTTCCGATTATTGATGTGGGGAGCTCTGGGCGCTATTCTCTAAAGATTGCCGGAGTGGTGTTGGGCGCAAACGTGCTCGGGTACACCATTTACCGCGCGAACCCTCGGGAAAGAGACTCTTAGCGCAGAAATACCTGCACTACGTCTTCTACCTTCACGGTCGACTTCCGCCGCGCACCGGTTCCTGGGTTGTATGCGACGAGCAGATGATTTTCGATGATCAGCAATTCCTTGTCGTCGATCCATCCGACCAGTGATGCGTGGGGAATGAAAGCTAACCGCCGCGCAGTGTCACCCAGACTCTTAACTTCGACTGCTGGCAATTCGGGCAAGGCTTTGCGGATGAGCTGCGACTCTTCGGGATTTGCCTGTCCCTGTTCTGATAATTGAATCGCCTTATTGCTCTGGGTGGTCGCCGTTATCGTCATCGCGACACGTGCCCCGTCGGGAGACAAGCGCGCGTTTGAGGTGAAGAAACTTACGTCGTAGTCGGCGTTCTTGTAGGTCGCCTGCTCGTCGAAGATGGTGCTAGCCCTCCCATCAACCAGCACAAGGGTTTGATCATTGCTCTGGTTCGACCACCCGCAGCAACCGGTATCGGGAATGGCCTCCACGATCACGCTACCGCTCGAATTGGCGTCGAGCACCCGCTGCAGCGGTTCGGGTAGTGCCATCGCAGCCCACTTAGTACCGTCGAGTTGATATCGGGTGCTCTCCTTGTAAGTAGTTGCGGTCTGCCCAGCCACGACCTGCGTCGTCAGGAAGAAGTTCTGGATTCCACCATCAGGCGCCCAAACAACAACGGATGGACAACTCTCGTCGCATGATCCCGTGGGACAGCGGCAATCCGGCAATTTCGTGGAGGTCACTTCCTCTCGCGCCTTGCCTTCCACATCAGTCCGCCATGCTTGAAAAGTGACGGTGGTGGAGAGATCAACCTCTTCGCGTTGCAAGCGACGCGGCTGGTTGGCGAACCAGAACAGATGATTTCCGTCCTCGGAAAGATACGGGAGTGGCGCGGATTCCGTCACAGCTTGATTCGAACCATGGTCTTCCGACTTGTGCTCGACACCCTGATCGATCGAAGCTACTGTGTGCCCATTCCAGATCCAAATCTTGTGCGGGTCGGTGGCGTCTGACTCGGATAAGGGCAGAGAAATGGTGGACGCAAATAGAATCTGGCCTTGACGATTGATGGAAATGTTCGACGGTGATTTCAAAGCTTCTGGGGGAAGCTTGACGCGCTGCTTCGGCGCGAATGTAGCGGGATCGTATTCCACCATCTCGCCGGAGGATTGCAGGACCCAGAGACGTTTGGTCTGCGCGAACAGGGGAGTGGACATCAGCAGCAGAGCGATGACGTATCCGACCTTCTTCTGCATGCTGGAAACCTGATTGGCTCGCGCCAGAGTGCCGTCCGCTGAAGCGGACTCGTTCCTCTTCACTCACTTTCCCGGCACTTCCGTGCCGGGCTTTCACATCCCGCCGCTACGCGGCTGCCGCATTTTATAGGCCCAGAATTGCGGATTGAGCAAGGCACGAGCATCCGGGTTAATTCCCACCTCACTTCATTTCCGCTACTGGCAATTCGATGAAACTTGCCTGGTCGGGGGAATGGAACACGTGCTGTACGGCTTTCTTATAGTCTCCCGGCTTGGCCCAGAAGATGTTTGGCACAAATGTCTGTGGATTGCGGTCATAGAGCGGGAACCAGGTTGATTGCACCTGCACCATGATCCGGTGTCCCGGAAGAAATACGTGATTGGCGGTCGGCAAGGTCCACCGGTAGAGCAGCGGCTTGTCGGGTGCGATCGGCTTTGGCGTCTCCAGGCTCTCGCGGTAGCGGCCGCGGAAAATATCTGCCGAAATCATCAGCTGATATCCGCCCATTTCTTCCTGATCCGCAACTTCATCCGGATACACGTCGATCACTTTCACCACCCAATCCGAATCGGTTCCGCTGGTGGAAGCCATCAGATTCACCACTGGCTGACCGCTGATCTTCACCGGTTCCTTCAACACGTCTGATACAAAGGCGAGGACATCGGGACGCCCGGAGGCTTCGCGCTGATCGTCCACCAGCCACTGTGGCCAAGTGAAGCGGCCGCTGTATCCGACCGGCTGGCTCGGGCGTGCGCGATATGGCACAGGCTTCGCAGGATCGGAAACGTACTTATCGAAGGCAGCGTCGCCGGCTTTGGGAGCGTCGAAGCTCAGCTTGAGTCCCGCGTCAAGATATAGCGGCTTGGCATGGACCGCACACCCTGACTCGCATCCCGCGGGCCAGGAGGCCAAACG
Organism: Candidatus Sulfotelmatobacter sp.; assembly: GCA_035568275.1. Taxonomy (GTDB): domain Bacteria; phylum Acidobacteriota; class Terriglobia; order Terriglobales; family Acidobacteriaceae; genus Sulfotelmatobacter. The sequence continues at coordinate 9,402 of DATMOO010000189.1, forward strand.
GCGCCAAGTATTCGTTCCGGTCTCGAAGGCCGTCACCGTCGCCACGCCGGCTTTCGGCGCACCATCTTTCAAATAATGATCCAGAAATGGCTTCAGAATATTCAGGCGAAAGTAGCGACCGGTGTCGCTACCGAACTTCAGCGCGCCCAGCGAACTGCCGTCTTCAATCTCCTGCCCGTGATGCCATGGCCCCATCACCAGGAACACCTTGTCGTTGCCTGTGTCCTTCGGCTTCAACGCTTGGTATACCGCGGGTGCGCCGTAGATGTCTTCCTGGTCCCAGAGGCTGGCGACCAGCATTGTCGGGACCTTGAGCGGCTGGGCTGCGAGGATCTTGTCCATCGCCTGTTGCTGCCACCATGAGTCGTAGCTCGGATGCTCGAGCAGCTTGCGCCAGAATCCGACCTGCTCGAGGCCGTGACGGCGGCCTAACTCGCCGGCCGATCCAGCCTCCATGTAGACGTCGTAATCGTCAAAGTGATTTGTCCACCAGTGTTCGGAGTTCGAGCGAGTCGCCTCCTGCTCGTAGATGTAAGGCATGTTCTGCTGGCGAAATGCGCCGTTGTGGAACCAATCGTCGCCCATCCATCCGTCGACCATGGGATTCATCGGGACCGCGACTTTGAGAGCGGGATGCGGATTCACCAGCGCCATCAGCGGCAGAAATCCGTCGTAGGAAATACCAAGGATACCCACCTTCCCGTTACTCTCGGGAACACTCTTCACCAGCCAGTCAATGGTGTCGTAGGTATCGGTCGAGTGATCAACTGGTGTCGGATTCAGAGGGCCATGCAGCGGGCGCGTCATGACGTACTCTCCTTCCGAGCCGTACTTGCCGCGGACGTCCTGCACGACCCGGATATATCCGCCTTCGAGGATCACTTCCAAGGGGTTGTCATATCCGTTGAGAATCGGGCCAAGATGCGAACTCGCGGCATGACTGGTCAGCGCACTTGCGTTGTAAGGGGTACGGGTCAGAAGGATAGGTGCGTTCTTCGCGCCCTTCGGAATCAGGATCACGGTGTGCAGTTTGACTCCGTCGCGCATCGGGATCATGACGTCACGCTTGACGTAATCAAAGCCGTCGGTGACCGGCTCAAGTTTCTCGGGCGTTTCGCTGGGCAAAGACGCGGATTGTTGCGCCGCGATTGGGTGTGAAGCGGCGAATAGAAGAGTAAGGAGACACACCACACGGACAACAAACGAAACTCTCATGAACAGGTCCTCGGAAGTGGACGATGTTAACTCGTTCTGCGGGCACTTGCCAAATCAAGCGCTTCGGCGGGTAACCGTTCAGCTGATTACTTCCAGCCGTTACGTTGTGGACATTCTTAATGTGCCCCTTGGTAACGCGGATACGCGAGCCGAGTAAAACTAAACTTCTTCGCGGGGGTTCACACGCACATGACCAACAAAATCACGAAGTCGCTCTTAGTTCTTGCGGCGAGTGGCTTGATGTTTGTCGGAGCCGCTGCTGCGCAACAAGACAACACCTCTGGCGCCGGAGCCGGCAAGGTCGATCCTGGTCATCCGCGCGTCAATCAGGTGAATAAGCGCGAACAGAACCAGCAGAATCGCATTGCCAACGGCGTTAAGACTGGCCAGCTTACTCCTGGAGAAACCCGGCGCCTGGAGCGCGGTGAACAGCGCCTGCAGAACAATGAAAAGAAAGACATGGCGAAGGACAACGGCCATCTGACCAAGAAGGACCAGCGCCATCTCAATCGCGAAGCGAATCACATGAGCAAGCGTATCTACAAGGACAAGCACAACGCGAAAACGAACTAGTGGCTCCAGTTTCGAGCCGTAGAGGAGAGAGCCGCAGCATTCGCGGCTTTTTTCCTTTCGGGGAGAAAGGGCGGCTGACAGAAAGGGCGGCTGACGTGTCCAAACCACGGCCGAAAGTGATAGGCTACACAATTCTTATCTGGGATCGTGAAATGAGCGGGGGAATCGGCGTGAGGGCTCCTCTATAATAACCAGGACTTCCATGGGCCTTCGACCGATCATCAACTCATTCCAGGCCCTGCCGCTCACTCTTTGTGTTTATGCCGGTTGATTGCATCAACCCAAAACCCGGATTCGAGGTCGCGAGCCTGACTGACATCGGGTGCCAGCGCGTCAACAACGAGGATTCGTGTCTTTACTGGGAGCCCGATTCCGATGAAGAATTCTCGCGGAAAGGCCGGCTGGCCGTCATCGCAGACGGGATGGGCGGTTACGAAGGAGGGCAGGAGGCGAGCCGCCTCGCAGTCGAAACCGTGCGCTTCGTGTATGACCAGAACTTTAAGGATGAGCCGCAGGATACGCTGGTGAGCGGTCTTCGCTCTGCGCATGACGCGATTCAGCGCTATGCAGCCCAGCATCCTCAATTCACCGGGATGGGCACCACCTGCACCGCCCTTTCAATCGTCGAACGTCAGCTCTGTTTCGCCCACATTGGAGATAGCCGTCTTTATCTTCTTCGCGCCGGGGCGACTTCGCGGCTTACGCGCGATCATTCCTATGTTGGCCGTCTGGTGGAAAGCGGCATCGTCCGCTTAGAAGATGCCGAGTCACACCCGCAGCGGCACATCCTGACCGCCGCGCTTGGATCCGGTCCCGAGGTGATCCCTCATACCCCGGAGCAGCCTGTGCCTCTCGAAGAAGGCGATGTTCTTGTCCTTTGCACCGATGGCCTCTGGAGCGTGGTGGGGGAGACTGAACTCACCCGGATCGCACTAGCCGAACCTCCGGCCGAGGCCTGCCTGAAGTTAGTGAATGCGGCATTGGAGCGTGGCGGCCCCGATAACGTGACGGTTATCATTCTCCGCGTCGCTCGCAAGTAAAAGGCGGCATCCCGCCTTCGCTACAAAGGACGTAAAACTGCCGGATTTTCCACAAAGACCATGCAGCTTGGGGAAGAAAAACTGCAATGACTTGCACATTGGCTTTTTCCCCGAACGGGGCCTTCCCCTTAAGTTGCTGATTTAGCTATCGGTTGCTCAGCCGGCGGTTGACGGCGAATGGTATATCGCTTGCTTTACCCTCTATGTTTATAATGTCTATTACTTTAATTATATTAATAGGAACATTGGCCGCGATGAAGATTTTTCAAACGTATTCAAGCGCGCTGCAGCGATTCGCCCCCGTCTTTCTGTTCCTGCTGATGTTGCCGATTTCTGGATGGGCGCAAGAAAATGTGACGACCATCCGGGTTGGAGCTTTCCCGAACATCACACACGCGCAAGCGATGGTAGGAAAAGCCAACGGCTGGTTCGACAAGGCGATGGGAGCGACCGTCAAGATTCAGTGGACCAGTTTCAACGCCGGGCCTTCCGCGATTGAAGCGCTGTTTGCGGGCGCGATCGATATGATCTATGTCGGTCCGAATCCTGCGATTAACGGTTACGTCCGGTCCAATAGCGAGGCACTTCGAGTAGTCGCAGGCGCGGCAAGCGGGGGAGCGTCGTTGATCGTTCGCAACGATGCCGGCATTCAGGGGCCGCAAGATTTTCACGGCAAGCGTGTAGCATCACCGCAATTCGGCAACACGCAAGATGTCGCTCTGCGAAATTGGCTGAAGAAGAACGGCCTGAAGACGAACGACAAGGGCGGGGACGTGCAGATTGTCCCGATGGCCAATCCCGATCAGTTAACGCTATTCCTGAAGAAAGATCTCGATGCAGCGTGGGCTCCCGAGCCTTGGGCCACCCGCCTCGTGCACGAAGGCAATGGCAGACTCCTAGTGGACGAGCGGTCGCTGTGGCCCAATGGACAGTTCGTCATCGGACTGCTCGTGGTTCATACCAAGTTTCTGAAGGCGCACCCGGATCTGGTGAAGAACTGGATTCGCGCTCATGTCGAATTGACCGACTGGGTCAATGCACATCCGACAGAGGCCAAGAAGCTGTTGAACGAGCAGATTCAGCGCGAGACGAATAAAGCGTTGCCAGCGGACCTTCTCAACGAGGCCTTCTCACGATTGCAGCCCACGTACGACCCGCTGCACGCCGCCCTGAATACTGCGGCCCAACAGGCCTTTGAAGACGGATTCCTGGGCCGGCAGATGCCGGACTTGTCTCGACTCTACGATTTGACGCTGTTGAACGAGGTTCTTACAGAAAAGAAGCGAAAGGCGCTGCAATGAGCATGAGTGCACACACGGTTCCTCGCCATTATCCGATTCCAGGTGAAGCGCGCACCTCGTCGCGTGAGACGAGGTTGGGGCCTGTTTCCGTTGGGCGCCCTGAGCGAACACTCTCGACCGCGGTATCGAAGGTGGGTCTCAGTGAGATCTGCCTGAGCTACAGGACGCAAGCTGACGAACGGCTTCTGGCCCTCGACCACATTAACTTGCAGGTGCGGGCGGGTGAGTTTGTGTGCATCGTTGGTCCCTCTGGTTGCGGGAAATCGACGCTCCTGCATCTGATCGCTGGCCTGCAGGCGCAGACCTCGGGACAGGTGCTGGTCGACGGCCATCCGGTGCAGGGACCGGGCACCGAACGCATTCTCATCTTCCAGGAGCACGGACTTTTTCCTTGGCTGACTGTGGCTGAAAACGTCGAGTTCGGCATGAAGATAAAGGGCGTGCGCAAAGCTGAGCGCACTGAAAAGATGCAGCACTACCTGCGCCTGGTGCATCTGGCGAAGTTCGAGAAGAGCTACATTCACCAACTCTCGGGCGGGATGCGGCAGCGGGTCGCCATTGCCCGCGCTCTAGCCACCGAGCCGGATGTCTTGCTGATGGACGAACCGTTCGGTGCACTCGATGCGCAGACTCGCGATCTGCTGCACGACGAACTCGAACGGATATGGAGTGACAGTGGACGCACAATCATTTTTGTGACACACAACGTGCGGGAAGCTGTTCGGCTGGGTGATCGCGTCGTCCTTCTTACCTTCCGGCCGGGGCGTGTGAAGAGCGAATTCCCTGTGGATCTGCCCCGCCCGCGGAGTCTGGAAGATCCTGAGGTTGCTCTTGCCGCACGCGCAGTGCTCGACGAATTGCGCGATGAAATCAACCGCTTCCTCGAAGCCGAATACTCGGCTGGCGTCAAGCCACGCATTAAACCGGGAGACGAGGCATGAAACGCGCCGCTCGCTACGTAATCTTTTATGCCGCACTGCTCGGACTCTGGACGCTGCTCGCAGAGCTGAAGATTTGGCCGCCGTATCTGTTCCCTACCCCGTGGGGCGTGGCTGAAGCGCTGTACGCCGGCTTCCAGGATCACACTTACTGGATCGCCATTCGTGTCAGCATGCAGCGAGTGCTGATCGGCTACAGCATCTCCGTGGTGCTCGGCATGATTCTGGGCCTGGGTGTCGCCAGCAACAAGTTTCTCGAAGAAACCATGGGAGGTCTGCTCGTCAGCTTGCAGAGCCTTCCCAGCATCTGCTGGTGGCCTCTGGCGCTGCTCTGGTTCGGCCTTAATCAGAATGCGATCCTCTTCGTCGTGGTTATGGGATCGCTGCTGTCGGTCACGCTGGCGATGGAGGACGGCCGGAAACAGATGCCCAAGATATTTGGGCAGGCCGGACGCAACCTCGGCGCCAAGGGATTCAAGCTCTTTTGGTACGTCTTGCTGCCGGCGAGTTTGCCTTTCATCGTTTCGGGGCTGAAGCAAGGATGGGCATTTGCATGGCGCTCACTGATCACTGCGGAAATGCTCTACCTCAGCCTTGGGCTGGGCCAGGTTTTGATGATGGGACGCGACTTGAATGATATGAGCGCCGTGATCGCCGTTATGCTGCTGATCATTGCCATCGGGTATGTCGTCGACGGCGTTGTGTTCAAAGGGATGGAACGCCACCTGCAGAACAAGTGGGGCCTGGCTCCGGCAAGCTAGGAAGTCGGGGAAGCACTGTTTCCCGGCTTCCTCCTCCGGGAGGAATTAACGTGGCGATCATGACAAGGAAGAGATTTTTTGATTTAATGTCTACTATGTTTATAGTATTACTTCATACGCAAATGATGGCCAGGCTGCCAAGTTGTCGGCGCCACTCGACATCAGAGAGATTTCTTTTCGCCTGTTGAGCGAGAAGGAATCCTCAAGTTGTCTCCCCTAAAAACAAAGTGCAACACACCAAAAGGAGAGGACTGTACTCCCATGAACGTGACAGGTCAACGATTTTTAACCGCACTGACTCTTGCCACACTCACGGCGGGAGCCTGGGCACAAACCCAGACCGCGTCGAATGCAACGTCCGCAACCCCCTCGGCCGAGGAGTCCACCACTTCGGCACCTACGCCGGATCAGCAACTCCGTTCGGAAGTCGAAGAGCTGAAGCAGTTGGTTCGCGAGCAACAGCTGCGTATTGACGCTCTCGAGGCAGGGCGGAAAGCGAGTCCAGAGCCGCCTGCGGTGGTTGCATCCGTAACTGCGATCACGAGCGCGCCGACCGCCGATCCAGCTGCCAACGCCAAGCCTCAGGCAGGCGAGTCCCAGCCCCAACCTCAGAACGCACCCCGCGCGCAAAACGTTCAAGCGGGAAGCTCCGACGAGCGCATCCGCAACCTCGAGCGGCAGATCAAAGGCCTGGGCCCGATCTCGTTTAGTGGAGATGTGCGGGTTCGTGCGGAACCCTTCTTTGGCGGCCCGACCGACCACTCGCTGGATCGGGCGCGGGCGCGCATCCGCGCCCGCTTCAATGCGGTCGCCGACCTTGGTTCCCAGTTCCGCGCGGGCATCACTCTGGCTTCGGGCGATGTCAACGATCCCACCTCGACCAACACGAACATGACCGGCTTTTACACTCGCAAGGCAATCGCTCTCGATCAGGCCTTCGTGGACTTCAATCCGAAAGACTTCAAGCCGTTGACGCTAACTGCGGGCAAGTTCCGCTATCCCTGGTTCAATACCGAACTGACGTGGGATAAGGATTTGAATCCAGAGGGCGCGGCGGAAAGTTTGGGATTCAAACTGGACACTCCCGTGTTGAAGCGAATCGCCTTCGTCGGATTTCAATTGCCATTCGCCGAGGTAGCCGGGACTTCGTCCACCGACAAACGAATCGCGCAGCAGATTACGTATGGCGGGCAGGTTCAAACCATGTGGGCACTCGGTCCCCGGGTCACTTTGAGTGCTTACTCGGGTTTCTACGACTTCCGCGGATCGGATGCCATTGCTGTGGCTTTGGCACGCGCGAGCAGCAAGAATCCGCAGACGCCGTTCACCGGACTTCTTCCGCTGAATTCCAGCAGCCCGGTGCAGGACTCGACCTATACCACGACGGCGACCACAATTATTACGGTCAACGGCACGACGTATCCCACGGGAGTTTCGTCGGTGACGAACGCGCAATTTGCCTCGAAATTCGCGCTGTTTGACAACCTGGCCAAGATCGACATCAACACCGGCCACGAGCGCCTTCCGCTGAGCTTCATCGGGGATTATGTTCAGAACGCCGAGGCTTGCGCGAATCTGTCGAACATCGTTGCGGTCCCCGCAAACACCGCCACGCAGACGTTCAAACAGACGTTAAACGCACCGTGCAATTCGCATCAGCGGCGCGGGTATTGGGCAGAGGGCCGAATCGGCCGCTTGCAACAGAAGGGGGATTTCCAGGTCGGATATACGCGCATCTTCATCGAGCGCGAGGCCGTGCTGGGGAACTTCAACTACAGCGAAATCCGCCAGGGGACGAACGTGACGGAACATCGTTTCGACGTGTTCTATCAATTCGACAAGAGCGTTCAATTGGGATTCACCGCTCTAGTGGGTCGTCCCTTGGCGAGCACGGAGCCGTGGCTTACGCGTTTGCAGTTTGACACGGTTTACATCTTTTAGCGATCGCTGTCGACCATTTCCTGGTTCTGACGTGTATCTTCAAGAAGATTGCTGGTCTGGTTTTGGCTTCTCTCCTTTTCCGGACCAGCGATCTGATGTACGCTGACTGAAATCTGGTTGGGCACAACCCTTATGGATTCGAGACGAACGTTCCTGAAGACGTTGTCGGGGGCTGCGGTGGGAGTGGCCGCGTTAGCCGGATGGCCTGCCTGGGCGCAAACGACAGAGCAGAGTAGCTCGATCAACCTTCCCGGCGAAGACGGGATGATCGTGCGATCCCAGCGATTCCTCGATCTTGAAACGTCGGTTGAGTATTTCGACAGCTGGCTCACGCCGGTATCGCACTTTTTTGTTCGCAATCACATGCATGAACCCGTCGAGCGCAACGCCGGAGATTGGCGACTGACCGTGGGCGGAGAGGTCGACAAGGTGTCGACGTTCTCCTTGCGAGAGTTGACACAACTTCCAGTTCATTCAGTCGTCAATACGCTGGAATGTGCGGGCAACGGACGCGGATTCTACCGTCCGCAGGTGCCGGGAATTCAATGGCAAAAAGGGGCGGTCGGCACCGCGAGATTTTCCGGACCGCGGCTGGCTGACATTCTTCATCGCGCCGACGTCAAATCAAGCGGCAAACATGTCATGTTCCGCGGACTCGACGAGGTACCCGGGAAAGTCCCTCCATTCATTCGCAGCATTCCGATCGAGAAGGCGCTCGATTCCGATACGCTCATCGCTACGCATATGAATGGCGCTCCCCTTACGAAGCATCATGGCTTCCCCGCCCGCGCTCTGGTGCCAGGCTGGATTGGCGCCGCTTCGTGTAAATGGCTGGAGGAGATCAAAATCCTGGAATCGGAGTTCGTGGGCAACTTCATGAGCCCGGGTTATCGCTTCCCGAACCAGGTGGTCAAGCCCGGTGATTCGGTGAAGCCGGAGGATACGCACGTGGTCACGGGATTGAACGTGAAATCGGTGATCTCGGGGCCGCTCGATGGATCGAGCTTAAAATCGGGCCAGGTGACGGTCCACGGTATCGCTTGGGCGGGGGAAGCCGATATCGTTAAAGTGGAAATCTCTATCGACGGCGGTTCGAGCTGGAATCCGGCAACGCTGGGTCGTGAGCAGTCCCGCTACGCATGGCGCCTGTGGACTTTCTCGTGGAATGCAAAGCGAGGGGATTACCTCATCCAGTCGCGCGCTACCGATAGCAGGGGGCGGGCGCAGCCGATGGAAGCGGCGTGGAATCCGAGCGGGTATCTTTACAATGCCATCGACCAGGTGAAGATCCATGTCGCATAAAAATTCAGTCATCCTTCTTGTGCTGATTGCACTGAGCACTCCGGCGTGGATCCCTGCTCAGAACAGCGCGAAGCTCAACGAGGAGTTACCTGCCGGGGCCATGCAGCAGAAGGCTACGACCGCGTGTCTCGAATGTCATGAGGCGCGCATCATCGTGCAGCAACGGCTGACCAAAGCAGTGTGGACCAAGGAAGTCGACAAAATGGTGAAGTGGGGCGCGGTTGTGGATGCAAACGATCGAGATGCGCTCATCGACTATCTGAGCGGGAATTTCGGTCCCGGCCAACCTGAATACAGCGCGCCACGGTCGGCGCAAGAGAAAACGACGGTCAGGAGCACTCGGCAGACGTCAAAGTGATACGGGATGGAAACGCACTACCGTACGGTAGCGCTGCTTCGGTAGATACCTGGGAATTAAGACCTTCCCTGTATCCTCCACACACTCCGTTCGACGCGAATTTTCTTTCGCCCCTTCGGGGCTTGCTCTGTTTTCCCAACGTGCACCCACGGCTTGCGCCGTGGGCTGCATTCTTTCGCCGCTTCGCGGCTTGAACCAAAACTGCTATCGCCGCAAGATTCGGTTGCGGGATTAATCCGTTATTTCTTTCCCTCGGTGTCCTCCCCGTCCTCTGCGGTTTTGGTTTCGCCGGGCTTCTCGGGGCGCAACAAGGGAAACAGGATCACGTCGCGGATTGTGTGTTGGTCGGTGAGGAGCATGCATAGGCGGTCGATGCCCAAACCAACGCCGCCTGCGGGAGGCATGCCGTAGGAAAGCGCGCGGATGTAGTCTTCGTCCATCTGGTGGGCTTCTTCGTCGCCGCGCTCGCGTTCTTTCAACTGCGCTTCGAAACGGCGCCGCTGGTCTTCGGGATCGTTGAGTTCGCTGAAACCGTTGGCGATCTCCATTTGTCCGGCAAAGATTTCAAAGCGCTCCGTCCAGTCAGGCTCGTCGAGTTTCTGCTTCGAGAGAGGTGAGACGGCAGTGGGAAATTCGTAGATGATCGTCGGCTGCATCAAATGTTCTTCGGCTGATGCTTCAAACAGCGCCGCAATCGTTTTCCCTGCCGGGGCATTGGGGTCATATGGCATGTGCGGGTGTCCGGCGTTGAAACGCTCGACCAGTTTCTTCACTCCCTCGTGCGTGGAGAAGTCGCTCATCTCGGGCATCGCTCCGGCGTGCTCAGCCCAGAATTTGATAATCGCTTCGCGCATAGTGAGGCGCTGCCAGTTTGCCCAGTCGAGTTCGTGAACGGTGTCAATCCCATCTTTGGAGACGGTCCACTTCGATCTCGTGCTGCCGTTGACGGCTTTCGCGGCTTCGGTGATGACCTCTTGCGTGACGTTCATGATGCCCTGATAGTCGGTGTAGGCCTGATAGGCCTCCATCATCGTGAACTCTGGATTCCAGCGCCACCCTAGGCCTTCATTACGGAAATTGCGATTGATCTCGTAGACGCGGTCGAACCCGCCCACGACCAAGCGCTTCAGGTAGAGCTCAGGCGCGATGCGCAGGTAGAGATCCATGTCGAGCGTATTGTGATGGGTCACGAACGGACGTGCGACGGCGCCGCCGGCGATGGGTTGCATCATGGGCGTCTCGACTTCAATGAAGCCGTGGCCGTTCAGCGTATCGCGAACCGACTGCACGAGTTTGGTGCGCTTGAGAAAAACCTCGCGCACTTCTGGATTCATCACAAGGTCAACATAGCGCTGGCGGTAGCGCAGTTCGACATCGGTGAGTCCGTGCCACTTTTCCGGAAGCGGCAACAGATCCTTGCTCAAGAACTCAAGCTCTTCGACGTGAACGGACAGTTCTCCTGTACGCGTTCGGAAGAGATATCCGCTCACGCCGATGTGATCGCCGAGATCGAGGAGTTTATAGAGTTCGAATGCCTTTTCGCCTACCGCGTCTTTCTTCACGTAAATCTGGAGCTTCTTGCCGCCCTGCTGGATGTGTGCGAATCCCGCTTTGCCCATGAGGCGGATCGCCATGATGCGTCCGGCGACGCGGACGTTGATCCGTGCCTGCTCAAGTTCCTCGGCCGAATTGGAAGAGTAGTCGGCCAGGATTTGCTCGACGCTGTGGGTAAAGTCGTACTTGGTACGGTAAGTCGGCTGGCCGAGCGCTTCAATTTTCTTCAGCTTTTCGCGCCGCAGCTCGTAGATGTTTTCGTCCAGTCCCAAGGGAGTCCTTTATGCCTTGCGAGGAAGGGAGATTATAAATGGCGTCGGGGCGGAGTTTGGACTTTGATTACGGGAACCGGGCTTTTTCAGATCCATTCGCAGACTTCTCTGCAATGCTCGACGGCGCGAAGAATGAGTTTTTCGGTCGAATCTTTTGTTGACCTGAAAATAAGCCGAGAAACTATTTGGGCTTTGCCGGGCTGGCCGGGTCGTCGCTTTGAATTAGGACCCAGGTGGTGATGCCGAGCGCGGCGGCGCCAGCAACCCCGATCGCAATGGGCGAATTGAGAGCTCCACCACTCGCGCCAGGAGACGCCCCAGCCTACCACTTGCGATTCTTCCGCTTGCCGTTATCGGTGGAGTTGTCCGAGGACTCGTCGCGTGTGGTCTCCTGACCCTGAGCGAGCGTGACCGTTCCTTTTCCGTCACTGACCGTCACATCGCCCTTGCGGGCTGCAATCCGCACAGTTCCGTCGACATCCGTCACATTGAACTCGGTCCACGCACTCGAGGCCGGCTCTACTTTGACGTCACCAGCTGTAGTTGCCATTCCTTTGGAGGTGGAAACCGTAACCCCGCCATGATCAATTTTGACTGAGTTCCCTTCAAATTGAACCAAGGAATCGGCCAGGACTCGGAGGGTGGGCCGGGTTGATTGATGTTGGCGACAGAATCGGAGCGCGTCTGGAGAAGATCACCGGAGAAAATTGCCGAAGACGGACGGGGTACGTGAGCGCCATTCACCCAAGCCGGTCCGCGGGTATAAAGCATGGCCGCGTTGGAATCGGCCGCGAACAACGAAAAGGGCAACAGAACCGCTAGCACACAGCTAACCATACCGCGAAACGCGGGCCCGCCCATTCCCACACTCCGTTAATAACTATGTTGATGACCGTTTGGGGAATCGTACCCTCGTTAAGGAGTTGCCCGTCAATGGCTTTTGTGCTAGCCGCTTCAGTTTTCGGTGGAAAACTTATGATGGAGAGGAGGCGAGTCTCGGCTCTGGACAAGCACCCTGATCAGTTCCATCGTTCAAGAACGTTCCACCAAATGGTTCGCAGCCACTCATCCGTGCAGGTCTTAGCCCATTGCCGGTGTGTCCACCACCGCGAGCCAAATTCTGTGGAGTTGTGAGCGGCGCCGACGGAGAAGGATTTGTCCCGGATCTCGTGCCGAAAGATGCTAAGAGCACGGCGCGTATGAAAGTCGGAGGTCACGATCAGAATGCTGGTGGCGTTTTCGGCAGTGAGACATTTTTCAACATCATGAGTCTCCTCGCGCGTTGATAAGCCACGGATTGGGCAGATGCTCACTAAGGCTGAATCCGGCAGATCGCGCACGTACTTCTGCGCCAGATCCAGTTGCGAGAGCTCGTAGATCTTGGCTTCGGCCGGAACGTCGATCAGCACGCGCTTCCCATAACCCTGATGCAGCAGTTCAAGGGCATGGGCGGGACGATGATCCGTCTCCCCAGCGAGCACAAGAATCAGGTCGGAAGGCTGGGGAGCGTCGACGACCAATATCTTGCCGGCGGCGAGCGCGAATGTAATCAGCAACGCTGCAGCAATAACCCCGATTGCAAGCCGCACGCGTCCTCTTGTCATCCAATTCCTGGTCAATGATCGAACCTCATCCTGGTGTTCAGAATTTTGAATGGTCCCCACTTTCGTGGCGGATAGGCCTGGAAGGGTGGGTGCTAGAATTGAGGGTTTCTTACCTATCATTCCGTGCTGTCCGGGAGGCCTCATGACGACCTACTCTGCCGCAGATGCGTCGATTGATCAACTAAAGAAAAGAATTGAACAGCGCGAAGCTCGCGTCGGGATCATTGGCCTCGGTTACGTCGGGCTCCCTCTGGCTCTGTTGTACAGCGAAAAGAAGTTCAAGGTCACAGGCTTCGATATCGATTCGCGAAAGATTGACACTCTGGCGAAAGGCGGCTCATACATTTACCGCATTGCCCCGGAGGAGGTCCAGGCGGCTCAAACCAGTGGCTTCGGGGCTACCGCCGACTACTCGCGTCTGACAGAGATGGACGCCGTCATCATCTGCGTCCCCACACCATTGGATGAATATCACGAGCCTGATCTTAGCTTCATTACCAGCACTACGCATTCCATCGCGCCTCATCTACGGGCCGGACAACTGGTGGTCCTGGAGAGCACCACGTACCCGGGCACGACCGAAGAAGTCATGGTCCCGATCTTAGAGAAGGAGAACAAAGCAGGACTGAAAGCGGCGCGAAATGGGGTATTCACGGGAAAGGAATTCTTTGTGGCATTTTCCCCCGAGCGTGAAGACCCGGGCAATACGACGGTGGCACGTCCAGATATTCCGAAGGTGGTTGGTGGACTCGACACCCAGGCCTCGGAACTCGCCTGTGCGCTGTATGGCTCGATCTTCAACCGGACGGTGCCCGTTTCTTCTCCGGCAGCAGCAGAAATGACCAAGTTGCTCGAGAATATTTACCGCTGCGTGAATATCGCGCTGGTGAATGAGCTAAAACTCCTATCCCTGCGCATGGGGATCGATATCTGGGAGGTGATTGACGCCGCATCCACCAAGCCGTTTGGGTTTCATCCGTTCTATCCGGGGCCCGGTCTGGGAGGGCACTGCATCCCGGTCGATCCCTTCTATCTTTCGTGGAAGGCGAAGGAGTGGGACTTCCGCACGCGTTTCATCGAATTGGCCGGTGAAATCAATACCAACATGCCTTACCACGTGCTGGCCTCCGTGAGCAGCGCATTGAACACGCGCAAGAAATCCGTGAATGGGGCAAAGGTGCTTGTGCTGGGTGTGGCCTATAAGAGGGACATCGATGATCTGCGCGAATCGCCTTCGCTCACCATCATTGAACTGCTGCAGAAAGACGGCGCACAGGTCAGTTATCACGATCCCTACTTCCCCTTCATCGGCAAGGGGCGGAAGTATGACCTGCAGATGAAGTGCGCAGAATTAAAGGATCTGGGTCAGTACGACTGCGTCTTAATCGTGACGGACCATTCCGATTACGACTACAAACACATTGTCCAGGAGGCACAACTCGTTGTGGATAGTAGAAATGCCACGCGCGGAATACAGAGCCCAAAGATCGTGCGCTGCTAAGAAACGGAAATTTTAGCGGGGGTTCTTCCGGAAAATCTATCCCGTGAGTAGTGTAGTTTTTTGCATGGATGTGCCCGGAAGGCTTCCTCAGGCCAGAGGGCGAGCGCCACAAACCATTTACTTTCAATGATTTACCGTCTATCTAGAGCGGCCCGAAATGGCCTCTCCCGTGCATACTGTAGTTCGAAAGAGTAGACTCTCGTTTTGGTAGCCCTGCCCACCCAGGTTTCCTCATTTTTGGGCAGGGGAAAAGTTTTGCAGTGTTCTCAGGGTTTAGAATCCGAGTATTAGTGTGACTATGAGGCGGCCGTCGCAAGAATCCATTTTGTTTTCCCCGTTGCCCAAGTGGCGAGCGCCGTGGTCTGAGTTCTTTCTTAGCTACGGGGCCCAAGTGGTCATCATCGGAATCCTAGTGTGGATCCCGGTTTTGCATCCCGAGATTCTGGAACCGCCGAAGAAGGATTATCACGCAATCGAACTGGTTCCGACGCCAGTTCCGGTAAACCACACGCCTCAGCGTCAGCTTCCTAAACCACTGCTGGCGGCGAAACTTGATCCGATTGACCCTCCACCGTCGGCGCTGCGTCTGCCCGCTCCTGCGCCGAAACCCAAACCAAAGGTGGAAGACGCACCGGCTCCGGAAGTCAAAATCGACGCCAAGAAACTTGACCCGGTTCCGGTGACGAGTGCTCCTGTAATTCCGCGGACGATCAAAACGAACGTGTTTTCGAGGGGAAGCTCGGCGCCGCAGACGATTGAGCGGGCGCCACAGCGCGTGCAGACTGGTGGATTCGGTGACCCGAACGGAGTACCTGCCCGCACCACTCAAACTCAAGCCGTGAATATCGCGCAGGCGGGCGGCTTTGATATGCCCACCGGCCCAGGCTATGGAAATGGAACGGGAGGCGCGAACGGCGCTCGCGGAGTCGTCGCCAGCACCGGATTTGGCAACGGCGTAGCTACCGGAAATGCGCGTACTTCCTCTTCGGGCACCGTAAAGCAGGCAGGATTCGGCAGCGCGGATGTTCCCGCTCCACCCACCGTGCAGTCTCGAGCGGCGCAGGCGGCACCCGCAAAAATCGTGCCTGCGGAAATCCTTTCCAAGCCAACACCCATCTACACGGATGAGGCTCGGGCCAAGCGAATTGAGGGCGAAGTGCTTCTCGAAGTGGTTTTCGAAGCGAGCGGCAGGCTGCGGGTGGTTAAGATCGTGCGCGGTCTGGGTCACGGTTTGGATGACTCTGCGGTCCATGCTGCTGAACAGATTCGCTTCAAGCCGGCATTGAAGGACGGCCAGCCCTCGGACTCGACAGCGGTCGTCCATATCATTTTCCAACTAGCGTGATCGACTCCCAGAAGGTTCTTATGCACACGGTTCGTTCGGGTCTAGCATTGGCGGTTATTTTCCTGGCTTGTCTGTTCGCGGCGGGGCAGGATTCTGCTACTTCACCTAATCAATCAGATTTGGACACCAAGACTGGGCCAGCCACAACTCCTGTCCCAGCCCCATCCACGGCGCCCACCCCAGTGCAAGGACCGCCTTCTGCCGCACCGACGCTCAACGACGTCATCGACCGTGTTGTCCAGCGCGAGCACTATTTCATGGCACAGATGCGACACATGCATCCCCTGGTCGAAACCTACCTGCAAGATCTGAAGAACGATGCCAATGGCAACGCTTCTCCGGTGAAAGACCAATATTTTCTCGGTCGACTGGATATGAGTGATGGACCTGAGGATGTGTCGTTTGTGGGACAACCGGGGTTTGGACACCGCATGTTGAGCAAGCTCACCGGCGTCTATTCCCTGCACTATCTCCCCATGGGATTCGCTCAGATGGTCGTACTCGATAGCGATTTCCAGAAGCGCTATTACAAATTCAATTTTGTTCGTCGTGAATTTCTGGGAGAAGTGCGGTGCCTGGTGATCGATGTGCAGCCTCGGGAAGGCGAAAAAACAGCACGCTTCCTGGGCAGGATCTGGGTCGAAGATCAGGACTACAACATCGTTCGTTTCAATGGAACGTACTATCCCGCGCCAAAAATCAATTTCTTCTTCCATTTCGACAGTTGGCGCCTGAACATGCGGCCGGGGACATGGCTTCCGGCGTATGTCTACACAGAAGAGTCGAACCTGAAGACCGGACTGACGAAGACGCTTCACTTCAAAGCCCAGACTCGACTCTGGGGCTACGACTTGAAGGGCTTAGGCAAGAACGAAGAGTTCACCCAGATTCTGGTGGACTCACCCCAGTCTGTCAAAGATCAAAGCGACGCTGCTGCCGATGCCAGTCCGGTCGTGGCTGAGCGCATGTGGGAGAAGCAGGCAGAAGAAAATGCCGTTGAACGCATCCAGAAGATTGGGTTACTCGCTCCTCCGGGCGAGGTCGACAAGATTCTGGCGACAGTTGTGAACAATCTGCTGGTGACGAACAACATCGACCTGCAGAGCGACTTCCATTGCCGTGTACTTCTGACTTCTCCACTGGAGTCCTTTACGATTGGGCACACGATCGTAATCAGCCGGGGACTTCTGGACGTGCTTCCGGATGAGGCGTCGTTGGCCATGGTGATGGCGCACGAACTGAGCCACATCGTGCTTGGCCATCATTTCGACACGAAACTTGCTTTCAACGACAAGCTCTTCTTTCCCGATGAAGAGTCCTTTCAGCGTCTCGATTTCAAACGAACCTCCGCGGACGAAGAGGCGGCGGACACTAAGGCGCTGGAACTACTGAAGAACTCGCCCTACAAGGACAAACTTGGGAATGCCGGATTATTTTTGAAGGCGCTTCAGCAGCACTCTCCCGATCTACCCAAGCTGATCCGGCCTCATCTTGGAAACAGTTTTGCTGGCGGTAAGAGCATCCGCATGTCGACCTTGCTTGCTTCTGCCCCCGCCCTCGACGAGAAACGTCTGGACCAGATCGCGGCACTACCGCTCGGCGGACGTATTAAGGTCGATCCGTGGACTGACCAAGTCGAACTCTCCAAAGCCAAGCCGGTGCCATTGACTTCCGCGCGCGAGAAGATGGAATTCGAACTCACGCCGTTCTTCCCTTACCTCACTCGGATGACAATTGGAGGGACCGAGAAGATGGCGCTGACGACAACCACTCCAGCCGCAGCGGAGGCCAGCCCGAAATAGGCCGGGAAATTCGGATAGATGCCGACGTGAGGGCTCTAGAGGACAGGTGCTGGGCGCAGTTAGATTTGCAGAGGTAATTAGCCCGCGCCTACTGGATGGCGCTGCCGACTTGGGAGAATACGTTGTTGGCATTCGATCCGATAAGTCGAATCGTGCCTACAACGATGACCAGAATCACAGCTAACATAACTGCATATTCCGCGATATCCTGGCCCTGCTCATCGTTCCACAGCTGCTGTAGAAGTTTTGCCACGGGGGGCTCCCTTATAAGTCCCAAAATTCATGAAAATTGAGTGCCAACTACACACACATTCACAAACTGGTCCTTAAGGGAAAACTATAGTCGGAGCAAATCCCATAGCCAATGGCACGTAAGTGCCACGCGCAGGTGACTTCGGTCACGTAATCGGCTTCAGTGGGAGTGCCTGATTTACGGCAAACAGAGCCAGCTCTAAACGCGTGGAAACACCCAACTTATCGAAGATGTTGCTGAGGTGGTGTTTCACGGTATCTTCGCTGATCTTGAAGTATTCGGCGATTTCCTTGTTGGAATAGCCGGCGACGACCGCCGAAACGATTTCCAGCTCACGGGGCGTAAGCCCGAACTTTTTCTGTCGCGTTTCGTCCTGGGTCGACTGCATCAGCGTCCGCAGATATTGCACCAGGTTTGAAACGCTCTCCCGGCCCACCCAATACTCTCCGGCCATCACGGTCTGTATGGCTTTCAGTAGGAGCTGAGTCGCGGAATCCTTGAGAACGACTCCTCTGGCACCCAGTTGGAGAGCCTCGACAATCTGGCTCTTCTCTGCAGCCGCCGTAAGCAGGATTACCCTGACCGGAGTGGCGTTGGCGGGCATACTCAACTCGCGCAACGCTTCCAAGCCTGGGTGCTTGGGCATCGCTAAGTCGAGCAGAAGAATGTCGGGTTTCAATTGGCGTGCCAGTTTTACCGCTTCGGCGCCGTCCGATGCCTCACCCAGCACTTTGAGATCTGCTTCCGCCTCGAGCAACCGCCGCAGGCCATCGCGGAAGATCGGGTGATCGTCGGCAATCAGCAGCCGAATCTGTTGTGGCTTTCTAAAATGCATGCGGCAAATCCCCGTTCTTCGGCACGATAATCTCCAAGCGCGTTCCCTGTCCGGGATTTGATTCTACAGTGAGTTCCCCGCCGATCAAACCCACCCGTTCCAGAATTATCATCGGTCCCTTTCCAGCTTCTTTCATTTGTTGAGCATTGTAGCGACCGGAGAAAGAAAACCCCTTTCCGTCATCTTCCATGGTCAGGCTCCACCCATCCCCGACCGATGCCAAACGCACCAAGGCATGGCGAGCCCCGCTGTGCTTTCGCACGTTGACCAAGCCTTCTTGCACGATGCGTAGAATTTCGCGGCATACGCGTTGCCGCATATCAAGTTCGTCAAGGTCGGTGACAAATCGGGCGCTGATGCCGGTCTCGCGTTGAAAGCGCTCGACTGCGTCTTTTAGTACGCCTAAGAGTCGCTGCGAGTCAACGTCGATGGCCTTCATCTGCTGCATCAACTCCCTCAGTTTGAGGACCTCTTCGCGCAGCAGACTCTGAATTCGGCCTAGTTCTCCATCGATCGGACGATTTGCTTCAGCCTGACGCCGCAAGACGTCGACCTGCATCTCGACAGCAATCAATGACTGCACGGCGCCATCGTGGAGTTCGCGGGCAAAGCGTGCGCGTTCGGCGGCTGAAGCCCGGCGCCGCAAGCGGTGGAGGAGATAAACGTTGTAG
This sequence comes from Candidatus Sulfotelmatobacter sp., assembly GCA_035568275.1. Classification (GTDB taxonomy): domain Bacteria; phylum Acidobacteriota; class Terriglobia; order Terriglobales; family Acidobacteriaceae; genus Sulfotelmatobacter. The sequence continues at coordinate 28,668 of DATMOO010000189.1, forward strand.
ACCGCGGGCCCCACCTGACGAACCAGGTCTTGAAGAAAACGGAGTTCCTCTTGTCTTTCGCCGCGCCACGATGGATTGAACAAAAATAGCCGCCCTCTCCAGTCTCCGCCGAACAAGAAAGGTACGGTCACCAGAGAGTCGAAGGAGTGCGCTTGCCGCAACTGAGACAGGGAAGCCAGGTTGGTCATCGGCACCTGGTGCCCCGTCTCATCGAGTGCCAAAGTCTTCCACTCATCCCTCTCTACCGACGCATAGCACACTTCTCCGGGGAAATTATCGAGGTAGGTTTTGGCATCGCGGATCCCCGACTCGAGCCAGTGAAATTCCGCCGGTGCGCTTCCGTTGGGCTTGCTAATTTCGCCAGCAAAAACGCGACGACTGCGGGTTTCCTGGGAAACAATCATCACTCGGGAAGGGCCGTACATGGACATAATCTCATTGAATATCTGCTCGATAGTGCCAGTCAGTCCCGCCTCTACGCGCACCCGCGACAATGTCCCTGTAACCACAGCTTTCTCGGCTCGAAGATGTTTTTGCTGCTCCGCCAGATATCCCAGAAGCAATCCCATCACGAGCAGGTAAATCGACAACATGAAAAGCCGCTGTGGATCGAAGTCCCGGATATTGACATTCAGACCCGTCAGCGCGCGCAATCTCTGCGAGCCTCCAGGCCCGAGCCATACATGGACGATCACCAGGTTTTCGAACCATAACAAGGCCACTTCGGCAGCTGCCGTACCCAGAGTTTCCCACAAGCCCCAGCGGTACGCGGCGGCGGCAAGGGCAAAGAAGAAGAAGAGAAAAAATGGGGTCCTTGGCCCCTCGGCAAAAATCGAAATCAGCGCCGGCCATGCGATGTCGCCCGCGTGTACCAGGACTCGAAAGGCCGAGGTCGACTGCTGCCTCCGTCGCAGCAGCATCATGATGAGGATCCCATTCGCCATGTAGAAGACGAACAGGCCATAGGCTGCCCAGGAGTGTCCCAACTCCGTTGGGTCCATTCGAATCGCCACCAGGGTCGAAACCGCCAGAAACACGCGGGCCGTCGCGAGCCAACGTTCGATACGGCGCGTCTCACCCGGATCCTGGGGAATTCTCATTCGCCAGGATTGGCGATAGCGGTCCATGCGGAAATTCAAATGTTCACGCCCCCTGGCGCGATTACAGCTGCATAGTATTGATAAAAAAGGATACAGGCAAGTTCAACGAGTTGACGAAGGAGGCAACAGCACTCCAGATTCTGACGCCCACTAGGTTACTACAGTAACCAGGCCGCAGCCGTTGTTGCCATCTAAAATAGCTGCGGCAGGAGTGTCTTTGAGCAATAGTTCCAAACTGTGGTTGGCGGCGGTGGCGGCCTTGATGGTGGCGGCGATCATGGCGGCTTCGTTTCTTCCACGATCTTTTGGGTTGACGGCTTTCAGCGACATCATCCAGTCGCTGCTTTTGTTGTCGGGCGCCGCAGCGTTTGTGCCGCTTGCCTTACGCACTCGTGGAAGGGTGCGCTTGTTCTGGTCGCTCATCGCCATGGGGGTGACGTTCTGGCTGGCGTATCAGATGTTCTGGACGTATTACGAGGTGTGGCTGCGCCGCGATGTTCCCGATCTTTGCGCATGGGACGTCGTTCTCTTCCTGCACATGGTTCCGCTCATGGCGGCTCTGGGCATTCGCCCCCAGTTTTCGCGCGATGAGTACTCTGCTCGCGTGGGCCGTCTGGATTTCGCTCTGTTGTTGGTGTGGTGGTTTTATCTATACGTTTTGATTGTGATGCCGTGGCAGTACGTTGTTCCCGATGTGCCCGCCTACAATCGTCATCTCAACGACGTCTACGTAGCTGAGAAACTGGTGTTGCTAACCGCGTTGCTAGCTTCCTGGATTGCGAGCAAGGGCGAGTGGAGAAGGATATACGCCTGGCTATTCGGTATGAGCTTCTGCTATTCGGGGGCTTCTACCCTGTGCAACTGGGCAATCGCGCGGAAGACGTACTATACCGGCAGCTTTTTCGACATTCCTCTGTTCGCGGCAATGGCTTCTTTGACCTGGGTCGCGCTCAGAACCAAGGCTGAGAATCTCGAGTCCGATGCATATGGGGGCTCTTCGGCGTACGGTGTCTGGGTTGCTCGTTGCAGCATGATCGCCGTATTTTCATTGCCGCTATTCGCAGTCTGGGCCATGTCGGACGAGGGTGTTCCTTCGAAGGTCCGTATGTTCCGCGTCTCTCTGACCCTCATGGCGGCGTTTTCGATGGGGGTCATCATTCTTATCCGGCAGAGAATTCTTGACCGTGAACTCGTACGCCTTCTCGATCACTCGCGGGCCGCGATCGAGCAGTTGCAGCGCCTGCAGGCACAGGTCCTGCAGTCTGAGAAGCTGGCGTCCATTGGACAACTGGTCGGGGGCGCGGCTCACGAACTCAACAACCCGATTACGGCGATGCTGGGGTATTCGGATCTACTCCTCAACACTCCTCTAAGTGCCGAGCAAAAACCCATGGCGGCAAAGATTGGACAGTATGTTCGGCGGACCAAGTCTCTGGTCGCCAGCCTCATCAGTTTTGCCCGCCAGGCGCCGGCCCCGAAAGCGCCTCTCGACCTCAATACGCTTGCGCGAACCGCGGTCAAGCTGACTGAGCCTCACTGGAAGGCTCTGGAATTTGACATCCAAACCAATTTCGACGCCGCCCTTCCCAAAGTTTTGGGGGACTCTAATCAGCTCCTTCAGGTCTGCCTTCAACTGATCGGCAACTGCTTGCACGTATCGGGCGAGCGCGGCGGTAATATCTTAACGGTCGGCACGGAACAGAATGGCGGCACCTGCGTGCTTGAGATTGTCACCCAGGCTCTGCCTGCCGTGGATGCAGAACAGAAGCCCATGAGCTCACCTCTGGATCCGGAAGATGCCTTGGGGATGAGCGCGTGCCAGGGAATTCTGCAAGAACACCGCGGCCGCGTTTTTCGTGAACGACGGGAAGACGGTTCGCTGTTGCTGTGTATGGAGCTGCCGATTGCGGTTCTGGGCCCAGCGACTGAGAAGGTCCCTACAACGGCTGGGATGTGGCAATCTCAACCGTACGCTTAAGCTGGCCACAGGCCGCGAAGATGTCCCGGCCACGAGGCCGCCGCACAAATGTTGGGATGCCAGACTTTATCAGGACATTCTGAAATGCCGATACTCGGTCGGCTATAGGAGTCGCAAAGTCGATCCCGGGACCGGGATTCAGGGCGATCAGATTCACCTTGCTCGGCAGACCGCGCAGCAAGGTTACGACCTCTTCGGCATTGGTGGTGTCATCGTTCACACCGTCGAGGAGCACGTATTCAAACGTGAGGCGCTCGCGATTTCGTAGCGGAAAATCGCGGGCTGCTGTGATCAAGGCATCTAAGCTCCACTTTCGATTAATCGGCATCAGGCGGGTGCGGGTCTCGTCATTCGATGCATTCAACGAAATGGCCAGCTTCGGGCGAATCGCTTCTAGACCAAAATCGTGGATCCGCGGAACAATGCCTGCCGTCGACACCGTCATGCGTGACTCTGCAATACCGACCTCCTCGACGAGCAATCGCACAGCCTTTATGAAATTTTCGTAGTTCAGAAACGGTTCTCCCATCCCCATAAAAACCAGGTTCACCCTATCCTGAGGTGGGGAAACGTTCTGATCTGTGAGGACCCTTAATACCTGACCGACAATCTCCCCGGCGGTAAGATTTCTCTGCACGCCCAATAGAGCGGTCAGGCAGAACTGGCAATCTACAGCACACCCCACCTGGCTCGAAACACAGATCGTCGCCCGGTCCCAACCGCGTGGACTATTTTGCGCGGAATCGCCAGCCTCGGTGCCGTCTCCTGCCTCCCCGCCGTCTCCCTCGGGCATCCAAACGGTTTCCACAGTCTGGCCATCTGTGAGCGCGATCAAGTATCGAACCGTTCCATCCTTCGAAACGAATCGCTTTTCGACTGTGGGCAGACCGATCGAATAACCATCGCCAACAAGCTTGCTCCGAAGGGCTTGCGGGAAGGTTGAGATTCGTTCAATGGACTCAAGGCGCTTTCGATAGATGGCGTCGAGAAGCTGTTGAGCTCGGTAGGCGGGCTCATCGAGGCCCGCAACCAGAGAGACCAGCTCCGCGCGGTCCAATCCGAGCAACAAATTGTGTGCTAGACCAGTCATATACGGCTGCATTTATTTGATGTGCGGATGGGAAAGATCGATCACGCTTTTGGAGCCTGCCTCACTTCACAAGATAGCCGCAAACTATTGATTACAAAAAGTTAAAGTTATTTTCGCACGCTCGCCTGCCCTATGTAAGAATAGTTACGGTCCTTTCCCGGCGCTTACCTATTCTAGTCTTGGATGGGATTTCAGCAGGAACTATCTCATGGCTCAAGAAGTGCGCAACATTCACCGTCAGAAACTACCCAACGGTCTCACGGTGATTACCGAGCAGATGCAGCACATCCGGTCAGCGTCGATCGGAGTGTGGCTGCAGACCGGTTCGCGCGACGAAGATCCCGAATGGAATGGGATCTCGCACTTCATCGAGCACATGGTCTTCAAAGGGACGAAGCACCGCACTGCCGAGGAAATCGCGCGCCAGGTCGATTCCATTGGCGGCAATATGGACGCCTTCACTGCCAAGGAATGCATCTGCTTCAACGCCAAGGTTCTTGACGAGCACGTACCGGTAGCGCTCGACATTCTCAGCGACCTGGTGCTGAATCCAATATTCGATGGCGCCGATATCGCCCGCGAACGCGGCGTGATCATGGAAGAAATCAAGATGGATGAGGACAATCCCGACTACCTCGTCCACGAGATCTTCACGCAGAACTTCTGGAAAGACCATCCGCTCGGCAAGCCGATTCTGGGAACGAAAGAAACGGTAAAACGATTCGAACGTGACGGTGTCCTCAACGCCTATGCCCATCGCTTTGCGCCGGGGAACATCATTGTCTCTGCGGCGGGGAATCTCGATCACGACCGCTTTGTCGAATTGGTGAGTGGTCACTTCGAGCACATGACGCCGATGACCAATGGATTCCATTCGTCGACTCCGAAAATCTCGTCACGAATCATTCTGCGAAATAAGAAAGCGCTGGAACAGGTGCAACTCTGCATCGGCGTACCGGCTCACCCGATTGCGCACGAGAAGCGCCATGCGGGTTATGTTCTGAACACCCTGCTGGGCGGAGGTATGAGCTCGCGCCTTTTTCAGAACATTCGCGAGCGGCAGGGGCTGGCTTACTCGATCTACAGCGATTTGAATCCTTACCGCGACACGGGATGTTTGGCAGTCTACGCGGGAACCTCACTAGCTTCTGCTTCGAAGGTAGTGCAGTCTGTGGTGAGTGAGTTTCACAAACTGAAGACCGAGTCCGTGCCCGACGAAGAACTGCGTCGCTCGAAGGCTCAACTGAAGGGGAGTTTGATGCTCTCGCTGGAATCGAGCACGTCGCGCATGTCGAACCTGGCGCGCCAGGAGATGTATTTTGACCGCTACTACGATCTCGACGAACTGATCGAAAGAATCGAAGCGGTCACCGCCGGGGACCTCTCCAAGCTGGCAAACGAATTCTTCAAGCCCGAATCAGTTGCCGTCACAGCTCTGGGGAACCTCAACGGTTTGAAGCTTACGCGCGATCAGCTTGCCTGTTGAGGGCGCCTCTGGTCCCGTTTTCACATTCCAGTTGTAACTTCTTTCGGCGTTTCACATCCCATCTCAGACCCGCAGGTAAGAACCTGCTGACAAGATCGAGATTCGATATCGAGATTCGATTAGGAGAAAACATGAAAAAGATTCTTAGCAGTTTGACGCTGACGTGTGCCCTGATGGCATCTATGGGAGCCTTTGCCCAGGATCAGATGAAACAAGACGACATGAAGAAAGACGATGCCCAGCACGATTCCATGAAGAACGACCAGATGAAAAAGGACAAGAAGAGCAAGAAAGCCGCAAAAAAGGATCACATGAAGAACGACGATATGAAGCAAGACAACATGAAGCACGACGACATGAAGAAAGATGATTCCAAGAAAGACGAGATGAAGAACAACTAAGCGGCGGGTTCGAGGCGCGGGTTCTGAGCCCGCGCCCCCGTTTCATATCTTCATTCCTGAGGCCCAAGCAGAATCTGCTTTCCAAATCGCGTTGCTAGGCTCGGTAGGTTTCCCTCAGGGGCTTGAAGCCCATCCTTTTCTGACTTTGGACGGCTCGGCTAAAAAGCCGCGCCCTTTCGAACCACTTGTCAGGCATCTCGGATCAACGGGTACGAGCACGATCCTCAGCTTCGACATTTGCGCTCAATTCGGCCACCGGCTCCGATGAAGCGGGAGAGATGCTCGCGATCTGCAGGTATTTCCGCATGCACCTCACGCAAGGGACATAGCCTTCGCGGATGGCTTCCTTCGCTGTCAGGGTCCGAATCTTGTCTTTGTTATGAATGACGTCACATCCGGGGACGTGGAAATCCTTGGCCCCGGCCGACACCACGACCACCATATCAGGAGGTATGTTGCGTCCAGGTTGTGCGTGTTCCGATTGCAGCGGATGCGGCACCGTGAGTGAATTGGCCCAGCGCAATCCGCCCGTAATCAAGGCGAGGGCAGCGACAGGAACCAGCCAGGCCGACCAGGTAGACCAGTTACTTCGGCGAACCCGCGCGCCCTGCGCAAGCCTGCGTTCCAGCCTGCGTCCGAACCCTGTGGGCACTTCGATCATGCGCTCGTCGCCATACAACTGGACTACATTGCGAGCTCCTTCCAGCAGCGACTTGCATCGCGTGCAAGTGCCGAAGTGTTCGTCCATCGCTACACGCAACCCTGCATCCACATCGCCTTCGATGTAATTCGAGATCTCCTTCCACACCTGTTGGCAATTGACTACCATGGCTTGGTTCCCTTCTCGAAGGGCAGACGGCTGAACCAGCCTTGCTCCCACCCTCCGGCAAGCAGGTCCCGTAACATGAGGCGTGCTCGCAGCAACCGCGTCTTCACCGAGGCCACGGAGATTCCGAGTGCCTCGGCCGTTTCCTGAATGTTCAACTGTTCCATATCTCTCAGCACAAATACTTCGCGATATTTTCTGTCCAGCGAAGCTAAGGCTTCTGCGAGCTTCTGTCGCACTTCTTTGCGCTCCAGGGCTTCGGAAGGAATTTCCCGCCAGTCGGCGAAGTCGCGGGGCGTGTATTCTCCCTCGTCGTCGCGGTGGTCGTCGATTGCTTCCGTCATCCGCGTTCGCTCCCTTCGTCGCCGCATGAGCGCCTCGTTGACCGTGATCTGGATCAGCCAGGTACTAAATCGCGCCTCCGCCCTGAATTGCCGGATGTTGGCCAGCGCCTTCAGCATCGCTTCCTGCGCCACATCTTCGGCATCGGCCTCATTGCGCAAAATGGCCAGCGCCGCCGCATACACCCGCCGTTCGTAGGGGCGGACTAGTTCATAAAAAAGCTCTGCCTGGCCGCGCTGGACCTGCGCGATCAAATGCTGCTCCCGCGTCGTGCCCTGTTCCGGATTGCTCAAGACAACGTTCAACTCGGCCATCCTGCCCCGTTGCAGTCAGTACTCAGGATCTTTCTTCCAACCCGTCAACATCGACACGAAGTTGTTCCACCCATGTAAAAGCACCATCACAAGATGGCCGAAGACGAATGCCAAAATCGCCCACATCACCAGGAAGTGAAGCAGGCGGGCCCAGTGGAAGCCGCCCATCATCCAGGCCAGCCACGAGAACTGTACCGGCTTCCAGACGGCAAACCCGGTAAGCACAGAAAGCACGCCCAGAATGATCACGGCCGTGTAGGCGTGCTTCTGCAATGGGTTGTAGGCCTCGCGCTGCTCCGGCTTGGGTCCGAAGAGAAAGTAATGCTTCACCATGGGCCAGACGCCGGGGACGTCTCGGTGAGTGAACAGAACCTGCCGGTAATTACCGCTGAAAAGCTGATACCCGAGATAGACCAGTCCGGTCGCGAGGTATATCCACATGAAGGTCAAGTGCCACTGTAGCGCTCCGCCAAGCCAGCCTCCGATCGCAAAGGCCTTGGGCCAATGCAGCAAATCTTTTTGCGGAATCTTGGCTCCGAAGCTGGGAAATGCGCGGAATATTTGCAGGCCGCTGCCCACCATCACGAACAGTGCGATCGCATTCAGCCAGTGACACAAGCGGACGACCAGCGGATGCTCATAAACCGCGCGGCCAAGAACCTCGGTTTCTTCGCCGGCCTGCCGAACGATGTCCACCACCGTGCTGCTCATGCGATCTCCAGTTCCTCAACTACAATCCGTAAAACGACGAATACCCTTGATCTTCCCAATAACCAATCTTGTCGAGGACGTTCGTTACTTTCAGGTCGGTCAGATACTTGGCCTGCTTATACCCTATCTTCGTTGGTACGTTCAGCCGCAAGGGCGCGCCATGCTCCCGTGTCAGCGGTCGATCGTACATTTCGTAACACAGCAGAGTTTGTGGATGGAGGGCCGTCTCCATATCGAGGGATTCGTAATAGTCATCGGCACAACCCACGGTGACGAGTCGAGCTGAGGTATCGGCGCCGATCATCGCAAGAAAATCGGAGAGCCGCGTTCCGCCAAACCGGCCGATGACATCCCAGCCTTCCACGCACACGTGGCGCGTGTTTTGTCGGATCTGCGGCAAGGCCTGAATCTGGGCCAGCCTGTATTCGCCTGGCTTTTGTACCGCTCCGCTGACGGTGAGAGTCCAGTTTTCGAAGATCACTCCCGGGTCATCGACGTCATAGTCATTGATCGGAAATCTCTCAAACGGAGTCAGCTCAGAGTCTCGAAATGTACGGGCCAAATGCCGGCGACGAAACAACTGCTTTGAAACCCAGTCACTGAAGCCAAGTCCGCGCCTGAGCAGTGGCTCCTGCAGGCTTGGAACGGCAAAGGCTCCCAGCACCAAGACAGGTGCAACCTTCAGAAGTCCCCGGCGAGAGAGGCGAGAGAAATCGGCCTGAGGCATGCCTGTCCGGAGGACCTTACGCTCCGCTATGCCCTGCGGTGGCTTCGAAGCAGCGGAAAGGGAGTCAGCAGGCTTCGAATCGCCGGCCACAACTGACGGTTTCTCGGCTTTCTCGGGTTTCTCAATCCGGTCGTTGTTATCGTGTTCTTGATCCATGCTCTCTCTCAGCGACGGACTCCCTCACCATGGGATTCGGGGAAGCCCACAAAGTTACGTCAAAGGCTAATCCCCGTCTAGAAACTTTGCGGCGCGGCAGGTCCACCCGAGTTCCGTTGAGGTAGAATACCGCTGGCCTTTGTGGCGTAAAGCGGGGATACTAGGCGGAGACTAAGGCAGGTTGCGTCTATGGCCGACCAGAAGACGGGAGTTCCAAAAACCGGCCAGCATCTTCTACCGGGAGCAGCGTCAACGAATTCGCCCCGGCAGCAACGCCTGATGCTCGTGGCGCTGGGGTTACTGCTGATATCTTTGACTTTAGTCCTCTATCGAGACCGCGACTTCTGGTTCCCCGATACGCAGGATGCCGACACTCGATCCCTATCGCCTTCGGTTTCGCAAGATACTCCCCCCACCGTATCCCCCACTCCGCCTACCGCTACCACCGCACCCGCATCGCGAAAGAAGCCACACGTGCGAGAGGCTGTGAGCAAGCAGTCGCAAAATAACAACGATTCTTCGAATCCAGAGCCGGCCGTGACGACTACTAGGACCGTCCTTCCCCCTCTGGAAGTGGAAGTAGTAGCCGGCGACGCTCACCGAACCGTGCGCGCAGGCAGTAATGCGGTACACGTCGATTTAGAGCGCGCGCCATCGAGACAGGACTTGGCGTCGGTGACCAGCAATGTAAATCAACCTGCGTCCCGGGTAGCAACTCCTGCCGCCGAACGTACCAGTGTCTCGCCGGATATGGCATCCACCATGGTGATGCGGTCAGTGCAACCTGAGTATCCGATGCTCGCGCGGCAAATGCGAGTACAAGGGTCTGTGATCTTGCAGGCGTTAATAGGGCGGGACGGCATGATTCAGGATTTGCGCGTTCTCAGCGGGCCGCCCATTCTTGCTAGCGCCGCTCAGGAAGCCGTACGGCAATGGCACTTCAAACCGCATTATGTGGGGGCACAACCGGTGGAAACTCGCGCCAGCATCACCGTCAATTTCATGATCTCCACGAATTAACCGGTCCGTCTCTTTTTCCCTTTTTGACTCCGAAACCCGCTTACCGCTTGTCCCGGTAGTCAATCACAGTCCGGATTTCCGCCCCAAACTTTTCCCGCATTCGGCGCACGACTGGGTCCTGTTCGGCGCGGCCGCGGCCTCCACTGCCGGACGATGGTGGGGGCCCGCCATTGCGTTTCGGTTGAGACCCAACGCTCGCTCCCGGGACCACTCTTAACTTAACCGCTCGGCCCAGCACACCACTGGCTGAAGCGATGGCCAGGCGTTTAGCATCGTTGCCCAACGACATGTCGAGCACGGTCTGCGATTCGGCGATCTTAATGACGAGTTCGTTGCCCTCGACGGTCCACTCGCCGCCGGAGAGTAGGGAGGCGAGGAAGTTCTGATTGCCGTCGGCCAGCGCTTGCAAGACTGCGACTCGAAGCTTTTCGATTTGGTCTTCCGGAGTATGGGTTGCTAGCGACGGCTGAGGTTGCTCCGCTGGCTGTGGAACTTGAACTGCGGCTGTGGCGGCGTCGGCAGAGACGTAGCCAGTCACCTCTCTATGATTGGACAGCGGCTCTGCATCGGGCTGTGGCGCCGTTGCGGGTGCGGCCGAACCCATGATTACGGGCTCTTGTTGGCTCGCTTGCGCTACGATGCGTGGGCCTGGCGGCGGAACAGGGGAATCGGAATCCTCCTGGCGTGGGGTACCTTTGCGCGCGGAGTCGGCGGCAAAAGGGCTGACAAAGTTTGGGCGCGCGGGCTGCTCTGTTCGTGTTCCCGCCGACGCTTGACTTCCCACGATTGACGGCCTCGCCAACGGCTTTTGTGCGCTGGCCGGTGGGGCGGCAGAGACCTCGCTCAGCAATTGCTCGATCGGGAGCAATTTCTGGGCGTGCGCCATTTTCAAGAGACCGAGCTCGAGATGGAACCGTTGTTCCTGTTTGTATCCCAGCTCACCATGAGTGCGCAGCATGATCTGCAGGTGGCGGGTGAGGTCTTCTTCCCCAAAGAGATCCGCGACCCGTGCGACGCGTTCGCGCTCTTCGTTGGAAATCTGCAAGAGCATCGAATCTTTGCCAGCGATCTTGGCCACCGTGGCGTTGCGCAGGAATCGGACCATCTGACGCGCGAAATGAGTGGGGCTATGACCTTCACTGATGAGATGGTCGACCTGGCGAAGGATTTCTTCACTCTTCGATTGCGAGACGGCCTGCATAACCTGCTCAAGAATGTGAGCGGGGGCGGCGCCGACCAGATTGCGGACCGAATCCGCAGTGAGCTTGCCCGCAGACGATGCGATCGCCTGATCGAGGATCGAGAGTGCATCGCGCATGGAGCCATCACCAGCTTCGGCTAAGAGCGCGAGGGCATCATCGTCGGCTTCAATCTTTTCACGTGTGACAAGATCGCGGAGCTGCCCGACGATGTCGTCGAACTTCACCGCACGGAAGCTGAAGTGCTGGCAGCGGGAGCGGATCGTCTGCGGAATGTCCTCGGGCTGCGTGGTCGCTAGCATGAACACGATGTGATCTGGCGGTTCTTCCAGCGTCTTTAGCAGCGCATTGAAGGCGGCGTCAGTGATCTGGTGAGCTTCATCGAGAATGTAGATCTTGAAGCGATCGCGGGCCGGCCGGTAGCGAGCAGCTTCACGGAGTTCACGGATTTCATCGATACCGCGATTGGTGGCGGCATCGATTTCAATGACGTCAACGGCATTTCCGGCGCGGATTTCCGTGCAAGATTCGCAGATTCCGCAAGGCTCGGGTACCGGATGATCTTTGGAGCGGCAATTCAGAGCCGCCGCCAGAATTCGCGCGACGGTAGTCTTGCCGATCCCGCGGTGGCCGCTGAAGATGTAGCCGTGGGCGGTTCTTCCCTGTTCAATGGCGTTCTGGAGTGTCCGGGTGACGTGCTCTTGTCCGATGACCTCGGAGAACTTCTGCGGACGGTATTTGCGGGCCAGGACGGTGTAACTCATGAGAGCGAAGAGTTGATTATACGGGATGACGGATTGATGTGGGGCCGGTCGAAACCAAAACAACGGAGTACGCCGAGAACAATCGGGAAACATCCCGAACACCATAAGTCAGCGGCAGAACTGAGGACGGTTAGAAGTGGAAAATCAGATCGGTCGCGACGGTAAGTTGATTCTGCCGGCGTCCATTGTCGTAAGCCTTCCTGTCCCAGGCGCGCTCAAAGCGCAATTCCGGACGGATCTGGATCGTCGTGCCAATCCAGTGACACCAGGTGAGAGTGTTCTCTGAATATCGAGTCGCGTAGCCCGTACGCTGTCCTTTTTTGTCGTTAAGAAAGTCGCTGCGAAACGACAGGAAGTCGTGCGGCGAGAGTTCCTTCTGCAGAAAGTTAACGATGGCATATTCGGGAGCGGTGCAGCGCTGTTCGCCTGGCCTGCAATAGGCTGGATTCGCGCCAATCTCTGGCTGAATCGTGCCTCCCACCGCGGGCACATCGCGCTCATCCATGTACCAGGATTCGGTTGCCATGTGCACTGTCTTCGAAAACTTGTGATACCACGTGGCGTCGTACTGCTGCAGATTGTTGTATGCGTACTTGCCATCGTTGATCCCGTTGGCGCAGAGATAGAGATTGTCGCTGACTGATTTGGTCGTATAACTCACACACGCTGTGCCGGACGGCTTTGCGTCCGGCGTCCACGGTGCGACGTCATGGCCTGCGGTAATACCCAGTTGAACAAGCCATTGGTCGTTCAGTTTAACGGTCGCCATCAGGCCGGTGTCAGTGAACGGATCAATCGCATAAAGCAGGGAGTGGCTGAAGATGTAGTTGTTGGGTGCCAGCTGCGCTTCGATCCCGGGGACGGAAATGAAGCGGCCCACCCGCAGATTCATGCCGTCCGCGACTTGCGGAATGTAAATATCTACGTATTCGAGTGTGGGATCAAAGCCATATTGGTGATGATCGTTCAGCAGCTGGCTGCTCAGGTAACCCTTCCCGATAGTGAAGCGATAGTCCGTGCCGTAAAGGGCGGTGAGGTGATAGCCCCAGTCGACGTGGTCGCGCTGTACGGAATCCGGGAGGCGCTCGGCATAAAGCACAATCTGGTTTAGTTCGAGACGATTCGCGTAGAGATCATTCGCCTCGGGCGAATTACTGCTGGCGGAGGTGCTAAAGTTCAAAGTTGGATCGATCCAGCCATAAATCTTTGTGCGGCTCCTTGCCTGGTTGATCGCGGTCATCAGCGGATAGCTGTTTGAGTCCGGCTCGCCGATGACGGGCGAACCTCCATACGACCAGTCTGAGTTTGGGAAGGGTGGCGAATCAAGGGGCGATGGCAGGCCGCGGCGGGCTGGGGTGGGTGAGGATGCAGTTGTCCCAGACCAGTCCTGGCGGTAAAACTCCGCCAAGCGAGCGAAGAATCCTTTTGACTGGGATTGGGGCGGTGGGGAATCGGGTGTCGGCTCGTGCTGAGGCTCTTGTCCGTGTGCGAGAGCGCAGCATAAAAGCAAGGCGCATACGGCTGCGAGACATAGTAGGCGGGATAGAGAATCTGGCGTGCGCATAGGAACAGGCGTGCGGTTAAGTCTACAGGCTGTCGCTGTCGCAGAGAGGCGGCAAGCGCGGCCCTTGCGAAGGCGCGGGGCACACGATAGGCTGGTGCGACACCAATTATGGCGGATGCGGCTCGGGCAAGGGGCCAGTGGCCGCGGAGGAGCGTCTCAAATGCAATTGAAACTTACCAAGAGAACAGTGGACGGAATTATGGCGTTTGGATGCAGCGGGCGCATTGTGTTTGGCGACGAGTCGTCGCTGATACGGGACGAGGTAAAAAAGGCGATCGCCGACGGCAACAAACGCATTGTGCTGAACCTGGGCGAGATCAGCTACATCGATTCGGGCGGGTTGGGAACTCTCGTGGCGCTGCACACCACGGCGCATAACGCCGGTGGAACGATCAAGCTGGCGAATCTGACCCGCAGGGTCGGAGACTTGCTACAGGTAACCAAGTTGCTGACGGTATTTGAGGTACATGACTCGGAGTACGCCGCGTTGGAGGCGTTCCGAACGGCGGCTTGATTCGTCACTGTTTCCATCCGTAGGAATTGCCCCGGTCGCGAGGCGGTATAGGGAGCGCTCGAATCCGAGATTCACCTTGGCGGGCCGGCTCGTTTTCGAGCCGGCCTGCTGTGCTCAGGAATGAAGAAAGCGAAGAAGAAGATGGACCAAACGGGAACGATGCGGCTGCGGATCGAGCGGGCGATTCGGGCGATTCCCCGCGGAAAAGTGTCTACATACGGCGGAGTAGCGAAGATGGCCGGATACCCTGGCGCGGCCCGGATGGTGGCGCGGGTCTTGCGTCGTGGCTTCGGTTTGCCCTGGCAGCGTGTATTGGGAGCCGGAGGCGCGATCAAATTAACTGGGGATTCGGCGATTGAGCAGCGGCTTCGCCTTGAAGCCGAAGGTGTGCGATTCCGGGGAAGAAAAGTGGATCTTCGAGCACATCAATATACGGCATCCCGCCAGCAAACTCGCTCGAAGAAAACTTCCTGATTCGGCCGACTAGACGCTTCGATCGATCTAGACCTTACTTATGCCGACCGCCGGATACTCCGTACTGACGGTATTTCCGGAACATGTCCCCCCGGCAATAACTCACGGAGCGCCCAGTCGATGCGCTCGATACTGTGTTCAATGGTCCGGACGCGTCCCGTATCGAGGTGCTCGAGCCACGCTATAGAATCTGTAATTCGTTGCGAACGTAGGCATTCATCTCGCGGATCACCCGGAGCTTTTCAGCCAACAACCGGCTGGGTTCCCTTTCATACTGGTAAACCACAAGCGCGGCAAGTACAGCCAGAATCAAGTCGTCCATGAATATCCACGTGGGATGCCGTACGAGGAGAGCGTCAGCACCATAGCCAAGGACCAGTACAGCGAAGAATGTAATGGATGCAATCAGCAGACGGTGACGGGCATTGGGGACATCACTCATACCATGCCGACCGTATGGATAGGTCTCTTGTGGACTGATAGCGCGAATCACAGGCGGCGCGCGACAAAACTCCTTCTTCGGGGCGATTGGCGATACCGTCCGCCTTCTACTTCTTGAACTGCGGGTCGATTTCGACCTGAAATCCCGTGACCATTTTGTTGGTTTCGTTTGCCATGCCGATCACTGCCATCAACTCCTTGAACATGGCGTCCGTCATACCTTTCTTTTGGGCTGACACAGTGTGCGAGGCGATGCAGTAGTGACATTGGTTTGTCACGCTGACGGCGACATAAATCAGCTCTTTGGTCAGCGGATCGAGGGCGCCCGGAGCCATGATCTGCTTGATATCTTCCCATGTGCGTTTGAGCGTGGCGGGATCGTGGGCAATCGCTTTCCAGAAGTTGTTGATCCAGTCCGTCTTGCGAGTCGCCATGATGTCGTCATAAATCGCGCGCACTTCGGGAGAGGCGTCTTTGTATTCAATTAAGCCTAGCGTGGACATTAGAGTCTCCGGAATGAAGTGGACTTCAACAGCGAGAGATTACCGCAGAGGGCGCTGAGAAAATCCGCTGAGATCGCGGAGAACCGCTCGCTCGCCTTCTGGCCTGCAAGAAAGGTTCTACGGGAGTTCGCCACTCAACAACTTTGCGAGCGATGCCGCCGGCACCCGCACACCGACATAGAAGTGTCCGAACAGCGCGTAGACGGCGCTGACTTCGTCGAAGCGCATTTCGTAGATCAGCTTCTTGAACACCAACGGGTTATCCGCAAAAAGGTCGACTCCCCACTCCCAATCGTCGAAGCCTATCGAGCCGGTGATGATTTGTTTGACTTCTCCGGCATAGCGGCGGCCAACCATTCCGTGGTCGTTCATCTGGCGGGCACGCTCTTCGATGGGAAGCTTGTACCAGTTTTTCTCTTCTCCTCTCCGGCGATCCATGGGATAGAAGCAGGCGTAACGGTTCGGCGGAATGTCCGGATAAAGCCGAGGCTTCATGGCCTCTCTGTGGCGATCGAGCTTGCACTCGATCTCTGCTTTCCACTGGTCCGAATGGGGCTCAATACCCTGATCCATCAGCTCTTTGTAAATCTTCAACGTGGACTCGTACAGACCCAGTTCGATGATGGAGAGATAGGAAGTCGTCGGCTCCAGGTAGTCACTGAGGCCCAGATTAGCCAGTTGGAGTTCGGCCTGGTTCAAATCAGCAAAGGAGTCGCGGAAATGGATCAGCATGAGGTCGCCCTTGTGCCCTATGAGCGAAAAGAGTGCGGATTGTCCCGGGGAATGTTTCTCCATTGCGAGCAACGCTTCCGAGGCCTCCTGGGCGATCGTGGATTTCTCGGAAGCAGGCAGCGCACGCCAGGCCGGCCAGCGGAGCCGGAGCATCTGGTGCAGAACACTGTAGCCTTCGGTGGTCAAGGGCACTGCCGGAACTTCCGCAGCAGCCTGAGGACGAGGAGCGTGAGTGATCGTCATTAGAGCCTCTTCTGAACTGAGCTTTTATTGTATCGCGGCAGCGATTCGAACTCGCCAAGAGGGCCACACGGTAGAACCAGCTACCCGCACCTAGTCGGTCAACTACAAGGTTTTCCGGAATGACAGCCAGCAGCAACGGCGCTTAGGCTCCAGGGAGAGAATGGAAAGGATGAATTAACCATGAAAATAGATAGGTTTGTGAAATCGATCCTGAAGTCAATTGTTTACATCATGGACGAGACCGCCGACAGGGTAGATCGGGTATCGGATCGAGCATCGGAATTCGCTGCGAACACACGGAGCGTGATCTATCCGAGTGAAGGACAGACCCTTCGGAATATCGTTGGTTTCGCAGCAGGCATCGGGGTTGGAGTCGCCGCAGGTCTGTTGCTCGCGCCATCGAGCGGTGCGGAACTGCGGAGCACCATCAGTGACAAAGTGCAAGACATCAGCGACAAAGTCAGAGGACGCAGCGAAGCGTACGCGACGGGTACAGACATCCGCTAGCTTCTTTGCAGCGACATAATGTATAAAATGAGCCGGATCAGGTTTCCGGCTCTCTTCATTTTGCCCGTTCAAATCCAGCTGGAAGGAGCTTCATGAATCCACGGAACGGCATTCTCGCAGCTTCTTTGCTGCTCGCCCTGATGAGCAGCGGCATTGCTTTACCGCAGGATACGCAGAGCCCGAAGCAGGATATGAAGGATGCAGGACAATCCATCAAAGACGCCGCAAAGGACATCGGGCGCGCAACCAAGAAGACCGCCAAGAAAACGGAACATAAGGTGCAGCACGGGACGAAGAAAGCAGTTAACAGGTCGGCGGAAAAGACGCGGCAAACTGCGAAAAAAGTCGAAGACAAGACCAACCCGCATTAGATTGTTATCAACAAAATAGTTCCTTGCCGAGCGATCCAACCGATTGCTCGGCTTTTTTGTGGGGTTGTTGCCCGATCGAGCCTTTGATCGTGAACAAAAAACGTTATTTTGGCCAATGCAGTAGTACGTTTAACCGCAAGCATTACGATTACGAATTGCCGGGATCAACCTGGGAGACTCCAGGGATTCATGTGGAACGGCATTCACAGTGGCCAGCCAAGTACACCACCTGTATGCACACTCTCGATCGACTTCCGATCATCGCAAGTGATCGTCTGTTTAGTCGTTACGGAGGGTTCGGAGCAGCATACTAGAAACCGTTTTGGCACGTGATGGATCATCCGGAAGGTAAGAGCTAGAAACAGAAGCATCAAAGCGTGGAGCAGGTTGTCGAAAAGAATATTGCCGCACGTGGTGGGCTGCAGGCATGGCGCGCAGTGCAGAGCCTCTCGATGAGGGGTAAGATGGATATGGAAGGCATCGCGACTACAGAACCCGTAAACGGCTTAAAGGTGCCCTACCTGATGGAGACAAGTTGCAAGCAGTAAAGCAAACTGAGAAAAACGAAGTTTAAGAGGTCGCAGTCAATGCGCATGTGGATGATTCCCGCTTTGCCAAGCTGCAGTAGAATAATTCCCGCGTGCCGGCGAAATCGAGCAACGCGCGCCGGGTTGTGTCTGGCCGCACTCCTGCTGACCATCTCATTGGCTTCGTCCGCGCTGCCCCAAACCGCTGCTGCTGCGCCTGCCGACTCCGCACCCCAACCCCCGAACTCGACTCACAGGCGCCCCAGCCTTGATGATCGCGTCAAAACCCTTGCCGCCGCCCTCAACCTGGACCAGGCGCAGCAGGTGTCTGTAAAAAGGATCCTCGAGCAGCGACAGCAGGAGATTCTGCGGCTTCGGCACGACACGTCAATCACAGGAAGCACTCGCATTGAGCGGTTGCGAGCACTTCAGGACCAAACGGTGCAGCGAATCCGGCTGGTGCTCAACGACGAGCAAAAGCAAAAATACGATCCGCTAGCGGTGCGAAAAGCAGGCTCCGCACCCGGACAGAAGAGCGTCGAGGACTGGCTCAAAGTTACTACGCCGCAATAGCCACTCTCCCATCATCCGCCGCTCCATGCTCAGCCAACCTCGAATGAGCTTCCCTTGCTCGCAAATGAAGGCATAGTCTTCCAGTCTAGTTCCGAATTTCAGGAACGTTTCCACGGAGCACCGATCGCGACTCGCTCGTAACCATTGGCGCAAACTGAAGACATCACAGGAATGGACTTCCATCATGTAAGAAACGAAACGGTGGGTTCGCCGTTCCGCTCTCCACGTTTGCGTCCGACTGGAGCGGCTAGAAAGTCAAGCTCAACGACATCTGAATCTGTCGCGGACTGCTGATGGTCTTGTTGGTAATACCCAGACCGCTAAAGCTGGGACAGGTATACAAAGCGGTGAAGGGCTGACTGCACGGCGCCGTCGCCGGTGAGCCTTGAACCGGAAAACCGTTGAAGTTTTCGTTCTGGGTCACATCGTCGATCGGGATATCGAAGCTTGCGGTGTTTGTTACGTTGAAAATATCCATCGAGTACCTCAGTGAATACCGCTCAGTAAGCTGAGTCAACTTCACAATCGAGATGTCCGCCCGGCGCTGCCACGATTGGCGGAAGATGTTTCGTTGCCCGTGGTCGATGAAATTGGTCTCGTACGGATCATTGCTCGGAATCGCCCCGTTCAGGTCGCCAGGATTGAGCAATGGCAAGCCGAAACAGTCCGGGTTCAGCGCGAGCGTTTTCGGATCCCCATTATAATGTGCTCCCGAAGCGCCGGTGATCGCCTGCTGTGGCGTGCAGCCTGACAAGGGAACGATCGGGTTTATGATCCCATCGTTGACGCCGTAGAAGATGCTGCCCACTGCACCCGAGTAGTCCACGATGCTGTAGGGCTGACCACTTTGGATGACAGTTAATCCGGAAATGGCCCATCCGTCGGCGATCTTTCCTTTGAACGAAGACGTGGCGAAAAATCTCGGCAGCTGGTACGTGTAAGTGAAATTAATCACATGCTTACGGTCGAAGTCCGAGAGCCCATAACCCGAGCGCAGATTGAGCGGATTGTTTCCGTTGTAGAACAAACCCATCGCGCTTTGCTCGTCCGTCGCATGCGAGTAGGTGTAAGAGAACCCAACCTGCAAGCCGTGACTCATCTTCTTTTCTACGTGCGCCTGGAGGGCGTGGTAGGCGGAGATGCCGGCGGCGGTGTAGGACTCCGATTCCGATGAGTAGCCAATGTATGGAACGCGCAGATCAACATTGCCGCCTTCGAAGGTGAGTTGGTAGGGCTGTCCGTTGGGAAGATTGGCAGGAATAAAGTTAGCCGGGTCAGTCATGACCGAGTAACCATACGTGTAGTCCTGCTCGAAAGGCGTGCCGGCCAAAATTGGATTTGTCGGAGATGCGATACGAGCTTGATTAAACGGCAAGGGAACAACCGCGTGGCGTCCGAGATTGCCGACGTAGCCGATGTTGATCGCCAGATCATTGCGTGGCTGCCACTGAATGTCGAGCGTCTGGTTCATCGTATAAGGAAGCTTGTTGGAGCGGTTGTAGTCGGCAAACGCGAACAAGGGGATGCCGGTTGAGATCGCTGTGGCGTTGGGTAAGGCCAGGTCGGCAGGATTGCCACTGGGCGGAGGCCCGAGGGTAGTACCCCAGGGGGCTTCGAAATTGCTGCAAACTGAGTACCCGTAAGGACTGCAGGACGTCTGGTTCACCCAGGGCGGACTCTGGTTCACGCCAAACGGGCCTCCAGCGATGACGCCAGAGGCAAAGCCGGGGGATAGGTACGTGAACAACTCTCCGCGATCGTAGTAGAGTCCCCAGCCTGCACGAACCACAACTTTGTCGTTGAACTTCCGCGGACTCCATGCCAATCCAAGCCGTGGCGCCAGTCCCCATTGCCGTCCCGTCAGCGTCGAATCGCTGACCCCTTTTGTGGGGAAGTCAGGGTTGTTCCCAGCGACAATGAATCCATTCGAAGTGATGGTGTCGGTGGTGGGATCGTAGCTGTATTTAGACGGATCAAAATTGAAAATGCGTCCGTTCTTTTCTTTGAGGCCCCCGTGATAATCGAAGCGAAGACCGGCGCTCACACTGAGGTTGGAACGGATCTGATACTTGTCCTGGATGTAGGCCCCGCTTTCATTGGAGCGATAGTAGCGGTTGGCATCGCCTTGCAGAAAGGTGGTCGTGATAAATCCGTCGGCAGTGTAGGTGATGGGTTGTCCGGTAAGGAACTGGCCGAAATTCGTGAAGCCTACCATCCCAGTGTTCGTTCTATTGTCTCGGGCATTAAGTTGGGTGTAGGAGTAACTGCCACCGAAAGTTATGGTGTGTTTGCCGTGGGTCCAAACAGCATTCGCGGACGGCATCCAGCGGTTCTGAAATATACCGGTGAAAGCCCCTTGCGAAGCGGCTGTCGAGCCTATATTCAATCCGGCGTTAAATGGGCCGCACGGCGCACTTGGCGGGCATCCCCCGGTATTCTGCGAAGAAAAGTTTCCGAGATCGTCGACGATGGTAATTCCCGGGAAAACGTTCGACCCGAAGGTGTTGATGCCTATAGATTGCGGGCTGAAGGGTTGACCAATGGTGCTGTAAATCTTCTCGCGAATAAACCCGAACACCTCGGCGATGCTTAAATTTGGCGTAATGGATTGCGTATTCGTAATGCTTGCCACCTGGCTTCCTGCATCCAGGTGCTGTGCGAATCCTTCTACCGAGGAAAACCCAAAGGGTGCTGTCGTCGGATCATGTTGGTAGTAATACTTCAACGACAGCGTGTCCTTGGACGTTGGCAAAAAGTCGAGATTGGAAACTGCTTGATCAGAAATGAAATAGGCAGGCTGCGTAATGAAGACGTTCTCCGGGAAGTTAATTGTCGGAGTGTAGCCAGCATTAGCAGAAGGGAACAAGAATTGGCCGTTAGGCAACTTGGCTGTCAACAGCGCGTAGGCGACAGGGTCGATGTTTAGCGGACCAGTCATTCCCGGCGGATTCGCGGCGACCACAGCATTGACCGAGGTGCCCCAGTTGGCAGAAGCAACGTTCGCCAGTGCTTGTGGACTGCGATCATCAGTCAATCCGAACGGCACCGCGGTACGAGATGTTCCAATTTCCAGGTCTGAAGCGTGAATATGCTGATAGCTCAGGTAGCCAAAAAGTTTGTCCTTAATGATCGGACCGCCCAGTGTTCCTCCGAGTGTGTAGCGGTGCAACTGCGGCACGTCCTGACTCTTCGGAATGTTCGGGTCTTGCTTGTAAAAGTACGGGGCACCATTGAGGGCGTCTGTGCCACGATGAACGTATGCGCTCCCGTGAATCGAATTCGTACCTGAGGCCGTGCTCATGTCGATGTGCGCGCCGCTGGTCGATCCTTGCTGGGCGTCATACATCGAAGTATTCACTCGAAATTCCTGAACGGTTTCAGGCGCCGGAGTTGGCAAAGCCTGCCCAATTGCCAGATAAGGCGAGGCGGAACTCTGAATGATTTCCGCGGTCGTGCTCGAAGCGCCAGAAACGCCTGTGTTGTTCACGATGCGGGCCGAAGACACAGAACTCGTACTCTTGCCGTTAAAAAGGTTGCTGGCGTCAACCCCGTTCAACAGGAAGGTATTGCTGGTGTCGCGTTGGCCATTGGCCCAAATCGGCTGATTCCCTAAGCCAGCGTTCGCGCCGGTACCGCTTGACAATTCCGCGTTCACACCGGGCGAAAGGATCGCGATGCCGGTAAAACTTCCGGTCGGCAACGGAATCTTGTCAATCTGATCTTTCTCGAGGATGTAACCGTTAGTCGTGTCGACCGCATTCAGAAGAGCGGCAACTTGAACATCAACGATCGTACCGACCTGGCCTACCGGCATGCTGACGTTCACGGTCGCAGTGCGATCCGCCTGCACCTGAATGGAAGGAACTTTTTGTGTCTGGAATCCCTCATGCGTGAAGCTCACGGTGTAGGTGCCGATCGGCAGATTGACGATATCGTAACTGCCATTGGCGGTCGTCTTCTGGGTACGGGTCAGCGATGTCTGGTCGCTCGTCAGAGTAACGAGCGTTTCAGGCAAGACGCCCCCCGTTTTGTCCGTAACTGTACCTGTGATGCCGCCCAGGGTCTGTTGAGCCTGAACGTTGAGCGTCAGAAGGATCGCTGTCACGCGGAAAAGCAACAGCGCCGAAACTCGAATTCTAGTCAACATAGCAGCATGGTCCTCGTCGCTAAGGGATGCACTTCCGCAGCAATGTCGTCCTAACCCTCGGAATCGATCTCTGTTTGCAATGGTCCGCAGCAACCGCCCACTCGGACTGTGCCGACCATTGGAAAAGTGTTGACGTGCAATGTACGCGAATTCAAAATCTTGCGGTAGCTCCTAGGCTAGTGATAATTTCTTTGGCTGCGATTAGATATTTCTATCCGCAGGCGTTTTGCGAAACGCCGCTCCCAATTGCACTTACGGTCGCAATGGATTTAGACGCGACTCAAATTCCCGCTTGCATTCAGAGGCGAGCACGGTACCATGTGCCATGCCAAACCGATTCACAGCAGTGGTTTGCGCCAATGTTTTCGTTGCGGCGATGATGCTTCATTTCGCGCTCGCTGCCGTCCAGTCGAGAACTGCACATGACGCCAAACCCGTCCTGAAAGCGCGCACGAAGCGAACCGGTCCCACCGACCTTGAGATCGGAGGTGATATCGAAGAGCTGCCTGGTGCAACGGGCTATTTGACCCGCGAAGACTTGCTCACGTTGCCGCAAGTTACCTACACAGTTCGCGACGACACAAATTTCAAGGAGCCGACGCGGGTTCAAGGGGTACTTCTTGAACACCTGATTCGTGCCTTGGCTATTTATCCCGATTCCGATCTTGCGATCGCGATTTGCAGCGACCAGTATCACGCACACTACACCCGCGCCTATCTCGTCGATCATCATCCGATGCTCGTGCTGGAAGTAAACGGACACGCACCGGGGCGATGGCCGAAGAGTACGGAGGGAAATAATCAGTCGATGGGCCCGTACATGATCTCCCATTCCGAATTTAAGCCAGGTTTGAAGATTCTTGCGCATAGTGAGGAACCACAAGTGCCGTGGGGAGTGGTCCGGGTGGAATTCCAGAACGAGAAGGATTTCTTTGACCGAATTGCACCACGTGGACCCAACGCATCGGATGCAACCGTACAGGCCGGGTATCGAATCGCACAGCAGAATTGTTTGCGGTGCCACAACGCGGGTGAGGTGGGTGGCCAGAAAGCCCGACATCCCTGGCTCGTTTTGTCCGCGTGGGCAACGGCGTCCCCGAAATATTTTGCCGGATACGTTCGCTACCCGCAGGCGGAGAATCCACGGGCTGAGATGTATCCGAATCCTGGGTACGATGACGCCACTCTTAGTGCTCTCATCGCGTACTTTAAAACTTTCTCGATTCCGGAGAAACCATGACGTTACGTGCCGCCAAGGTTGTGCTGATTTTTGGCGTGGCATTGTTTTACACGTTGGTTGTCATCAACAACCTGACCGACTACAACTCCAACTACCAGTTCGTCCGTCATGTGATGATGATGGATTCAACGCTGCCCGGGAACCATGGAATGTGGCGCGCCTTGAATTCTCCCCGCTGGCAAACCGCATTTTACGTTTGCGTCATCGCCTGGGAATCGATCGTGATGATGCTCTGCTGGTGGGGAGGGTTTCGACTCATTCGAACGATCTCGGCACCGGCAAGCATTTTTAGTCACGCAAAGCGGACAGCCGTGGTGGCACTAACCCTGAGCCTACTCATGTGGCTGATCGCGTTTTTGGACATTGGAGGCGAGTGGTTTCTCATGTGGCAGTCAAAAACTTGGAACGGTCAAGACTCCGCGTCCCGGATGTTCATGGTAATTGGCATTGTGCTGCTTTTGCTGTCGCAACCCGAGTCTGAAACGCAGCCCTAGTCTTCCGCTTCAGCCAATCCTGTGCGTGGAGTTCGCCCACGAACTGCGAAGCTCAAGAGCCCGGCCAGCAAGAAAATCAGATAGATGTATGGCAACTTTCCGTAGGGGCCATCCGGAACAGGGTATAGATTGCCTACCAGGGCCATCACCATCGCTCCACAAGCTAACCAGGAAATGATCTGAGCCTGGCTGCGATATGCACCGTGATCTCGTAGGTAGCGCGGCAGTGCTATGCATACGAGAGCATAGGTCACGATGAAGCCGTACGTGGCCAGAGAGCCCATCCACCCGTAAACGTCCAGTCCGCTCGCTCCGCGTGCGGCAAGCACTACCACTGGAATCAGCGCGGCCATTCCTGTCACCAGCACTGCGCGGCTCGGAGTTTCGTTGCGAGAATGCGTGGCTTGCAAAGAGGAATGGGCCAGCCCATTATGAGCCATTAGCAAGAGCACTCTGGCCGCAGCCGTGATGCAGGCGAGCGTTCCCGCGAACAAACTCACCAGAGCCCCAATGTCGATCAAGAGTCCGAGCACCGGAAGTCCGCCCACTTCTGCGAGCACACGCATGGGAGCTGGGCTGGCTCCGAGGTCTTGTCCGACGCTGCGAAATCCGAGCACCTCGGCGTACGCAGTAAGGGTAAAGAAGGCACCCGCGAGAACTGCACTCTGAATGACTGCGCGGGGGATTGTCTTGAGCGGCTCGCGTGCCTCTGAACCTAGTGTCGTCGCGCTCTCGAAGCCCACGAAGCTGAAAAGCGCCAGCACCAATCCGAGACGCAGTCCGCTACCGGTCATATGCCGCAAACGCAGTTGTTGCCAGTCGAGGTGAGTTCCGTGCCGGGCGAGTACCACGATGACCAGGATGAAAATCAGCGACACCGATACCGCTTCGATCCACAACATCAAGCGCGCAGAGATCTGCACATCCCGGTAGGCGATCCACATGGAAACCACGGTGACGGCGATCGCGAGTAGCACGGCCGATGTCGTGTGTTTGCCGGCGTCTCGCATGAATAAGTTGCCGTAGTGATAGAAGCCACCGATTACGCTCGAACCAGTAGCTACATACGCCAGCAACAAACTCCACGCGGCGGTCGCTCCCAGCCATGGCGGCAAAACGCTCGAGGCATAGCTGTAGAGCGATCCGGGAGATGAGGAATGCCGCGCAAATTGGGCGACACAGAGAGCGACTAACAGAACTGCGACGGTGGCTAAAGCGTATCCGAGCCAGGTACCGTCGCCAGCAAGCGCGCATACCAGAGGTATGGTCGCGGCTGGAGTTGTGGTCGGCGCCATCGTCGAAACGGATTGCGCCAGCGTTTCCATCTGGGACAGGACTCCGCGTCGAAGTCCGTACGCGGAATTCGTCCCGGACGTCTCCATTGTCGATACCATTCCTCCGGCGTGTGAGTGGACGGTAGTGTACACCAGAGCAGAAAACGGTCACGGAATCCTCTGCGATTCACAACGGCTCCTGGGATACAATGCCTCACTCCCCGAATTTGATTGCTACGACCGAGAAAGTTCTTGATCAGACTCGAAAAGTCGGTGCTTCAGAGCTTGCCGAAAGTTTTGCTCCACGAGCATCTGGATGGCGTGCTGCGGCCTCGCACCATGATAGAACTTGCCGCCAGCAACCATTACACGGAATTGCCAACCACGAACGCCACGGAATTGGCAGCTTGGTTTCATCAGGGCGCAAACCAAGGCAGCCTTGCTAAATACCTGGAAGGCTTTCGGCACACCATCGCGGTAATGCAGACCGAGGACGCGCTGGAGCGAGTCGCTTACGAGCAGGCCGAGGACCTCAGTCGCGACGGAATCGTCTACTACGAGACTCGCTTCGCACCCATTTTCCACACACACAAGGGACTGACGCACCAACAGGTGGTCTCGGCCGTGCTTCGAGGAATGGCGCGCGGCCGCCAGGATTTCGGCATCCGCTCGGGATTGCTGATCTGTGCAATGCGCAACATGAACGTCTCGCTCGAAATGGCGGAACTGGCGGTCGACTTTCGCGAACGCGGAGTCGTAGGTTTCGACCTGGCTGGAGAGGAAGGCGGTTATCCGCCGAAGAAACATGTCGACGCCTTTCACTACATCCAGAGAGAGAACTTCAACATCACCATTCACGCGGGGGAAGGATTCGGCAAGGAGTCGATCTGGCAAGCCATCCAGTACTGCGGAGCACACCGCATCGGTCACGGGACTCGCCTGATCGATGACATCGCTATCGCCGATGGTGAGGCGGTCAAATTGGGCGATCTCGCGCAGTATGTTCTCGACAAGCGCATCCCCCTCGAGATATGCCTCCTCAGCAACGTCCACACGGGTGCGACGCCCAGTCTCGAACAGCATCCGTTCAAGGTTCTGTACCAACAGAAATTCCGCGTGACGCTCAACACCGATAACCGGCTGATGAGCGCCACCTCGATGACTCGGGAATTTGAAGCCGCCGCGGAAACCTTCGGGCTTACTCTCAATGATTTCGAGAAAATTTCCATCAATGCGATGAAGAGTGCGTTCCTGCCCTACGACCAGCGTTGTGACCTGATCTATAAGACGATCAAGCCTGGGTACGCGCGAATTCGCGAGATTGCTTCGCGATGAGCGGCTTCGCCCGATGTGCGCTGGCCCGGCTCTTGTTGCTCGCAGTCACCGGCAGTCCGATGATTGCTCAGTCGACTGCTTCTCCGCCACCGATTCCTGTAAAGGTCGTCGTAGTCACGATGTTCGAACGAGGAGAGGATACGGGCGACACTCCTGGCGAGTTTCAGCTCTGGGTCGAACGTGAACATCTTGACCAGGTATTTCCGCTTCCGGCGGGATATCACCATGTCCGGTTGAACAAAGACGGCGTATTGGGAATGCTCACAGGAGTTGGGACCGCGAAGGCCGCCGCCTCGGTGATGGCGCTCGGATTGGACCCAAGATTCGACCTCACGAAAGCGTATTGGATTGTGGCGGGAATCGGGGGAGGCGATCCTGCCGATGTGTCTCTTGGATCGGCCGTATGGGCTGATTATGTCGTAGACGGTGATCTGGCGTTTGAAATTGACGGCCGCCAGATCCCCGCAGGTTGGACAACGGGATATGTTCCGCTCCGCAAAGGCACGCCGTACGAACAACCGGCAGTGGCGGACTACGGCGAAGCGTATGCTGTCAACCCGGGGCTTGTGGAGTGGGCTCTACGACTCACGGAACGGGTCACGTTGCCCGATAGTGACACGCTGCGCAGATTCCGCTCCCGCTTCCCCGGCTTTCCCAATGCGCTGAGACCACCGTTCGTGACGAGAGGGGCAACGCTCTCCGCCGGCACATTCTGGCACGGCTCAAAGTTGGACGACTGGGCGAATGAGTGGACCCGCTACTACACCAGCGGCAAAGGGAATTACATGGTCGCGGCTATGGAGGATTCCGGGACCCTGCAGGCGCTTACTTTCCTGAGTCAGGCTGGACGCGCGGATTTGCAACGGGTGCTCGTTCTGCGCACGGTAAGCAACTACGATCGTGAACCTCCGGGCACAAGCGCGGCTGAGAGTCTCACGGAAATGGTCTCTGGCAACTACTCGGCCTACATCCCTTCTCTGGAGGCCGCCCAGATGGTCGGCGATAAAGTTGTACGTGACATTGTGGACCATTGGGCGGAACGGGAAAATCAAGTTCCTCATATTCCGTGAGGGTATTCTCGCGCTCGACGACCGCGCCGTGTGATCACGCTGCTAACATCGCGAGCGTCTCAGCGAGAACCAGGGCGCCGCGAGCGATGTCTTCCGGAGAGGCGTATTCATCTGGGCGATGGCTGTAACCATTCCGGCATGGAATGAACAGCATGGCCATCGGCGCAATCCGCGACATGAAAAGCGAGTCATGGTACGCACGACTGGTCATGCGCAGAAAACTGAATCCGTGCTTCTCACATCCCTGCGCCAGAACCGCTACGATCGCGGGTTGACATTCGGCTGGCGCGTCGACATTGAGCAGTTCTGTGTGAATTGCCACTTGACGGCTGGCGGCCGTTGCGCGGCAGGCTTCCTCAAGGGATCGCATCACTCTGTCTCGCCGTTGAAGGTCGGTGTCGCGAATATCAACGCTCAATCTGGCTTTGGCGGGAATGCTATTCACAGCACCTGGAAACACATCACACATCCCTACGGTCGCCACGGTGTCGTGCGCGCCGCTGCCTCGCGCCGCATTTTCGATGGCTAGAATCAGTTCTGCGGCAGCGCACAGCGCATCCCGGCGGTCCGGCATCAAAACGCCGCCGGCGTGTCCGCCCGACCCTTCGATCGTCAACCGCAAGCTCGCAGGAGCTGCGATTCTTTCGACTACGCCCAACTGCTTGCGATCCTGCTCCAGCAATGGTCCCTGCTCGATATGCAATTCGACGAACGCTTTGTAATATCCCTCAGGCAGTCTCACCTGATCCAACTCTCTCGCGAGACCGGCCTGGCGGCGGACGGCCTCGACCGAGGCGCCCTCTGGGTCGGTTAGTTTGCGCGCAGCGTCAGCGGAGAGTGCACCCGAAAGCAGGCGACTGCCAAGGCAGCCAATCCCAAAGCGTGTGGGTTCTTCGGTTGCGAAGATCAACAGCTCGATGGAGTGCTTCGGTTGAAGCCCTGCGGCCTGCAAGGCGCGAATGGCTTCGAGTCCGCCCAGAACGCCGACAACACCGTCATACTTGCCTGCGTTCGGAATGGCATCGATGTGAGAACCGGTACCAACCGCTGGCGCATGTGGATCCGACCCCACCCAGCGAGCGAATGTGTTGCCGATCGGGTCATCCCATATCACGAGCCCCGCATCTTTGCAGCGATCCTTGACCCACGCGCGTGCTTTCAGATCTGTCGGCGTGAACACAACCCGGGTCACCGCAGGCGGCTCGGCATCGGAGAATTCCGCGAGTGAATCGATCTCGGAAAGAAGACGCGACTGGTCGATCGAGAGCTTCATCGAGATCCAGACAGGGGATGCCGGTTCCAGTTCTTATAGATGAGATACTTTGCGGGGACTTTTCCAATCGCGCCAAACCACTGCGGACACCATGGTCCCATCCAGATAAAGTCGCCCGCCGTCACGGGGTACCACGAATCACCGAGCCGGTAAATTCCACCGCCTTCCAACATGATCAGCCCGTGCTCCATCACATGAATCTCGACCTGACTCAACGCAGCGCCAGGCCGATAAACCATCGTATTCACCGCAAAATCTAAGTCGAACTCGTCGGGCAACAGGCACTTCACCTGCAGGTCGGGATCGTCATTCAGCGCGCGTGCAACGATCACATCTTCGGTGGAGACAATTGCCTGGGGCGCTTTGTGGGACGTCAATGCCTGGTACCCCTTTTCGATCACAGCAACCCGGCTAATTTTGGAAGCGGTGACTTGATGCACCTCACCCTGGGGGATATAAGCAAATCCGCGGACGCCAAGTTCACTTCGTTTGCCGCTCAACTCCAAAGTGACAGCACCATCCATCACGTAGAGAAATCGTTGCGCCGAGGTTTCGCCCAGCTCCCCACCCTGCTCGAACTCTGCCG
This sequence comes from Candidatus Sulfotelmatobacter sp., assembly GCA_035568275.1. Classification (GTDB taxonomy): domain Bacteria; phylum Acidobacteriota; class Terriglobia; order Terriglobales; family Acidobacteriaceae; genus Sulfotelmatobacter. Next base: position 58,650 of record DATMOO010000189.1, read on the forward strand.
TGTATTGCACAAATGCCGCGCCGAGCGCGGGTCCTACATGCACGACGGCCGCGCATCCCTTCATGCCAGGAAGCGCGGTGCGCACAAACGTGTCTGGCGTTAGCAGCAGATGATTCCCGTGCTGTGAACTTCGTGTTTGTCCGAGGTTGCTGTGAATCAAGTTATGCACGGCACGTCCTTTTCTGGAATGCGGACGATACTGGGAATTGGTCCAGCAGATGGGAGCCGCACTCGATCGCCATCGCAACGTCGTCGACCAGGACCGATTCCGCCGGATCGTGGCTGATGCCGCCTGGTGTCCGGATGAAAACAATTCCGGAAGGGACTTTTTCGGCCAGGATCATGGCATCATGACCGGCGCCGCTTACCATGCGGTGAGGCTTGCATCCAGACTTCCGGATTGCTTCTTCTATCTGAGTAATGAGATCGAGGTCCATCTGCACGGCGCGTTGGTTAATGTGCTCGTTCCAACCTACCGTCAACCCACGTCTTCGCGCGATCGCTTGCGCGTCCCGGATCAGATCTTCGACGGCACGCATTCGAATGTCATCGCCGGGATGCCGTACATCAAGGCTGAGTCGAGCCTCGCCCGCAATCACATTGACCGCGCCAGGTTTCGCTTGCACAGCTCCCACGGTCGCAACTAACCCCAGATCGCTTCTTGCCATGCGTTCGACCGCCGCGATCCACTCCGCCGCGCCAGACAGGGCATCAAAACGCATATTCATTGGCGTCGTCCCCGCATGATTCGCGCGTCCCTTAAATATAAACTCGAGCCGACTCTGGCCCGCGACGGCGTCGACGACGCCTAGTGGCAATGCGAGGCTTTCTAGCACTGGTCCCTGCTCGATGTGAAACTCAAGATACGCGCAGACATCGTCTCCCAGGACAGCATCTCCGATCCTCTCGGGGTTCAACCCGAAATCATGGATGGCCTTTCGCACTGAAATTCCTTGCGAGTCTTGCCTATCCATCAGATTGTCATCGAAGCGGCCCACGAGGGCACAGCTACCGAGAAACGGTGTCGCGAACCGTACGCCCTCTTCGTCAGAAAAACCTACGATCTCGATTGCGTAAGGAAGGCGGCGCCCATTCAGTACTCTGAGAAGAGCGATTGCGAGCGCCACGCCAAGAATGCCGTCGAAGGCCCCGGCATTGGGCACAGTGTCAAGATGCGAACCAATCAGCACACGCGGCGCCGCCGGCCCCGCAGCCGGATAGAGAGCACGCCAATTTCCTGCAGCATCGATCTGCAGCATTGTCCCGAATGGCTGTAACCAACTTGCGATTTCTCGATGTACGTCGTGCATGGGCGGCGACAGGAAGGTTCGCCGCAGGCTGCCCGAGTCTTCGGAGAACGTTGCGAGTTTGCGGCAGCGCGCAATCACTTCTTGTGCGAGTTGTCCGATCTCTGCGTTCACAAGCGCCCAGTATATCGATGCACTATGTTCGATCTCTAAGCTTCTCGGATAACCTTGGCTGCAATCCACCCCACCAGGACGAGCACGACCAGCGTTTGCCACGCGTAGCGGCTCCCATAAGTCGCGACAGGATAATGGTTGCTTAACATCAGAAACACTACGGGAACGGCCAGAAAGGTATTGTGTTTCGATCGCAATTTCGCCTGCGCGCCGAGCGCGGAGTCAAACTTGGTCCCCGATGCGGCAGCGAAGAGCATTTTCCGCTGCGCTGGCAGTATCCGGAGCCACACGTTCGCCGTCATGATCGTCCCAAAAACTGCTCCCATGTGGATGTAGGCCGCACGTCCGCTTAAGACATGGATCAGCCCCCAAGAAAATACCCCCGTCATCACGAAGCCGAACAGCATAAAAGCCGCAGGTGATCTGCCCAGTGGCGAGCGCAAACCGAAGTCGTAAATCAGCCATCCCGATAAAAGCGCTCCAAATCCGATCGCAACTGCTGCAGGCTTGGAGATGTTGGCCACATCTGGATCGGTCAGTCCCGCACCTAGATAGTAGACCTGCACCAGCAGCACCATGCCCGCAAGCCAGGTCATGAGTGCTTCCCATCGAAACCATCGAACTGACTCTGCACTTACTCCCAGTGATTTCTTCTTTTCGACGGTGTAAAAACCTCCGCTGTGCACCATCCAGATTGACGAGGCTGTGCCACCTGCGGCCGCTTGTTTTTCGAGCTTCGTGAATTGTCCGTCCAGCCAGGTGAAGTAATAGGTCTGGCCGACCCACATGATCCCCGCGAAAACGTGGAACCATCGCACCGCAAGGTTCAGCCACTCTCGGATTGAGAAATCCACTCTTAGCTCCCCCGATAAGTGGTATAGCCGTTCGCGCTTAATAACAATGGAAGATGGAACTGCGTTTCACCGTCGCGCACATGGAAGGTAATGTGAACCACTGGGTAAAGCCCCTCGATCTTGAGCGCACCAAAGTATGCCGAAGTTTCAAATGTGAGCCGATAGAGGCCCGATGGCAAGTCATCGCTCGGAAGCAATTGACTGCAACGTCCGTCGGGATCGGTGTGGGCAGACTGCACCAAGCACCATTGCCCAGAAGCGTGCTGGCATTCCAGATGCACCGGGACGCCGCCTGCCGGTTTGCCGCGACTTACATCCAGAACGTGGGTCGAAATGCGTTTCATTGCGAGAGCCATTTCTTCAAGCGAGTGTTCGTAATCTTACGCTGCTCTTCGGCCGCTTCATGCAACTCCGTGGCATCGTCGTTCCGCAACCGCAAGCTTAAGATCTCCAACATCTCCGCCGCTGACTTGCCGGTGGCGCATACGATAAACACACGCCCAAACCGCTGCTCATATTCCAGATTGCCCTGAACCAGGGCAGCCTGAATCGATTCACCGGCGGCGGCAACGCCTTGTTGTTCCTGCGCTGACCAGATTGCTGACGTCGACGGAGCCTCTGTCGGTGCTTCCCGTTCTCCAATTCGGGGATGTTTAGAAAATGCCTGCAGCCAATCCTCGGTGTTAAGCCTGCCCCAAATCTCGTCGGAAGCGGCGACCAGAGACGATTCGTCGGGGATAGGTCTTCGTGCCACTAACTGGTGCGCCCATCCATCGGAACCGCAGCAAGGCAGAACTTCCCGGATCGCATCCTGGACCGAGAGCAGATTCCAGCGCACCAGAACGCTCATCCGCTCTTACCCCCCGCTTGCAACATTTGCAAGAACTCCGCCACCAAGTTTCCCGTCACCGCCGCGCGATAGGCGGCAGTCGACCGGATGTCGTCGATCGGGCGGATCTCGCTCACCGCGGTCTTCCGGGCTTGCGACACAAGAGCATCATCGATCCTCTTCCCCCTCACGGCGCGCTCCGTTTCCCGCAGGCGCACGGGCGTTGGCGCCACACTGCCGGCGGCTATACGAACATCTTCGACTGTCCCACTCACAACTCGTCCCAACGCGGCGACACAAACCTTGGAGATCGCCTGCGCGTTCCGCGCACCAACCTTGCGTGAATATGAGACACAAGCTGTGAATCGTCTTGCGAGGCAGACTGCGCGAATCAATTCGCCGGGAGCGAGGACAGTCTGTTTATACCCGGTATGAAAATCCACGTACGGGATTCGGCGCTCACCACGAACCGAGACCAGAATCAGCTCCGCTTCGTAGACCAACAAGGCCGGCAACGAGTCAGCAGCCGGCGACGCGTTCACGATATTTCCCCCCAGCGTCCCCCGATTCTGGTTCGCAATTCCGCCCGTCCACCGCGCCGCGCTCGCCAGCAACGGGAATTCTCGTAAGAGGATCTCGTGACTGAGCACATCGGTGTACGTGCAGCAAGCCCCGATGATGACTTCGGCGGGGGTGACATCAATGCGCCGCAACTCGGCGAGATTCCAGAGACTCACCAGCTTTCGCGCCGCGAGTTTTCCGGATGCAAATTGCACCATCACATCCGTTCCCCCGGCAATGGGCAACCACTCGCTCGGCGCTTGCGCCAGCAAAGACACGACCGCCGAAAGACTGCCGGGCGCCGTCAATTCGTAGTCCGCAGGATCTGCTCTCATCAGTCGTTTACACCGGTTGCATTCTTGCGCTTTGCATTGTCAACGGCGGCCGCTTCCGAAACCGCTTCACAAATCTGCGCATATCCGGTACATCGACACAGGTTGCCTGACAACCCCTCTCTGATATCTTCCGACTTGGGCTGTGGCTTCTTGCTCAACAGATAGCAGGCGGCCATGATAATGCCGGGCGTACAAATCCCGCACTGCGAGCCACCGCACTCGAGGAATGCCTGTTGCAAATGGTGCAACTCCCGTGCCTCGGTGAGTCCTTCAATGGTAATGATGTTTGTTCCATCCGCTTGCAGTATCGGCACCAGGCAACTATTCACCAGAACGCCATCCACGAGTACCGAACACGACCCGCACTCCCCTTCCCCGCAGCCTTCCTTCGCCCCCGTAAGCCCGAGTTGCCGTCGCAATACATCGAGCAACCTTTCCATCGGATAAACGCGCAGGTTCTTCGGCTCGCCATTAACAACCAGCGAGATCTCGCTCTGCCGACGGGAATCGCTCATTGCACACCTTGCGGGATAGGCGAGTTGCTCTCTGCTCCGGACTTCGTGGCCAGCGCCTGGAAGATATCTTCCGCAAGCACCGGAAGCGCGTCGAAGCGCAGACCGAGAGCGTCTTCAATGGCGTTCACGATCGCCGGCGCCGGCCCGTCCATAGGCAGCTCTCCGATTCCTTTCGCCCCGAAGGCTCCATGTACATTGCCCAATTCTTCAAAGAACACGCGGATCGGAGGCAAGTCGGCTGACGTCGGCATAATGTAATTGGTCATCTGTCCGTTCTGCATGCGGCCCTGTTGCCAGACGACTTTCTCGTACAGAGCATAGCCTATGCCCTGCGCCACCCCGCCGGTAATCTGGCCGCGGGCCAATACGGGATTAAGAACCTTGCCTACTTCCTGCAAAGCCACAAAGTCATCGACGGCGACGGAGTAAGTTGCGAGATCTACGCTGACCTCGGCGATGTAAACAGCCCATGCGTACGCTGCATAGGCTTCGCCGCGATACTTTTCGTCGTCCCAGAAAATCCCGGGAGGTGGCTCATACCGAGCCCATGATTTGAACTCTCCTCGCTCCGCAACGTATCTCGAACAAGCATCGCAAAATTCCTCGCGCGAATAGCCCTCGCGAAGAAGCCCAGTATTCATCAGGGTTTGCCGAAGGCCATGCGCCGCCGATTGCACCAGCTTCCCCACTACCATGACAGTGCGTGAAGCGACCGTCGGACCGCTATTCGGTACTTGCTCCGTATCCGGTTGAGCAATTTCAACAGCGTCATACGGCAGACTTAACTCTTGCGCTGCAATCTGGCATAACACTGTATTTGTTCCCTGTCCGAATTCAGTGCTGGACACAAGCACTCGCACGCGGCCGTCCGCACAACCTTCGACACCGACCACCGACGCCAAGTAGCGCTCACCGGAACCTGTGAACCCCGCTCCGTGAAGAAATGTCGCGATGCCGATTCCCTTCTTGCGAGTTGTGGACGCATTTTCCCGTTGGAATCGTTGTTTCTTCGGACGATAGTCCGAGAGCGCAAGCCCCTTTTCGAGCAACTGATCGAGATCGATCGGTTCATGGATCACCTGTTCCGTCGTCGTCGTTTGGCCGCTCTTCAGGAAATTTCGGCGGCGAATCTCCACCGCAGAAACGCCCACCACCTCAGCAATGCGGTCCATGTGGCGCTCCATCGCAAACAGACTTTGAGGGGCGCCGAATCCCCGGAACGCCCCGTGAGGAGGGGCATTTGTGGCAAAGGCCTTTCCGCGGATGCGAACGGTCGGCCAATAGTAGGGGCCGCCTGCATGAATGGTTCCGCGCGACAACACGACTGACGACAGAGTCGAATAGGCTCCGCCGTCGATAACAAATTCAATTTCACCGCCGAGAATCTTCCCTTCGCGTGTAACAGCAGTCCGGTGTCGCGTTCGTGATGGATGGCGTTTGGTTGTCGCGACCATATCTTCCATACGGTCATAGACTATTTTTACCGGTCTGCCTGATTTCATGGCCAACAGTGCCGCGTGCCCGGCGATCATCGACGGATACTCTTCCTTTCCTCCAAACGCACCGCCGGTCTCGGTCTGTACCACACGAACTTTGTTTTCGGGAAGGTTACACAACTTCATCAGCGCCTTGTGCACGTAATACGGACACTGCAGCGAACCCCAGAGCGTGATTCCCCGTTCAGTATCGAAGGCGGCAATCACTCCGTTGTTCTCGATGTAAAGTTGCTCCTGCGCACCGGTCGTATATTCCCCTTCGACGATGTAGTCGGCATCGGCCCAAACTGCGTCGACGTCACCCTTTTCAACCAGATAAGTCTTGAACGTGTTGTCCTGCCCCCAGATGATCTCTACCTGACGTTCACTCTCTTCGATCGTGAACAACGCTGGCAATGGCTCGTATTCAATCTCGATTGCGGTAACCGCTTTGTGAAGAACGTGGCGGTTCGGATGCGCTAAAAGGAGGACCGGTTCCTCCGGATGGTTTACGGCGCCGTTTGCGAGGCATGGCTGATCGTCTGCGATGAGTGCGACGCAGTTCTGACCTGGAATGTCTTTTGCGGAAACGATGACAAACTCATCCCACGCAATGCCGGGTCGGAAAGAAATTTGCCGAATCTTGCCACGAGGGATGCTACTCCGCACCGTGGCTCCATAAATCATTGCGGGTAGAGTGATGTCATCGACGTATTGTGCTCGTCCCGTTACCTTGTCGTGCCCCTCTTTGCGCGGGACAGACGCTCCGACGATTTGATCTGCCTTCATGCTTGTGCGCGGAACTCGCGTCCCCTCGGCTCTCCCGGAAATTCACCATCCTGAAAACATAACTGCCCTCGCAGATAACACCGTTTCACCACTCCTCGGAGCGTTTCACCCATGTATGGCGAGATGGCGTGGCGCTGATACAGCCGATCGCCGGTCACGGTGAACTCTGACTCGGGCTCAAACACGATAAAGTCCGCGTCGCAACCGGCGGCAATCCGGCCCTTGTTCAAGGAGCATCCGGCAAGTTGCGCTGGATTCTGGGACATCCAACGGGCGATGTGGGCAAGCGAAAATCCGCGCTGCTGCGCTTCAGTCCACATCACCGGGAGAGCCATCGCGAGACTTGCAATCCCGCCCCAAGCCGTCTGAAAGTCTCCCAACTCCATTCGCTTCATGGCCGGGGGGCAGGGCGAATGATCCGAGACCACCATATCGATTACGCCATCGCGCAGACCCTGCCACAGTTGTTCCCGATTCTGTTGCCCGCGGATCGGTGGCGCACATTTGCATTGGGTCGATCCGTCCGCAATCTGTTCGGCTTCCAGATGGAGATAGTGCGGGCAGGATTCAACACTCACGGGGAGCCGTTCCGCCCGCGCAGAACGCAGCATCTCCAATGCCATCGCTGTCGCCAGATGTACGATGTGCAGTCGAAATCGGTATTCACGGCACAAGGACAGCATTAAAGAGATAGCAGCCAGTTCTGCTTCATCAGGTCGCGACTGCAAAAAGGTTTCATAACGGGTCCAATCTGCATTGTGCAAGCGCTTCATCGCAGCGTCGATCGATCCGGGCAGTTCCGCATGAACGAGGAGCGGCAGTCCAGTCTTTGCCAGGAGCGGCAGGGCCGCATGCAAATCTTCCTCACTCACCATCGTGAATTCCTCGACGCCGGGATGCACAAGGAAACACTTGAAACCGAGCACGCCACCTCGGGCGAGCCCCTCGATCTCCTGCTGATTGTTCTTTACAACCCCTCCCCACAAGCCCCAGTCGACACGGCATTTGCCCTGTGCTGCCCGCCGCTTGGCCTCGAGCGCCGGCATTGTTGTCGTCGCCGGCACGCAATTGAGTGGCATGTCCACCAACATGGTGTAGCCACCCGCTCCCGCTGCGCGCGTCGCGGTATAAAACCCTTCCCAGTCGGCCCTTCCTGGTTCGTTGATGTGAACGTGCGAATCGACCAATCCCGGCAGCAACGCCGCGTCGCCAAAATCTTCCCGAGCGGCTTCTGCCGGCACCTCGTTCTGCGCAACCACGTCCCGGATTCGCTCCCCCTCTACTAGGATCGCGCCCGGCTGGACTCCGTGTGGCGTCACGATCCGGCGTGATAGAAACGCCCGCAAACCTGCGATCTGCTCCTGAATCCCCAACTTGGACGTAAAGCCTATCCGGAAGGCTCCTCGTTTTCAATGTGAAAAGGCCGATTGTCCGTATCGCCAGAACAGTCTTATTATTTTCAACGATCCGGCTTATACTCCCTTCTCAGCGAAACGGCTGCGGACGAGTCCATGTCGACCCATTTGCCCGGATTCGCAGGTTGCCGGCAACACATACCGCAACCATGCAATGAGCGAATACCACATGGACAACCCTTTCATGGCCCGCGCCATTCAACTCTCCCTCGATAATGTCCTCTCTGGCCAAGGTGGCCCTTTCGGCGCCGTCATCGTGAAAGACAGCAAAATCATTGCGGAGGGCGTCAATCGCGTCACGATCGACAACGACCCCACCGCGCACGCTGAGATCGTCACGATCCGCGAGGCTTGCGCGCGCTTGAACTCATTCACTCTCGCGGATTGCGAAATTTACACTTCATGCGAACCCTGCCCGATGTGTCTTGGCGCGATCTACTGGGCACACCTCAGCCGAATTCATTTCGGCAATCTTGCCGCCGATGCGTCCAAAGTCGGCTTCGACGATTCCTTCATCTACCAACAGATTGCTCAGCCTTTCTCCCAGCGCAAGATTCCCATGTTGCAGATGATGCGAGAGGAAGCGCTCGCTGCCTTTCGGAGTTGGCAGGAAAAGCCGAACAAGATCCCGTACTAACTGGCACCAGGCTTCGCGGTCAATCCCTGCACAGGTGAAACTTTTTTTGCGTTAATCCTTTCTGGATTGGGCTACATGCTGCTTATACTTATATGGCAGTATGCTCGACGCCCCATCCCCATCCCGTCGACAGCGAAGTGTCGTGGTGCTTGTTGCGGTCGTCCTCATTGGTACCGCTATGGGAGCATGGTTCGCTCGAAAGATGTCCCATGCGCCCATCAGTTTCAGTAGCGATATTCAGCCAATTTTGAATCAGAACTGCGTGCAGTGTCATGGCGGCGTCCGCCAGAAAAATGGCGTGTCGTTTATTTTCCGTGAGGAAGCCCTCGGCACCGGCAAGTCTGGACGGCGGACGATCGTGCCCGGTCATCCGGATGAATCGGAATTGATTCGGCGGGTAACTTCGTCTGACCCTGACGCGCGGATGCCATATCACTCGCCTCCGCTTCCTGCCCAACAAATCAAATTGCTTCGCCAGTGGATTAAGGAAGGGGCCAAGTGGGAAGATCATTGGGCTTTTGTGGCTCCCAAGCCGCAGCCTCTACCCGCGGTGAAGCGGTCGGACTGGGTTCGTCAACCCCTGGACCGGTTCATTCTCGCTCGGCTGGAGAAAGAACGGCTGGCACCCTCGCCCGAAGCCGATAAAAGCGAACTGCTGCGCCGGGCTTCCTTTGACCTTACCGGACTTCCACCCACACTCGAGGAGCAGGCATCGTTTCTGGCCGATTCTTCGCCTAATGCCTATGAGAAACAAGTGGATCGAATGCTCGCTTCACCTCGCTACGGCGAGCGTTGGGCCGCACTGTGGCTGGACCTGGCGCGCTATGCGGACACCAAAGGCTACGAAGCCGACCGGGAGCGGCCGGGTGTATGGCCGTATCGTGATTGGGTTATTCAAGCCTTCAATCGTAATGTAGCGTACGACAAGTTTGTGATCACACAAATCGCGGGTGACCTGCTGCCCGGTGCCACATTTGAAGATCAGATCGCAACTTCATTTCACCGCCAGACTCCCAACAACGATGAAGGCGGTACAGACGACGAAGAGTTCCGGTTGATCGCAGCCATGGACCGTTCGGCGACCACATGGTCGGTCTTGAATGGACTGACGATCAACTGTGTACAATGCCATTCTCACCCGTACGATCCCATTCGACACGTTGAGTACTACAAATCTCTGGCCTTCTTCAATACCTCTCGCGACGCTGACTTGCCTGAGGACACTCCCGTCTTGCGTGTTCCAAAGGATAAGAAGAGATATGAAGAAGCCTGGAGCCTGCAACAGGAGATCGCCAAGCTTAGTGATGCGACGGTAAATTTGGGCCGGCAACTGGAGAGCCAGGCGAAGTGGATGCCATGGCCCATCAGTACCGCCTCAGCGAATGAGGCGCTCGCGCTGGAATGGGAAGCGGCGAATTCAGAACGAGAACTTGCAGTGTTGGACAAGGACAAGCTGTCTCCGAAGGAGAAAAAGGACCAGCGAAAGTATTTACTTTCGACAATTACTGAAGACAGGAAACGGTCGCGATCGCAGGTCGCAAATGCATCCATCCCTTTCCAGGTCCAAGACGGCGAGATGCGGGCTGCTGCCAATACTCCGGGGAAGTCGGTTTATGAATTAGTGGCAACAGCAGATGTGCAAACAATAACGGCTTTGCGCATCGAGGTGCTGCCCACATCCGGAGAGGCGGCCCGGCACAATCCGGAGGACGGTTTTATTGTTGATCAGGTCGAAGCCTGGGCGATCCAGCCGAACGGCCACCCGGACAAGATCCGCTTCCGTTATTTCGTTCCCGACTCTGAAGACGATCTCAGGAGCGCGATTGCTCGGGCCATCCGATTTGGCTCCAGGAGTGGATTGGCCGGCGGTTTTGCAGCAAATCCCAACCTGTTTCGCACGCACTGGACGATCGGATTGCCCGACAACCCGTTGAAGCTGACGCCCGGTAGCCGGATAAAAGTCCGGCTTACGCAAACACAGAACGTGAACGACAAACCAGCGCATGTAAGGCGTGCGCGTTTGTCGGCCAGTTCTGATTCGTGCTGGTCAGAGCTGATTCGAGATCAGGAATATCGCAGCAACCTGATGCGCCTTTCGACACTCACCCAACAGTTGAAGAAGATACCGAGCGTCGAAACTCCCGTGATGGCCGAGCAACCGGACTACGAGAAGCGCGAGACCATGGAGTTCGAGAGGGGAAATTTTCTCACAAAGATCGGGCCTGCCTTGACTCCGGATGTGCCCGGCCTTCTCCCGCGACTTCCGGCCAACGCTCCTCGGAATCGCTGGACACTGGCTAAGTGGTTCTTCAGTCCAGAACAGCCGTTAACTGCGCGTACCGCTGTGAATCGCTATTGGGAACAACTTTTCGGCACGGGAATCGTCGAAACTCTGGAAAATTTTGGGAGCATGGGGGAAAGGCCGAGTCATCCCGAATTGCTTGATTGGCTCGCGCTTCACTTTGAAAACGATCTTCATTGGGACATGAAAGCTCTGTTACGGGAACTTGTGACCAGCGCGACATACCGCCAGAGCGCAAAATCTACACCGACTCTGACCGAAAGGGATCCGCGCAACCGGTTGCTGGCGCGGGGGCCGCAGCAGAGGCTGTCGGCAGAGATGGTTCGCGATCAAGCTCTGATCGCCAGCGGACTTTTGAGCGATACGATGGGCGGGCCTCCGGTGATGCCTCCTCAGCCCGAGGGCGTGTGGAACTCTGTTTATAACGACAGCAAATGGGTAGACGCGAAGGGTCCAAACCGGTATCGCCGTGCAATTTACACGTACATCAAGCGGACAAGCGGCTATCCGAGCTTTCTCATCTTCGATGCCTCCGATCATGACGTGAGCCTGGCACGGCGTATACCCACCAATACACCCTTACAAGCTCTGGTCACGATGAATGATCCGGTTTATCAGGAAGCCTCGGAAGCGCTGGCTGATCGCATGCTGAAGGCTGCTGATAAGACCGATGATCGTTTGAGATACGGCGCACGCATGGTTCTGTCGCGCAATCCGACCGATTATGAGCTAGCGAAGCTGCGCGAATTGTTTGAAAAAGCTCTGGTGGAGTTGGGGGCGGGAATGGTGAAAAGGGCTGCGTACGGCAAGGCAACATCCGGAAATCAACAGCGCGCGATGACGGCGGTCGCCAGTGTTCTGTTCAATCTGGATGCGGCACTCACCAGGTAATGGTCATGTCAAATTCCAAAGTTCGACCGAAAGATCAGGGTGCAGGCGAAGTTAGCACCGAAACATGTCGCGAACTACGAATGGCCGCGTTGCAGGCGCAAACGCGTCGTCATTTCCTGCGAACCCTGGGTGGCGGCCTGGGAACGATCTTCGTGGGAACGTCACTCGCGCAATACGCCACGCCCGGCAAAGACTCTACCCACTCCGAATCTTCCGCGTTGGATTTTACGCGCGATCCTTCCAGTCCGCTTTCAGAACTGCCACCGCAGTTCGCCGCCAAAGTACGGCGCGTGATTTATCTGCACATGGCGGGGGCGCCCAGCCAACTGGAGCTTTTCGAGCATAAGCCGGACTTGAGGCGATTGGATGGGCAGGATTGTCCCGCGTCCTTTCTGGCGGGCAAGCGCTTCGCATTCATCAGCGGTGTGCCGAAATTGCTGGGATCGCAATACCCGTTTCACCAAGTCGGACAAAGTGGTCACTGGATTTCCGACCGCCTGCCTCATCTGGAACAACATCTGGACGACATTTGTTTCATCAAGTCGATGCGTACGGACCAGTTCAATCACGCGCCGGCGCAGTTGTTAGTGCACACCGGGAATGCGCGGCTTGGATACGCCTCGTTCGGTTCGTGGGTGTTGTACGGACTCGGCACAGAAAACCAGAACTTGCCCGGATTTATCGTGCTGCTTTCGGGGGGCAAATCACCCGATGGCGGGAAGCAACTATGGAGCTCCGGCTTCCTGCCGAGTGTTTACCAAGGGGTGCAGTGCCGCTCCCATGGCGAGCCGGTTCTATACCTCGATAACCCTCCGGAGACAAGCCGTTCGCTGCGGCGCGATATGTTAGGTGCCATCGACCAAATCAATCGACAGACTTATGCGGCGTTCGGAAACCCGGAGACTATCACGCGAATCGCGCAATACGAGATGGCGTTCCGCATGCAAATGGATGCCACGGATGCCATGGACATTCACAAAGAGCCCGACTCTGTTCGTGCGATGTACGGATCGAAGCCCGGCGAGTCCAGTTTCGCCAACAATTGCCTGGTCGCACGGCGATTGGCGGAACGCGGCGTGCGATTTATCCAGCTCTATCACTGGGGATGGGATTCTCATGGGGCAGACGCCAAAGAAGCACTGAACCTCGGTTTTGCCGATCGGTGTCGGGAAGTAGATCAGCCAACAGCGGCGTTGCTGGCGGATCTGAAGGAGCGCGGCATGCTGGAGGATACCCTCATAGTGTGGGGAGGCGAATTCGGGCGGACGCCGATGCGGGAGAATCGAAATGGCCAGGAGATGAAGTACGTGGGAAGAGATCACAATCCCGGCGCATTCACAATCTGGCTGGCAGGCGGCGGCGTCAAGGCCGGAATCACACACGGACAAACGGACGAGATGGGATACGAAATCGTAAAGGATCCGGTCGAGATCCGCGATCTGCATGCGACGATGCTCTACTTACTAGGCTTCGATCATCACAAGCTCAACTATTCTTTTCAGGGGCTGGAACAGAAATTGACGAGCGTGAAACCAGCGCGCGTTGTCGCGGAAATTTTGGCGTGAGCGGTTCCCACATCTCTGACCACAAAGTCGCTGAGGGCGACCTTTGCTCATGACAGCGCCGGGCAGTCGCATCCTCAGGGAGTTCCGCCTCGTCCTGTTGATGCTCCTGCCTATTCTTATAGTGATGGTGCTGTTGGTGTTTCTCCCGCCGGATGGGAAAGAGCGTGCGGAATGGATTCAATTCATCGGGCGCTTTCATCCTCTGGCCGTCCACCTTCCGATCGCTCTTGTTCTTCTCGTCCCAATTGTTGAACTGGCAGGCCGAAGCTCCCGTCTTTCTTATCTACGGCTTTCGACCAGCTTCCTGCTTGGGCTGGCAACGCTCACGGCAACTGCCGCTGCAATTCTTGGCTGGTGCCTGGGATGCAGTGGCGGATACAGCGGTCCGCTGGTTACGCAGCACATGTGGGGCGGGATTCTGCTGACATTTACGTGCTGGCTCTGCTGGATGCTAAGGGCGGGACTCGGTCAGCCCGAAACGTTGTTCCGAATTCCACTTGCGATCGCGGTTGTGCTGGTCGCGTGGACGGGATATCGCGGTGGTCAATTGTCGCTCGGCGCAGATCACCTCACAGAGCACATGCCCGCGGGATTGCGTCATGTCCTGGGCGTGACGCCTAACGGTACGGTTTTGTCTAAGGCGGATCCGAACACATTCTATGGGGCGCGGGTTCAGCCCATTTTTGCAGCGCGCTGCGTCGGCTGCCACGGCCCTGACAAGCACAAAGCAAATCTTCGACTCGACACGTACCAGGGAGTGATGCGTGGCGGGAAGGACGGGCCAGCCGTTCAGGCCGGGAACACTCAAGGCAGCGATCTATTTCGTCGAGTCACCCTCCCCGCCAACCACGATGACTTCATGCCCAAAGGCGGCAAGAAAGCGTTGTCATCCGACGAAGTGAAGTTGATCGAACTCTGGATTGCCGCGGGCGCATCAGAAACGCTCGCGAAAGACGAAATAAAGAACGCACCCGCGGATTCTGTAGCGCCGGTAGTTGCCGAAGTAACGTTTCAGGAAATCGACCCAGCCGCTGTCACCAAAGGGCGTGCAGGCATTGCGCCAGCAGTCGCCCAACTGCAAAAGCGATTTCCGAATATATTGGATTACGAGTCGCGAGGCTCTGCAGACCTGCGGTTGAATGCATCGATTCTTGGGACAAGATTCGGAGACAAAGATCTGGCAGACTTTGCACCTGTCGCTGAGCAAATCACAGAGGCTGATTTCTCCCGCACGGGTGTTACCGACCAATCTGCGAGCACAATCGCGGCGATGAAACGACTGCGCATTCTGCGGCTCACGAACACCGGAATCAGCGATGCTACGTTGGTACGGCTGGGCGCCATGGATCAACTGGAATCACTGAACTTATTTGGTACGAACGTCACACCTGCAGCCTTGCCGGCGATCTCGAGGTTACCGAAGCTTGCGCGTCTGTACGCCGGGCAAACGTCGATCCCCCAGGGAACCCCGGTGCCACAGGCGCTGGCAGGCAAGATAGTGTTCTGAGGATATGCATTTCAGTGTGCCTCGAACAGATACAGCCGCTTCAGTCCGGGTTTGGATTGCAGTTCGGCGGCCGCGTTGGGTGTAACTTTTGTCTGAGTAAGATTGAGTGACTCGAGCTTCTCAAGCTTCATGAGATCTTTGACTGCGACCGAAGTCACGGCGGTGTCGGATAAATCCAGAAATCTCAGGTTGGAGAAGGCGGCGATTGACTGCATGCCTTTGTCAGTCACCTTGGTGCGGGCCAGTTCCGCATCCACGATCAAGTTCCCGACCGGAACGAGTTGAGCCAGGGTTGCGTCGGTGCAACGTTCAGGCGCGCTGACGGTGCGAAGAATCAAACCGTCAGTAGGATTCTGCGAACGCGGAACAATGCGTATCCCCGTCGATGCTTCCAGCGCTGTAATTGTCTTCCACTGAGGGCGGTAGTCAGCCGTCAACGGTAAAGCGACTTTTCTCTCTTCCGTAGATTGCGGCAATCCTCGTGTTGCTTCTTCGGAGATCCGGATAGTGGCTCCAGCCGCGATCCAAACTTCTATGATTTTCGTTTCTTCCGGGCTCAACGACGGCTTGCCTTCCGCCGGCATGAAGTCTTTGCTATCCGGCGGTAACGTTATGCGTCGATACATTTCGCTTTTGCCCAACTCGCCTGGGGAAACCACCCGACCATCCTTGCCGCCGAGCATTACATGTTCGTAACTATCAAGTCGCAGCTTCCCTTTGAACTTTTCGTCATTGTGGCAAAGAACGCATTTCTGGTCGAAGATTGGCTGCACCCGCACGGCATAAAAACTGGTGGGATCGATCGGGACTTTCCGCTGTACACCGAACCAGCGACGTAGCGGTTGAGGCATGCGCTCGGTCAGGAAGGTGCGGCCGTGTGTCAGTTTACCGCCCTGGTCTCCGGTCCATATCAGCAGGCCAATCGTCACCCATAGAGCGGCAGCATACGCCCTCCGGTTCCATCCATAGAGACCCCAGCACGCAACACACGCAGCGGCGAGAGATACACCGCCCCACATGTGTCGGATCAGCAATGATCCTTCAAAGCCACCGCTCCAGGCCAAAAGCCATCCGAACAAGGCAGCTACGATCGCCGCCGCGACCGCGACCCCTAACACGAACCCTGCCGCCTGGCGCAGGTGTTCTTGGACGACACCTGCGCACTCAAGTATCGGGACGAGCAGGAGCAAGGCAATTGGAATATGCACAATAAGAGGATGGAATCGGCCCAGGAATTGGGCGAATTCGGCACGCTCCTGGCCATCCGGAGGAGCGTAGAGCAATAACATCACCAGCAGAAAAATCGAAGTAAGACCTCCAACGAGCGTCCACGCGCGGACTCGAAGTGGCATCCTGATCCCGTTAGGCCCTGCGCAGAAGTGTGATTCGCCCAATCGGCAACCACTCGGCTACAAGCATATCGCCATTGTGAAGAAAGATGGCGTCATGTGGCGTGATGAACTTTCCATCCGTAAACTGCGAGCGCGTCTGGCTCCGTCGAGATCCCACATCGCCGTTTTCCGCTTTGCCGTCGCCTAGTTGCGCAACCACTTTGTATTCTCGATCAAGAATGCACACCTGACTGTCCAGATCGGGGCAGACCATCCACTCGCCCTGAGTATGGAAGTTGCAGGGCATACGAAGACGTGCCTCGTCTTTGATCGTTTTCAAATGATTGCCTTCGAGGGTGAAAGTCTGAATCCGGCGGTTTCCGCGATCGGCTACGACCAGAAGAGGGGTCTCGCCACGTGGATCGACCCATTGTCCATGCGGATTGTCGAGTTCGCCGTCGTCGTGTCCGGGCCTGGCGATCTCACCTAGAAACTTGCCGCTGAGAGAATAACGCAGCATGTGGTTTGACCCATACCCGTCACCGACGTAGAAGTCGCCATTGGGAGCGAACGCAACGTTGGTGGGCACGAAGTCGATAGGTCTATCCGCGTAACTCGCATCTTCCCGGGGGTAGCCATGCACCCAGATTTCTTCTCCCGCAAGCGTGGTCTTTACCACCCGGCAGCGGTTGATGTCGCAGTGGTAGAGAAACTCATCCTTTCCTTCGCGACGAAGTTTCAGTCCATGCGCTCCTCCCCGAAATCCCTCGCCAAAAGCCCGCAGGAACCGGCCTTTTTCGTCGAAGACTACGATCGCCTCGCCGCGCATGCTCGATTTGTGGACGGTATGCCCGACATAGATATTCCCCTGCTCATCCTGGCAAAGGCCGTGCGTCTCTCCCCACACGAGGCCTGCGGGCGGTATTAGCCAATCATGCACGCACTCGTAGCTGTGGCCTCCAGAGCCTACTATCGGCGGTCGAGCGCCAGATTTGTCGGAAGCTCGCACGTGGAAAGCGGAGGAGACAGTCGTTGCCACTGCTGCCGCGGAGCATGTAGTCAGGAACGATCGGCGAGTTTGTTTCTTAGTAGCCACGCATCCTCCTCAGCTCAACAGACCAGTCACTATTTTTGCAGGAATCACTCCGGTGAATTTCTGGTCAAGCCCTTGAAACTTGAACGTGAGCTTCTCATGGTCAATGCCCAGCAGGTGAAGAAGGGTGGCATTGAAATCGCGCACGTGTACGGGATGGCGAACGATGTTGTAGCAAAAGTCGTCCGTCTCACCATAAGCAATTCCGGTCCTTACGTCACCTCCTGTTAGCCACATAGTGAAGCAACGGGGATGATGATCGCGACCGTAATTCGTTTTTGAGAGGCCACCCTGACTGTAAACGGTGCGGCCAAATTCTCCACCCCAAATTACGAGAGTGTCGTCAAGCATGCCTCGGCGCTTCAAATCGGTGACCAGCGCATAGGATCCACGATCGGTGGCCGCGCAGAGCTTCGGAAGCATGCCCACTACATCGCCGTGGACATCCCAGCCGCGTTGATAAATCTGGGTAAACCGCACTCCCCGCTCCGCCATTCGGCGAGCCAGGAGGCAGTTGTACGCGAAAGTCCCCGGCCTTTTTGCGTCTTCCCCGTAGAGGGTCCACGTGCTAGCAGGCTCGTCGCGCATGTCGGTCAACTCGGGAATCGAAGTCTGCATGCGAAACGCCATCTCATATTCCTGTATGCGAGCGTGGGTCTCGGGATCTCCCAAATCCTCGTACGTCATCTGGTTGATGGCATTGACGCTATCAACAAGTGTTCGCCGTGTCTCTTTTGTCATGCCCTGTGGATTGTCGAGATACAAGACCGGTGCGCCCTCGGAGCGGAAGGCTACGCCAGAGTACTCGTTAGAAAGGAATCCGCTGCTCCACAGTTTCGGAGAAATGGGCTGCTGATTGGAATGCGGAATCAATGCGGAGTTGAGCACCACAAAAGTCGGCAGGTTCTCATTCATACTTCCCAGGCCGTATGAGAGCCAGGCACCGAGAGAAGGCTTCCCAGGAACCATGTTGCCGGTATTCATTAGCAGGATTGCGGGTTCGTGGTTAATCGCCTCTGTGTGCAATGAATACACCAGCGCGATATCGTCCACCAGTTTGCCAGTCCAGGGAAGTAGGTCGCCAACCCAACGTCCGGATTTACCCTGCTGCGCGAACTTCCAATGAGACGGTGCGATCGGGAACCGCGCCTGTCCGGCAGTCATCCCAGTCAGAGGCTGGTTTCCGCGAACGGAATCAGGCAGGTCTTTATCGTAGAGAGATGCCAGCCCCGGCTTGTAGTCCCACATGTCCATCTGCGGAGGAGCCCCGGACATAAAGAGGTAGATGCACCTCTTCGCTGAGGGCGGAAAATTCGGCAAACGCAATGATTCCGGGCCGGGCAACCCATCCGATGCGCGCGCTACACCCCTGAGTAATCCGTCGCCCATCAGGACAGCCAAGCCGGCCCATCCCAGCGCTTTCCCCATACGGCCCAGAAAGTGGCGGCGGCTCTCCAGTCGCAGCCATTCGTCGCGCAACGCCTTTGGGATCGGCAGGTCGTAAACCGACGGCCCCTCTCCGTACTGGTCGCAACACAAGTGTTCGGTCTGAGATTTTTGTGATTTCATTTGTTCATCACCGCATCCAGATTCAGGGCAGTGCTAGAAACCAGCATCCAGGCCGCAAGTTCCGGTGCTGGGATCGCTTTGTCCACCTTGCTTTCTCCTACATTCAACAACCGAGCGGCGGCGGATGGATCCTTAAAGTAAGTCGAGCGGAATTGCGTCAACGCATTTTCCAGCACTAACTTTTCCTTGGAACTCCAGTCTCGTGACAGTAAGATTCGCCCAAGGTAATCCAGCCGAGCATCGACGTTGGACGATTCGTGAATCAAACGCTCCGCAAGTTTGCGTGCAGCCTCCAGTCGCAACGTTTCGTTCATGGCCACCAACGCCTGCAGAGGCGTATCCGTGCGCTGGCGGCGGGTGCAGGGAGCATCGCGCATCGGCGAATCGAAGGTGTCCATGTCAGGCATTGTGGCCATACGTTTCCAGAAGGTGTAAAGACTCCTCCGGTAGAGCGCCTCTCCATGATCCTGCACATATTTTCGGGTATTGCTGGCGTCGTGGCTTCCGTCCCAGATTCCCGGTGGTTGATACGGTTTTACGCTTGGGCCACCGATTTTTTCCACTAAAAGTCCACTGGCTGCCAGCGCAGTGTCCCGCAGCATCTCGCTATCCATGCGGAAGCGCGGCCCACGGGCCAGCAGCCGGTTCTTGGGATCCTTTTCAGCAAGTTCGGGAGAGACGCGCGCGGACTGGCGATAAGTCGAGGACATGACGAGTTGTTTGTAGAAGCGCTTAACATCCCAGCCGCTGTCCCGGAAATCCACAGCCAACCAATCGAGCAGTTCTGGATGACTTGGCCGCGCGCCCATGACGCCGAAATCCTCGGTGGTTTCGACGATGCCGGTTCCAAATATTTCCTGCCACATGCGGTTGACCGTAACCCGTGCCGTCAAGGGATTGGCCGCACTCACCGTCCATTCGGCCAGCCCGAGGCGATCCGGCTCAGCACCGGCAGGAAGCGGCGGCAGAAAGTGCGGCACTCCTGGCTGAACGCGCTCGGTACGAGCGTCGTAAACTCCGCGAGTCAGCATATCAGCATACGCGAGTCCCGGCGCTTCCTCGCTGACCAGCGTAGTGCTGCCATCTTTGGAAAGTCCATCCAGTTCCTGGTTCAGCTCTGCAATTTTCACGATCAGAGAGGGCACGACCTCGTCACGTCGAGCGAAATAGAAGTCGCTTACCACTTTGAATTCATCCTCCGTCCACTCAGAAAGCGGTTTTTGGACGATTTCCGAAACGTAGTCCTCGAATGGCAGGCGTGCGGCTTCGTCTGCCGCGAGTTCACGAGAGTAAAAGCGAAAATCCTGGAATGCGGACTGCCGCAGTGGGTCTGCATCGGGCGACATTCGCCCGAACGTCAGCGGCGATGATGTCCGGACCGTGCCGTCAAGTTTATCTTTAACGACCTTCACCTCCGCCGGTTTGGCATCCACATAGAGCGTCATCCCCTCGGCTTTTCCCGAACCGGAGTAGGTCGCAACGATATGATTCCAGCGTCCTTGAATCAGAACTGTCTCTTTCGTCTCGATCGCGGCGGCATTCTGAGGACCCTGGTGCGTGAGCGCAAATGACAACTTCCGCTTGTTGATGCGAAGCTTCCACCCGCGGCCTCCCTCCTCGGCATTGGCACGCGCCAGAATCACACCGTCCGGCTTCTTGGTGTCTTTCGATTCCAGCGGATGCAGGTCTGGACGCAGCCAGAAAGCCACGGTAAACGGCTGGTCCCGCTCGATGTCGCCAACGTCCGGCAAATCGAGGCGGGTGCTGATATCCATTCTCATGTAAGGCCAGAGCCAGATTCCCTCGCCCCAGATCACCGGGCTCTCAGTCGCAGTGGCGCTTGTCGTTCTACCCGCCGGCGCCGAATTGCCAAAAGTCACACCCTTCTGTTCGTCGAAGCGGAAACGCGCCTGCAATCCTGTCGTACTTACGGCCTGCGCCGGCGACTGGGTGTCCTTAAGCCAGGCAGCCACCAGTTCACGGGCTCGCGAACGCCGTTGGCGAATCTGATTTTCCAGTTCCGAACGCTTCGCCAGGACTTGTTCGTACGATGCCCGATTGTTTTCCTTCGGCACACGGATGTAGGGAGGCCAATCCTCACGATCGTCATTGGAGGGATTTTCTGTCAGGTTGTTAAAAAAAGCGGTGAGCTGGTAGAAATCCTTGCGCGTAATCGGATCGAACTTGTGGTCGTGACAAACGGCGCAGCCCGTCGTGAGGCCGAGGAATGCAGCGCCGAACGCCTCCGCCCGTTCACGCTTGTTGTTAACTCGGAGTTCTTCGATGAGAGTACCGCCTTCGCCGGAACTGATGCCGGCACGCAAAAATGCCGAGGCGATCAGTGTATCCAGCGTCTTCTTCGGCAGCAGATCTCCCGCGATCTGTTCTTTCACAAACTGGTCAAAGGGTTTGTTTTGATTGAAGGAGTTAATTACGTAATCTCGGTATGGCCAGATGCTGCGGAAATTATCCAAGTGTAGACCGTGAGTATCTCCGTATCGCGCGACATCGAGCCAGTAGTGCGCGCGATGCTCGCCATAACACGGACTGGCCAGCAACCGATCGACAACCTTTTCATACGCACTGGGCGATCCGTCTGCCAGAAATGCCCCAACCTCATCTGGAGTGGGCGGCAAGCCGGTCAGGTCATAGGTTACGCGCCGAATGAGCGTCTGCTTGTCTGCCCCCTCCGAAGGTTTCAGACCTTCTTTCTCGAGTCGGCTAAGAATGAATTGATCGATTGGATTCCGCGCCCAGCCATGGTCCTTTGTAGGCGGAAGCACCGGACGCTTGGGCGCAATGAAAGACCAGTGTTCCTCGTAGACCGCGCCCTCTTTTACCCACCTCCGGAGCAGAGCAATCTGCCCGGGTTTAAGAGTATGGCGCGCCTCCGCAGGCGGCATTCTCTGTTTCGGGTCTTGAGACTCAATTCGCTGCACCAGGGGACTCTTGTCCGGATTTCCCCGAATGATCGCCGGACCATATTTTTCGTGCGCGACAAAAGCAAACTCGCTTCGATCCAAGCGCAGTCCCGCCTTCCGAGCGCCGGGATCAGGACCGTGGCATGCATAGCAGTTTTCGGAAAGGATCGGTTGGATCGTCTGGTTGAACGACAGTCTTCCGGCATTCGACCCTCCCGCGTGGCGAGCACTCCACCAAATGGCGATCCCGAAGAAGAGGCCCACGAAAACCGTGAATACAACCCAGCGGAATCGCTTATCTCCAATAAGGTGCCGTCCCGTCGATGCCTGAGTTCCAAGTTCGTTCGTATCCATTGTGACGCCGCTATTCCGCATCCCGTCGCGCAAGATGGGCCTTCCGGAAGGAGCAGAAAATCGCCGAAGCACTTGGTGCGCAAGGGAAATAGATTGTCAACTAGTTTAAATCGCGCATCCTCTACTTGCGAGATTTAGAATCCCCTCACTCGGCTGTGACCTGATTGGACCCTAGGAAATCATACTCTGGGTTGAGTTCAGAAAAGCAACCGGGTCGGCTTGGATCGACAATCTTTACCACGGATACCTCAAGGCCCGCCCCGGCCATTAGTTTCAAACACTGCGCTGCAAACCCTTAACCGCTCGGACACTCCGCGTCCAGCCTCTCAGCGGCGATACGCCTAAGAACTGAACGAACGGACAGATTTTGAGTAGGCGGCCATCGTTGACGGCATCACCTGGCAGCGCCACGAAACGCGCCCACAGCCCGAACCTGGATCGGGCGGCAAAGTGTGAGGCTGGCAAATGAAGTCACACAGCCATGAACGTATTTCAGCGCAAGAGATGACTCTGCTGCCAACTGCGGCTGGCAGTTTAGGAGTGAGTGCTGGGGAAAGGTGAGTGGAATAGAATGCGCGTTCTATTGATGGAGGATAAGCGTATTCGAATGTTCCG
This sequence comes from Candidatus Sulfotelmatobacter sp., assembly GCA_035568275.1. GTDB lineage: Bacteria > Acidobacteriota > Terriglobia > Terriglobales > Acidobacteriaceae > Sulfotelmatobacter. Next base: position 81,629 of record DATMOO010000189.1, read on the forward strand.
GCGGGGGAGCGGAGGCTCGTCGAATTCGTCTCGATATTGTTGCTCTATACAGGTTTAACTTGGGGTCTGCGGAGGTGTTGTCAAAGCGGGTCAGAACAGGGGGCGTCTGGGTGCCGGTCGGAGATCAAATCGGTGCACTTTCGATGAAAATCTGTCCCGCTAGGGCAAGCAGGAAAACGGCTACAATCGTCGGCGCAGTTTTTGAAGTCAAGACACGAGATTCCGGCTAAGAAAGTAAATATGGCGGCATTTTGAGCGGCCGACAAGTACGGAGGCAGCCATTGAAGCGACGAACGGGGCATCAATCCGCACGGCAGCATCATTGCCATCCGTGGTATGGGCGGATGAATTCGGCCAGAATAGCGTAGTCCGATGAGGAGGATGTGGGTCAGTCAGAATCCGCGCCGCTGTGCTCGAATCAGTTAGAAGGAATTTTCCAGGCAGGTGTTAGCGTAAAGCTCACTGACCGTTCCGCCGGTAGCAATCACGCAGTGCTTCCAGAGCGACCTCCAGCCCGCCCTTGTTGCGGTCCTTGCAACAATCGGCCACGGCTTTCGCTCCATGCCTGACTAAGCGGCCGCAGATGAAGTCTCTGGAGTCGAACTCAAATCCTCCTTCGAGGATGTCTCCGAAAGAGGCAGACATGCAACTATTCTTGTACCCGTACCGTCGGAGTTGATCTCCAAAGTTCCACCCAGTTGTCTGACCCTTTCTTTCATTCCCGTGATTCCGACTCCAGGAGTACCAACGGACGTCATGCGATCCAGTTTCTCTGCTGGAATACCCCTGCCCTGGTCTTCCACCTCAATCACAACTTCATGTTTAGAGCGATGAAGGCGAATCTTCGCCGTCGAACTTCCAGAATGCCGGTGAATGTTGGTGAGGCATTCCTGCACAAGCCGAAAAACTGCAGTTTCCATCTCGCGCGGCACCCGGCCGAAATCATCAGGACAGTCAAGATCGACGGCAATCTTGCTTCGCTGCGCAAACCCATCGGCATACCAGCCGAGCGCCGAAGATAGCCCGGCTTCATCGAGCAATGGGGGGTGAAGCAAATGAGAAATCGTGCGAACTTCCTTGCACATCTCCTGAACCAGATCTTCACTGTCCGTGAGCGTGGCCGTGGCTTTCGCCAGACGATCGATATCCGCTCGCACCCCCGACAAATTCATCGAAAGGGCTGCCAACATCTGCCCAATACTGTCGTGCAGTTCACGAGCGATGCGACGCCTTTCCTCATCTTGCAATTCGAGCAGACGAGTAGTGAGTCTGCGTAATTTGTGGTTCGCGGCATCGAGTTCCGCTGTTCGTTCCTGGACCCGATTTTCGAGTTCTCCTTGTGCATTTCGTAGCCTTTCGGTGTCGCGACGACGCACTTCTCCCAAGGCTACGATGAGAGTGGAAGCGAACAGAAACGCAAGTGCACTGATCAACTGCGGCAGGTTTGGGATAACCGCCGAGTGCTTAGGAATCGGCCAGTACATCATTCGAGCCACGACGAGGACGATGGTCAGAATAGATGGCCCGACGCCGCAATACCAAGCCACAAAAGAAACCACTGGGATAAGAACGATGTACGTAACGTTGTCGCTGACAAAGGGATTCAGCAAGCGGCAAGCCAAGAGCGGGGCCAATGTCACGGCGATCGCGAGGACGTAACGGATCACCGCAGTTCGCGAAGTTCGTACAGGGAGCGCAACTCCGGTCGGCATAGTCCTACCTTCGTGCTTCTTAATAAGCACAGGATTACAAGAACAGAGCAGAACGAAGTAGGCCGATGTGATGATAACAGGCCGCAATCATCGCGCCAACAGTGTTCTCGTAGCCGTCGTGAAGGTTAGAACACTGCCTGTGCTCCTCCCAGGTTGCCGGACAACATCTTCAGCGCCTGACCGGTCTATCAAACGTTGGGCCTACCCCATTCGGTTCCATTTTGACTTGGGCATCTGTTCGGGGACAGCCCAGGTGAACCCTCCTCCCGCTCGCGCGCGTGACGATATAGACTTGCTCCCGGGTAATGGGGCCGTTTGCAGAAAGCGCAAAGAGGAGCAACAGCATTCTCCAGTTTCGCCCACCGCGATTGGCAGTTCCACTAGTCCCGACGAACTCGACTCGCGCATAACTCTTTAATGTCGAGACGGACCTTCTTGCGTCGATTTTTCTCGAGAACGATGCTCTAGAAACTCTCTAGCGCCTTGGACTTGAGCAGCGGCAACCATTCTCATGTACTCGATGTGCTTCCCGAGAAGGGTTCTCACCTCACAGGATCAGCCACGCATCATCATCTTTGGTATTCTTGGTAGCCCACGGCGCCGTGACTTCCCCACATTGGCGCGCGCCCTTGCCGAATCAAAGCACAACGCTATGAGACTTTTTCTGAAGGAGCAGCGCGCAGAAGTTAGATGTTCTTTGGAGTTTTGTCTCCTAAGGGATAAACGATGAAAAATGCTGCTGCCGCGCCGGTTAACATACCCAGCGCCGCAGTACCCAGATTCTCGTAAGTGTACGAAAACACAATTCCGGCAATATTGATCGAATGGAGAGAGCCCCTAACCAACGCCTCCCTCGCATCCACACCGGATCGGAGTAAGCTCGGAACGACACTCCCTGCGACCAACAGAGTGATGGCCAACTCGACTAGCAGTAGAAACAGGGACGGAGCGTTTTGCTTACTGAAGTGAACTCTCTTCACATGCAAAACGATTCCCTTGAGAAGCCCCACTCTCGCGACGCCCTTGAAATCTGTATCCAAGTGGTTTTCGATGTCCAATTGCTTCACCGGGCCGATCCGGCTCGCAAAATCGATGGTTTCTTGTATCGCAGAGTGCGTCATAATCTTCTCCTCGGTCGCGACCCTTCGATCTCTTGCCGGCCACCGGCGCTGAGGTAAACGGGCAAAACTCGAACTCCACAAAGACTCCACCGGGTGTCCGACAAAGGGTCCTCGACACACCCACAGTAGAAGGTGTTCGCGGGTGTCACAATTGGGATTGTCCTTGATTCGCTGAATAACGGTTCCCGATAGCGGATTGAGGTAAACGCCCTAATTTAAGCTCGGGTTTGTGCGTGGCGGTGTCTTGAGTTTGCCTCGACTGAGAGTCGATGCTTGTTCCCTTGCAACGGACGGACTCAGAGTGCCTTGTCTTGACCAAACATCCTCATCTGGAAGAAGTGACGAGACTGGATCAGGAGAAATCAGTGTTTGACTTACGGACGGATGAGGCCAAGGCGAATGGCAAAGCGCACCAATCCGGCAGTTTCATGAATATCCAGCTTGCTCATCAGATTTGTCCTGTGCGCAGAGGCTGTTTTCACGCTAATCCCCAAAACGGAAGCGGCTTCCTTGGTTGACTTGCCCTCAGCGACCAATTGAAGCACCTGGCGTTCGCGAGGGCTGATGGGCACGGCCTCAGGCTGAGCACCGCCGCGGTAAGCCTCGATCACCGTCCGGGAAACCTCCGGACTGAGATAAGTTGTTCCGCGGAGGACTTGGGAGATGGCGTCGACCAATTCTTTGGTGCCTTTGGTTTTCAGGATGTACCCGGAAGCACCCGCTTTCAAGGCCTCCAGTATGTATTGATCTTCCATGTACATCGTGAGCAGGATTGTTTTCGTCCCGCGCGAGATTGAGGTGATCTGTCGACTGGCCTCGATTCCACTGAGCAGCGGCATCGAGAGATCCAGAACAGCGACTTGAGGCCGCAGTTTTTGGGCGAGGCGGACCGCCTCCAGCCCATCAGACGCCTCTCCGACAACGCGGAATCCGTGGCGTTCCAGAAGGGCACGAAATCCTTCTCTAACGATCTCATGGTCATCCGCGAGAATGATTTCTACCGGCATATCTAAGTATTGAGCGGCACCTGAATGCATAATTCGGTTCCAAGACCGGGAGCGGACTTAAGCTCCAGCGATCCCGCCACAGCCTTGATACGCTCCCGTATTCCGAGCAGACCCAGCCCATGTCGTGGCTCTTCCCCGGAAAGGGATTGGATCTCAAAACCGACACCATCATCCTTTACGGAACAAACGATCATGGCGTTCTTCTCGCATTCCTGCCGCTGAACTTGAACAGTGACAATCGAGGCCTTTGCGTGTTTCGTCACGTTGGTCAGCGCCTCTTGGACACTGCGATATAGAGTAATTTCAACCAGAGGCGAGAGTCGTCCGGGAGTCGAGCCTTGTACGACAACTTCTATCCCTGATCTTTGCGCAACTCCCTGCGCCAGAAACTGGAGAGCGGGTACTAGTCCAAGGAGGTCCAGCATCGGGGGTCTCAGTTCGTGCGAAAGTCGGCGCAACTGCCCTTCCACTTCCGCTAGCCGGAATCTGACATCCTCGATCAGGGGGTGTGAACTGAGTGGCAGGACGTCAGACAAGCGTTCCAGCGCAAAGTGCACACTCGTCAAGAGCTGCCCCGCCTCATCATGAAGAGCGTGCGCGATGCGTTTGGCCTCGGCTTCCATCCCCTCATTCAATTGCCGCATCGCGGCCTGAGCTTCGTGGTGGCCCCGGTAGGTCATCTCAAACGGCGACAGGCTTTCGACGAAAAAACTCCCGGCCACCCCCACCTTACGCACACACTCAAAGGGAGTTTTCGTGCTCCGTAGGACTGCCGTCAGAGCCTGATGGTAGATGCCCGCCACATCAACCATTGCGGCCCCCTGGTCTAACGCCCGCCGGCCAAGTTCGTAGGCGAGTTCCAGACCCTCCTCGCGAGGCTTCTTAATGTATTCGTGCATAGCTGCATGATAGGCACGCAGCAGGGATCGGGAACGGTCTTTGACAGCCAATGCCATCCTCATTTGGACTTTCCTACAAATCTCGCAACTACCACCAGAGCATCATCCGAGTCTTTTCCATGCTCGGAGAGCACGCGATCTGCAATCTTCTGTGGCGATTGGACAACATTCACTTCTTCATGGAAATCGCTAGCCACACCGTCGGTCGCGAAGGTCAAAGTATCCCCGGCCTCCACCGGCACTACGAAGGCGCGCAGTTCGGAGATGTGCCCGCCGATGAAGCCTCTTGTGAGCAGGAGAAACTCTTTTGCCGGTGCAGTTTCGTTTTTCGCACGCACCAACACGCCCTCGACATTGCCTATTCCAAGCCAGGTCATGGTGGAGTCGATGAGGTTGAAGGATGCGATGCTCACAGCGACGCCGCGGGTACCAGCCAACCCGGCTTGGCAACGATCTACCAATGAGAGGACTGATTCGCCAGCGTGTTGTTTAAGCGTCGTCACGACAGTTTTGGCCGCCTCCGCGGCCTCCAATCCGTGTCCCAGCCCATCGACAACGGCAATCAGCATGCCTTCGCGAAACGGCTGAATCAGATGCTCGTCACCTGATGTGCGCTCCCCTCGTAGAGGCCGCGCAGCGACACCACAATCCAACAGGTTTTCTCTCAATCCTTCCATTTCGTGATACGGACAGTTGTGCCCTGCCCCAGCTTGGACTGGATATCGAACTCGTCCATCAAACGTCGCACTCCCGGAAGGCCCAGTCCCAGCCCGCCGGCAGTTGAAAAGCCGATTTGCAGTGCTTGTTCGATATCCCGGATTCCCGGCCCACTGTCCTGAGCAACGATCTCAATGCCCCGTCGCGTCGAGTTCGTAGTGGATCGAATCACAATTTCACCGCTCCTCGCATAACGAACGATGTTTCGAGCCAGTTCCGAGATTGCTGTGGCGATGAGGGCGAGTTCTGTGAACACAAATCCGGCATCCTCGGCTACTCTCCGGCCCGCTTGACGCGCCTTGACAATATCAACGTCGCCGTTGATCGGGACTCGTACCGCATCCGCTGGAGTGGGTGACATTGCCGAGACTGGCGCAAGCTTCGCCGATTGAGAGTTCTTGCGCATTAGGGAAAATCTCCGCCCCCCTTTGCAGGACATCAGGTTTGTCACAGTCCACCATCCCAGTCGCCAACCGTGAAATCACGGGCAGCGGCACTTTAAGATGCCATCAAAGAAAGCGTGGTTAACCTTTTCCGGTGGTTCGGTTCGGCGATTGGTCCGTTGTGTCATTAAGTCCTAAACTCTCCCGCTTGAGGATACGAAGATTCGCCAGAGCATCTTCGATCGCGTACCGTTCAGAAAGACGGTCGGGGGTTGGTGACAGAGCCTGCAGGCGCAGTAAAATCGCGGCCTCAGCGGCAGCTAAGCGCTCTTGCAAAACGTCCATGTCGACTTCAACCAGCGCATCTCGGTAAAGCCGCTGCCACTCTGGTCCTTCAAGGGTTTCCATAACAGGGTTTCCCATGCTCAGACTTTCCGTAATCTGGATCTCCATTTCAGACTCTTTCTGCACACGTACAAGTGCGGGCTTGGCGTAACTGCAGAGCTGACCACATCTGATTCTTATCGCTTTCCGCTTGACGGTGAACCAAGGACGTCATGCAGTGAAATCGTGATGGGCTTGTCATTTGCTCCATGGAACACCAACTCAAGGTCACCGGTACTATCTATCTCCTCGCGGAATTCTCCGTATTCGTTGGTCGTCGCTCGGATAACACGACCGCGCAAGTTGGAAAGCATCAACGGCACATGAGATCCCACGACCTCAGGATCGCGCAAGTCCAGCAATTGTCCGGTAACAACGACGCTTCCGCCACCACCCTGGGCCTCGATCTGCAGATCAACTTGAAAGGGATCCGCACGGTAGAGCATTCGTCTGGTACCGGCGCCCACCGATCGAACTCCCTCCAAAGCTGGCTGAAAGAAACTGTCAAAGAGGACTTCGATCACACCGCTTGCCTTGCGCACCCGTACCCATGGAGATCCGGCAAACGCCGCCTTGGCGATTCGAACGGCTTCGTTCGGTGGCTGGTGGCTCGCTTCTGCCGCTGCTATCCGCCGGACGCGATGCCATCGGGAAATCGTTCTCATGCAGCGCTCGCAGCCGCACTCCAGATGCCTTTCCAGTGCTAATTTCTGACTGGGCGACAGAACTTGGTTTACGAGATCGATCCCCTCCTCAGTCGTAAGGTGTTTCATTGCTCACTCTCCACTGGATGTTCCGGAAGCTATGCCGCCCCGGCGACTGGCGGAGCTAAGTCCCGTCTATTGAATAAGGGACATCTAGCCTTCGAAAGATATAGGGTGGCGAAAATAAATTTGCAGCATTCCACGTCAATGCGGGAACGGAGGCGCGCAGGTAGGCTAATCGATTGTTCTTGCAGTGATTTTTCCGACAAGCACGAACGGGGCCCAGAAGTAGGGATGAGGATTTTCCCGCCTTAGGATGCGCATCGCCCCTCGAAGAGAGAGTGCCGCATCATCGTTTTGCATGTAACTGGAGTAAAACTCTTGCATAAGTTCCGCGGTGCTGCGGTCGTGAACATCCCAGAGAGAAAGAAGCAAAGTCGTCGCACCAGCGTAGAACAGCCCCCGCTGCAAGCCAAGCAACTCATCGCCTGCAGCCACAAAATTCATCCCGGTAGCGCAACCGCTCAGGGTCACAAGTTTTGCGTTCAGTCGCAATTGATACAGGTCGTACAGGTTTACGTAGCCGTCACCCAGCCGGATGCCGGAGAACATCGGGTTGTCGCTGCGGTAAATGCCATGGGTAGCGATGTGCAACAAGCCAGTCTCCGGACCTCTCTCCAGTAGAATTTTGGCGGTCGCTTGCTCGCCGAGGCAGAGTTCGGCTTCTGGCAGCAAAGCCGCAACGGATTGGGCCTCGGTGACAATCTGGGGCGCCCGATCGTCAGGGATCCCAAGAACCAGGGAACGTTTCTTTTCGGCCGCGGCCTTCTGCTGGCAGAGGGCAAAGACCGCCGCGCTTGGTGCGTACGAAACTGCAAATGTATCCCCTATGTATTCGTCGCCATTTCGCAGAGCATGGAACGGAAGAAAGTGCAGCGCCCCGTGCGGTACGACGACCAGGCGTTGCTGACGAAGCCGGGAGCGCAGTGGCCTCATTAGTTCGGCGTAAAGAGCCTCCAGATGACCAAGCGTCGCGCGCAGCAAGGGTTGTTCAAACTGTCGCGTGTGGGCTGCGCCCATACTGAATTTGGAAATTTGAAACCTGAGCAACTGCAGTAACCGGGTAACCTGGGAAACAGCTGCGACGGTCGTAATTTCGATGGTTTCGCGCGTGACCACCGCCGCCACGAGCCGATCCCCGGCTGAGTAGTATTCGATCAGCGCCGTGTCCATGGGAAGAGCGGCCTGCAGGTTCGCCACCGAAAATTGTGATGGTTCTTCCGGACTGACGTTCTCCCGTTCGTGTGCAGGCAGTTCGCGCAACGTTCGCAGCAACTCCTTCTCACGCTCTCGAGCCTTCCGCTGTAGTTCATCGATGCGCTGGCGGGACATCTCTTCGGAGTGCAGTTGTTCTAGCTCAATGCGGTGGTAATACCAGTTGAGCTCTTCGCGTAGGTCGCGAATCTTGAGCACTTCCTTAGACTGTCCCGCGTCGCTGAAGGGCAGACTGTGACGGGTGCGGAAGAGCATTCCGGTCATGCTGCGAGATTTCGCGGCTTCCATGCATGCCAGGGCTTCGTTTGCTGAGACGTCTGCCCCTTCGCTGTCGATGTGTAAATCAACGAGCGCTTCATAGACCTGCAGCCGGTTCTTGACGAATGAGATCTTAAGTTCCTCGCGATGCAAGTGGGTACGCAGCGTCTCAAGAGCCTTGCGCGCCTCTCGGTATTCTGCGCGGGCGGCCGACCGATCGCCCCGACCTGAAGCAATCTCTCCGAGGAAGAAGTGGGTCTGGTAAATGAGTTCCGGCGTCTGTACGACCGACATTTTCTCGCTAGCCGCTTCTGCTTCGCGTTCCGCTTGATCGAGATCCCCGATTTGCAGTGCGATGCGAGTTAGCAGAAGACGTGCGAGCACGGCCTTGCCGGGAAGGACAGACTGGTCAAAGAATTGGGCCGCAGCTGCGCCGAGTCGCTGCGCTTCGGGGTACTGCCCTTGGTGAAATAGCAAGACTCCTTGATACAAATCGAGCAGTGAAGACCATACAGAGTTTTGTTCGCAGGCGAACATTCCTCTGGCTTTCTCGAACCGTTCGATTGCCTCTGGCGCTCTTCCCTGCTGGCCACATGCGATTGCCTCGTTCGCCAAAGCTTTTGCGGCTTCATACGCGATCCCGAGCTTTTCGAAACGGAGGAAGCTCTTGCGGGCAATCTCCCTCGCCTCCTCACTGAGGTTCAGTTCCAGATAAATCTCCGATAGGTCCAGATCGCACAGGGCTAGACGGTATTCGTCGCCCGACTCCTCACAGGCCCGCTTGGTCGCAAGCAGCATTTCGATGGCACGACTGTATTCGCCGCGGAAGTAATACAGATAAGCAATGTTGTAGTCCGCCTGGTCGCGAAGTCGCGGCATGTTGTACTTCACGCACAATTCACGAGCTTTTTGATAACAGTCCAGAGACCTGGGAAAATCGTTTAAACCGACCAGGCACATTGCCATGTTGTGCAATGCTACCGCCGAAACTTCCCACTCCCCATAGTCGGCGAGTGCCTTGTAGGCGCGCTCATAGTGTGCCAAAGCCTCGTCGAGGCGATCCTGCCGATGAAAGATGTTACCGACGTTGTTTTCGAGATTCGCTAGCCGCTTGCCCTCACCCAGGCGGGTGAAAATCTCTCGTGCTCGCTTCGAGGCCGCGAACGCTCGCTCATATTCGCCCAGAAGAATCAATGGTTGAATAGAACTGTTTAGAGTGACCGCAGCTTCTTTCCAAAGTTCCTGGGAAGCGTAGATGTGGTAAGCCTCGTCGTGGAGGCCCACCGCAGCTCGATTTTCGCGACAGGCGAACAGAGCATTCGCTTTCGCTCGCAGGGCCAACGCAATACTTTCTTGCTCACCAAGTGTTTGCGCGATCAGCACTGCTCCTTCTGCAAGCCGCAACGCTTCACGAGCGTCCAAGCGGATCTTCTTGACGACTAACGGGGCTAACTCCTGCACCACTTCTGCGCGGACGAGCTTGGGATTGCGCGACAGGAACTCTTGCCGATCCGCATCATTTTCGAGCTGCATCAATTCCGGCAGGAGTTCAGTGAGCACGATCTCGGCTTGGGCGACGGACATCATTCGAACCCCAGTTCGTCGAGCTTCCGACGCAGTCGTTCGATGCACTTCTGACGGACAAAGCCGATCGAGCCGGCAGCGAGGCCCAATTCGCCCGCAACTTCACGGTATGGACGCGAGGGTGTTTCGAAAAAGAGAAGCTCAATCAGTCGTTGGCATTGTGGAGTCAATGTCGCAATCGCGTCGCGCAGCATCTGCTCCTCATGGACCTGCTGCATCAGGGTTTCCGCAATCGCGGGAACCTCTGGTTCCGGCACACCGTCCTCAGAGTCGCTGCTTACCAATCGTTGGCTCCGACGTTTCCAGACACAGCACTGGTGATATGCCACCTGAATCAGCCATTGCGGTAACGCCCGTGGCTCGCGTAATTCCGGGAGACGCACCAGCAATTCCATGCACGTTGTTTGAAACACATCGGCTGCTTCATGGGCTGGCAGCCCACACTTTACGGGGATCGAGTAGATGAGTGCCTTGTACTTCTCGATGAGCAATGACCAAGCCTGCTCGCTTCCTGAAAGACATTCCCTGACCAGGCGAACATCGTCTCCCACAGCCGCCGTGCTTTTCATTGTTCCTTCCACGAGCGGAGTCATTTTCGTGCGTTCTCCTCCCCAGTTCTCCGGTAGAGTTGCTCGACGTTCCAGAGGACATACGGCTCCAGCACGGCAGGATGAAAATTCCCAATGACTTTCTTTGCTCCCACCAGAATGTCAGGACTGGCCAGGAAAATCATCGGCTGATTTGCCGCCAGAATCTCCTGCACTCGGTCATAGAGCTTCTTTCGTTGCTGGTAGCTCGTTGCCGTCAGTTGCGCGTCCAACAGGCGATCGATCTCCGCTTCCCAAGGTGTGGCCGGACGTGCTTGTAAGGGATTCCAAAGGTGGGTAGCACCCCTCGATAGCCAGACGTTGAGGTCGCTGTTCGGATCTGCATCGAAACTGATCAACCCCAGCACACAAGCGTCGTACTGTTTCGTCTGCGTGATCCGATCAATCAACGACCTGAACTCGAGGGGCACGACCTGAACGCGCATGCCAAGCTGTTTCAAGTCGTCCTGAATCAAGGTCGCCATCTTCGTGCGGTCGGCATTGGAGGAACTCGTCAGGATCGAAAACTCAACCGGTTTTCCGTCGGGGTCAACGAGGAGCGGCTCGTCGCTCGTCTGGCTGGTCCATCTGAAGCCAAGTTCCCGCAAGAGTCGCCGTGCCTGATCGAGCGAACGCTCGGGATGTGCAATTGCTGTGTCCGCCCAGCGGAGATTCCCCGGGGTCACCGGCCCCCAAAGTGCTCTGCCGCGCTTTTGGTACACCAACCGTACGATCGCCTCGCGGTCAACCGCCGCCGATACGGCCTGTCGAAACTTCACTTCGCGGAACCATTTCTGTTTGGTCGCCATTTCAGGTCCGCTTTTCTCGCCGAGGTCATTCAAATTGAAGAATAGAAAGTTGTATTCGAGGCCGGGACCGGCATCGAGCATCGCGTAAGACTGCTGCTGGCGAGACAGTACCGAGAAATTCTCAGCACTGAGCCGGCTAATCATGTCCGTCTCGCCAGACTCAAAACGCAAAACCTGGGCATCAGCGCTCGGTACAAATAGAAAGACAAGCTCGTCCAGATACGGCAGGCGATACCCGTTCGTATCCTTCTTCCAATAGAAGGGATTGCGTTCGAGAATTAGTCGCTGGCCCGCGACGTATTCCTTCACGCGAAACGGGCCGAGCCCCGCCCACT
>DATMOO010000190.1:0-4449 GCA_035568275.1 Candidatus Sulfotelmatobacter sp.
CGGTTCCCTAGCACGATGAAAATAAAAACGGCGCAGTGATTGGCCGCGCCGTTGCAACCGCGGCGGGCTTTACCCGCGATCCCCACTTTCCGCCTCGGCGGTCGAGAAGTATCTCGCTAGGGGTGTCGTTGCATGGTTCACTCTACGCTTGCGCCGTCCCACGTCAAGGACCGCGCGCCCCCGGTCACTGATGTACGTCACAACGTCCCCGCCGGGCGCCCGCTTATCGATGCATCATGAACTGCAGATGCGCACGCACTAGCTCAGGAGGCGGTCTTGTTTCTTTGATGCGCGCTCAGCTTGGCGTCTACGCATGCCCTATCGCGCCACGGACCTAAAATGCAGCGGGTCTCTGAGATTCTGCAACTCCCGGTAGTAGTAGAGCGGGCTGGGCCGCCTTCCTTTGAATCTCAGCCTTCTCAGGAATTCAATCTCGTCCGGGGTCACATGACCGCTGAGCGAAGCATCTTGAAGGAATTCGGTGAACCCAGGCTCGTCCTCTTGAGGGAGCCCAGGTTCTTTTTCAATGAATTCGAATCTCTTCGGGGTCCGTCGGACGAGCCGGTGGTTCAGCACAAACCCAATGCCGAAACTCGCGAGGTCGACGTCCCAGGATTCGAGCAGCGGGTCCAGGAAAGAGACGCAGCTTTCGGTTGACAGGTGGAATACATCCGTGTCCAGAAATTCCAGGATCGTGACGCGTGTCTGCTTGTAGCTTCGGCCACTGAGCCGAGCTACCGAGCGGAGCCACTTCTCACTTTCGAGCTCCTCTCTCGCAACCCCCTTGATCACGTCCAGGAGCTTCTGTGTGACTAGGCGTTCCAACTCGCCGAAGGGCTGCTTTTCGAAGATCGATTGCACCTGCCGCCGTTTCTCCGGTGCGCATTTGCGCAGAATCAGCTCTCGGACATCCGCGAACAGCGGTGCGGGCGGATCCTCGAAACCGCGCTTCAACTCTTCTTTGCGCTGCGCGTCGGCCAGCTTCGCCAGCTTTCCGCTCGGGAGTTCGAGAAATGCTCCGATTTTTTCGTAGATGTCCGTTCGATCAGGTGCTGGGGGCAGTTTCTTCCTCGTCAGGAGCTGGGAAACATACGATTCCGTGACTTGAGCCGCCGCCGCCAGGTCCTTTTGCTCGAACCCCAGTTCCTCCAGCCGCTCCTTGATGATCAAACAGACATCCACTCGATATCCCCTCGGATTCACCACATTCGGTGAAGTGAGATGAAATGGATGATCTCAGATTGAACTTGACGTGGCAAGTTACTTAACCTAATCTAGTTAATGGACTGTAGGGGTCTTCTGATGATCTGAACCCAACCGCGATTATCCGAAGTGCCTCCTTGGCCATTGCTACTAAGGAAACCCTCATGTACGCACGTCGAGTCTCGCTGCATCTGAAGCCCAACAGCAGGGCCGAATTCACCCAAAAGTTGGAATCGGACATCATTCCGATGCTCCGGAAGCAGAAGGGCTTTCTGGATGAAATCACCTTCATGACTCCAACCGGCCAGGATGCGTTCGGGCTCAGTCTGTGGGACAACAAAGAAAGCGCGGAAGCCTACAACCGCGGCTCTTACGCCGATGTGACCAGAATCCTGTCCAAGCTGGTCGAGGGAACGGCGCAGGTTGATACCTATGAGGTGTCCAACTCCACTTTCCACAAGATCGGCGCTGCTGCGACGGCCTAAACCAAGTAGCCGATTTGTCCTGACAGAAGGCGGATCAAGTCCGCGCTGTGTTTGAGGGCGGGGTCGACCCGCCCTTTTTTCTGCCCGGAGCAGGGAAACTAGAGGGCAATGAACGGCGCCGACCAACCAGTCACCGACCGGTCTTTGCTCCGTTCATTGCCCTGGCAGTGACGGGCTCCGCCCGCCCAGCGATCGACGCAGCAACGGTACTGGCGATCTGGGTCTTATGTCTGTGCGCTAACGCGCGCAGGCGCCACGGGTTCCGGGATTCGCAATCGCCCTGCGTACGCCAGCGAACGGATCGACGCCGAACATCCGGTTAGCCTTGTACCTCGATCAACGCCCTCTCAGAGTCAATTATGTCGCTACTTGTATGGGGCCTTCTCGGATTTATCGCTGGATTTATCGCCAGCAAAATCGTTGACAGGACGGGTCCGCGCCTCGAATTGGATATCTTTTTCGGCATCGTCGGTGCAGTCGTTGGGGGCTCGCTCTTCACCATCCTCGGGATGGAAGGTGCCACCGCAGCCGTGGTGGGTGCAGCGATTCTGCTGGCTGCGTACCAGACCCTCTCCCGAGCCGCTCGTCAGGCCGGGGTAGGAGGGCGAAAGCCTCGACCACTCTCTCTTGGCGAAAGAGACACAAATGGCTAAAGTACTTTGCGTGTTGTACGACGATCCCGTGACCGGCTACCCCAAGAGCTACCCTCGCGATGATCTGCCTCATCTGGAGCGCTATCCCGATGGACAGACGCTACCCACGCCGAAAGGCATCGACTTCAAGCCCGGCACGCTGCTGGGCAGTGTCTCGGGGGAACTGGGGCTGCGCAAGTACCTCGAGTCGAACGGTCATCGGTTAGTCGTGACCTCCAGCAAGGATGGCGCCGACAGCGTGCTCGACCACGAGCTTCACGATGCCGAGATCGTTATCTCGCAGCCCTTCTGGCCGGCCTACATGACGGCCGAGCGATTCGCCAAGGCGCCGAAGCTCAAGATGATTGTGACCGCCGGCATCGGCTCGGACCATACCGATCTGCAGGCCGCCATGGAACGCGGCGTCACCGTGGCCGAAGTTACCTACTGCAACAGCAACAGCGTCGCAGAGCACGTGGTGATGATGATTCTAGCCCTGGTGCGCAATTACATCCCGTCGTACCAGTGGGTGATCCAGGGCGGCTGGAACATCGCCGACTGCGTGGCGCGCTCCTACGACCTGGAAGGAATGCAAGTGGGCACCGTAGCAGCCGGCCGCATCGGCCTGCGCGTGCTCCGGCTACTCAAACCATTCGACCTGAAGCTGCACTACATGGACCGCCACCGCCTGCCGGAGTCGGTCGAAAAGGAACTCAACCTGACCCAGCACACCAACCTGGAAAGCCTGACGAAAGTGTGCGATGTGGTCACGCTGAACTGCCCGCTGCACCCGGAAACCGAACACATGATCAACTCCAAAACACTCGCCAACTTCAAGCGTGGCGCCTACCTGATCAACACAGCGCGCGGCAAGCTGTGCGACCGCGACGCGGTGGCCGCGGCGCTCAAGAGCGGCCAGCTCGCTGGCTACGCGGGTGACGTGTGGTTCCCTCAGCCGGCGCCAGCGGACCATCCGTGGCGCAGCATGCCTCATCATGGCATGACGCCGCACGTCTCCGGCACCAGCCTGTCGGCTCAGGCCCGCTACGCCGCTGGCGTACGGGAGATCCTCGAGTGTCATTTCGAAGGCAGACCCATCCGTAACGAGTACCTGATCGTCCAGAGTGGCAAGCTCGCAGGCGTCGGTGCGCACTCGTACAGCGCCGGCAACGCCACCAAGGGCTCTGAGGAAGCCGCCCGCTTCAAGAAATAGGGATCCCACCACCCGGCACCTCCGAGAAGCGCTTCGGAAATGTCGCGCGGCGAGTTGCCTAAGGTAAAATGGCGCTACGCTCGCGCCTGTCGCGGAGGCAACGGGCGGGCGCCATGATCAAGACCCAGGAAGAACTACACGACCGGTACCGCCAGAGCATCGAAGAGGCGATGCGCCTGCACTTCGACGCCGCGCGCTTGCGTCTCATCGTCGATCTGGACGGCTCGCTCCTCAGCGCGCAGCCGATCCCATCCAGGCCAGACCACGACCTCAAGACCGCGAGCGGGCTGCACCTGACCGATGGCTCGACCTACGAGGCGCTGGTTCAGTCCGATACCGAAACGAACGCGGGCCGGTTCATCATCGTGTACCGGCTGCGGTAAGGCGGCTACGCGGAGGCAGCCCGCCTCATTCACTTCACGCATCCGACAGCGCGGCGACTGTAGGGGCGGCCGCGCCGGTGCCCCCCGAAGTCTGCGACGCTCGGCTCCTTTGCTGGTCAACCAGGTCTCGCAGGGACACGGAATCCAGAAAGTCAATCATCTGACGGTTCAGGCTGGTCCAAAGCTCAAGCGTCGTGCAACGTTGATCGTTGTCGCCGTTCTCCTTGCTGGCAAACTGCGGCGTATCCATTGGCTCGTCGACCGCGAAGATGATGTCCGCCACGCTCACCAATTCCATCGGCTTGGCGAGCCGGTATCCGCCACCCGGGCCCCGGGTGCTTTCGACCAGCTGATGCCGGCGTAGCTTCGCGAACAGCTGCTCCAGATAAGACAAAGAGATCCTTTGACGTTGGCTGATGCCTGCCAGTGTGACCGGCCCGCGATGCTGTCGTAGGCCAAGGTCGATCATTGCAGTTACCGCAAAACGCCCTTTTGTGGTAAGTCGCATGGTCATTCCTCCCAAGGTAGCCACC
>DATMOO010000191.1:0-4811 GCA_035568275.1 Candidatus Sulfotelmatobacter sp.
GACAGAAAGTTGCGATCCGCTGTTCGCTGACTCTTGCCGGAATATCTCGACTCCCGCGAGAATCAAGAGCATGGGGAAGACAAGGACCGCGCTGTGCTTGGACGCCAACGCCAGTCCGGCGGCAACCCCGGGAATCATCAACCGGCCCGCGGATGGCAATTGCACATAGCGGTAGAACGCATAGATCGATGCCAGTAAAAAGCAGGATTGCGCCGCGTCCGTGGTTACCAGCGCTCCGTGAGCGAGCAGGGTCGGATCGAACAGCAAAAGCCCGAGGGCAAGGAAGCCCGCGGTGGTGTTGAACATTTCTCGCGCCGCGAGAAACGCGATCACCAGCAGCAGCACCGTGAAGATTGAGGCCGCCATCTGCGCGCGAAACACGATTTTGTCGGCGTCGTTGTGAAAGACGAAATCTCTTCCACCGAGAACCGTCTGTAACCGGTAAGGACGATCTTGCATCTCTGGAACGTTCAGTTGCATGAGAAGCAAAGGCACAGTGGCAACGAACTTGACCAGCGGGGGATGCTCGGGATTCAAGCCAAAGTCGCCGCGCCACGACATGTATCCGGAATAGATATGGTCGGGCTCGTCCCAGGTAATGGTGTTCGCGCGAGAGATCAGCGCCAGGTGAATGGCGAAGATCAGAATAAACCCGGCCACGCCGGCCACCACCCACAACCGACGAGAGTCCCCTTGTAGTAAAGCCAATGCTTATACCCCACGAAGAGAAATCAGACAACCAACCTTCAACGAGAGCTGGGTCCGTCGACATGAGCCCGTGCGGTCGTGCTTATGTAGGCGAATCCGCTCCCGCGCACGACATCTGACAGCAAGCCGAAGTTTCACGAAGTTGCAGACATAAAAAACTCGGCGCGGGCCAGTGTACCAAGTTCGCGACCGCCGCGTGCAATCGTTCTTCGCGGAAGTTGGTGGGATCAGCCCTGGTAAGTCTGCTAGTGTGGAGCTATTCGAGGCCTTGAGCCCATTTGGACGGAAAACGCGCTTTCCGCTGAAGTGCTGTTGGGGAACGCAAAGGGCAGCGGACGGGCACCACAATCAACCTATATAAATGACTGTGCTGTGCGCGTCCGTTGGACCAGGTCGATGACTTTTGCCTACCCGGCTCGGCGGCACCGCACACTCTGTCGACGGCGGCTTCACGACAGCCTGATTCAATCTGCGCGAACTTGGCAGTATAGAAGCTTCCCAAGCTTCCTCTAGTCAACCCTAACACGCTGAACTGGCGGCACTTAGCTAAGACAAAACTTCTGGTAATTGGAAAATGATGGAAAATGATGGAAAATGCGGTTGAATTTCTTAGGAATGAGCGCACAGAGCCAAGAACCTTTTTTTGCTCATAAAGAAAACCGAGTTTTTCTGAAACTTTGGCTGGTCGGATAGCATCAGACGCGCGTGGAAGAAGTGAATGGTTCCGCCGGCTGTAGTCAGTTCTAGTCTATGAAGCTTATTGTTTATTTCCGAATCCTGTTAACTGTCCTCCTGTTGGGAGGGCCGATCATGGCGTGCGCGATTCCGGACGCACAGCTCACGGCCGCTGAGAAACAGTGTTGCGAAGACATGGGCGGGGATTGCCAACAGGATGCGTCAGCCATGCCAATGTCACACTCCTGCTGCAAAACATCCGTTCAACGGCCTCACGATTTCCGGCCTTCTTCAACCTTTTCGCCCTCTGCTCATTATTTGGTAATCAGCGCAGTAGAGTTTCTTTCGATCCCGTCTTTGGCCGAGCAGTCCGGCCAATTCGCTCCCTGGCTGTCGCGGGCACTCTCGCCTCCACTTGCGACGCTCGACGCTTTCGCTCCCCTGAGAATCTAGCGCTTCGCTCCATTCCTGTTTGGAACTACGCATCGGTGTCTCTGGTTGAAGAGCTCCTCATTGGAGGAGAGCTGTGGGATTTCTACCCACAGATTTGACACCGTGCCGTTTCCCGGTCTGCGGGCGCGCACGGATTCTTGGGTGAGCCTTGGGAGAAGCAACGATGATCGACCGCGTTATTGAGCTTTCGCTGCGAAACAAGTTTCTAGTTGTGATGCTTTGGATTGGAATTGCGGGCTGGGGTCTGTGGGCGATGCTCCGTGCTCCGATTGATGCCATTCCCGATTTGAGCGACAACCAGGTGATCGTTTTCACCGACTGGTCCGGGCGGAGCCCTCAAGAAGTCGAGGACCAAGTCACCTATCCACTCACTGTCAACCTACAAGGCTTGCCCGGAGTCAAGGTTGTACGCTCTTCGTCGGCCTTCGGCTTTTCGATGATCTTCGTCATCTTCAATGACGATGTTGACCTTTATTTTGCCCGAACCCGCGTCCTGGAGCGCCTTAACCTTGTCAGCAAGCAACTTCCGGCCGGCGTCGTGCCGACGCTTGGCCCGGATGCGACCGGTGTCGGTCATGTGTTTTGGTACACGGTGGAAGGCGGCGGACTCAGCCTGCGTGACCTGCGTTCGCTGCAGGACTGGTATGTGCGCTACCAGTTGAACTCAGTTCCCGGAGTCGCGGAGGTGGCAAGCGTCGGCGGCACGGTGCAGCAGTACCAGATTGATGTCGACCCGAACCGGCTGCGCTCTTACGGCGTTCCTCTGAGCATGGTGATGCGCGCGGTGATAGCGAGTAACTCGAATGTGGGCGGCAACGTCATCGCTGAGAACGGTTCCTGGTCTATCGTGCGTGGGCTCGGCTTGATCGAAAATCTTGATGATATCCGCAATATCGTGGTTGGTGAGCATAACGGCACGCCCGTGTTCCTGAAAGATCTGGGCACGGTCAAAATTGGCGATGCATTCCGTACAGCGGCCCTAGTGAAGAACAGCTCCGAAGCGGTTGGCGGAGTGATCGTGGCACGAACAGGCGAGAACACGAAGGAAGTCATTGACCGGGTAAAGGAAAAAATCAAGGAGATCGAACCCGGGCTGCCTTCCGGCGTGCATATTATTCCTTTCTACGACCGATCGCAGTTGATCGAGGCCACTGTCGACACCCTTCGTCATGCACTGCTCGAAGAGATCATCCTGGTCACGCTCGCCCACGTCGTCTTTCTGATGCACTTCCGCAGCATCCTCGTGGTCACACTGCCGTTGCCACTCGCCGTGCTCTGTTCTTTCCTGCTGATGCATTACACCCATGTAACGTCGAATGTGATGTCGCTTGCGGGTATTGCAATCGCTATCGGAGTGTTGGTGGATGCGGGGATCGTGGTTACCGAAAATGCCTTTAGACATCTGGAAGGCGTGGATACCAGCGATCGAGGACGCGTCTTCGAGACGGTCTTGCGCGCGACGAAGCTGGTCGGGCGTCCAACATTCTTCTCGATGGCGATTATCATTCTGGCGTTTGTGCCGGTGTTTGCGCTGACAGGGCAAGAAGGAAAGCTCTTCCACCCGCTCGCTTTTGCCAAGACCTTTGCGATGGTGAGCGCAACCGCCATTGCCCTGACGCTTGTGCCCATTCTTTGCGTGCTCCTGCTCCGCGGTAAGTTCCATTCGGAAGACCAGAACCCAGTCATGCGTTTTTTACAGCGGGTCTATCGTCCGGCATTGTCCTGGGCGCTGGATCATCGTGCCATCACACTCGGCGTTGCTGTCGTGTTTCTCGTCGGCGCGGTGCTTCTGGCGTCCGGCATAGGCAGCGAGTTCATGCCCCCGCTCAATGAGGGCGACATCATGTTCATGCCCATCGCGGATGCGAGCATCTCCCTGCCGCAGAACACCGCGTATGCGAAGCGGCAAGATAAAGTGCTGGAAAGTTTTCCCGAAGTTGCCTATGTCGCGGCAAAGATAGCGCGTGCGGAGACATCGACCGATCCGGCTGGGCTGAACATGACGGAGACCATCGTGCATCTCAAGCCGCGCGATCAGTGGCGACCGGGCATGACCCTTCCGAAGCTCAAGAGCGCGATGGACCGGGCCGTTTCCTTGCCGGGTGTGGCGAATATCTGGACACAACCGATCATCAACCGCATCGATATGCTCACCACCGGTATTCGGTCGGAAATCGGCGTCAAGCTCTTTGGGTCTGATCTGACCGTGCTCGAAGCGAAAGCTCGTGAAATTGCCGACGCTGTGCGGACGGTGAAAGGCGCGAGCGATATCTATCCAGAGCAAATGACAGGCGGGCTGTATCTCGACATCAAGCCGAACCGGGAGGCGGCTGCGCGCTATGGTATCGATGTCGGCGAGGTGCAGAGTGTCATCGAGACAGCCATTGGCGAAAACAATCTAACCACCACCATCGAAGGGCGGCGGCGATTCCCGGTGCGTGTCCGCTACGCACCGGAGTTCCGGCGCGATCCGGGAGATCTTGCGAACGTGCTCGTGACGGGAGCGAATGGAGCACAGATCCCGCTGGGACAAGTTGCAGATATACGCCAGGTATCCGGGCCAGCTCAGATCAACAGCGAAAATGGGCTGCTGGAGGTTTCCGTTCTAATGAATGCGCGCGGCCGGGACGCCGGCAGCGTCATCGCCGACGCAGACAAAGCCATCCGCGCAAAAGTTAAAATGCCCCCCGGTTATTACTACAACTGGAGCGGGCAATTTGAGAGCGAAATACGCGCAAAGAAAAGGCTCCAGCTCGTCGTCCCGATTGCCATCGGGATCATCTACATCCTGCTTTATCTGACTTACCGCTCCTTCCTGGAGGCCGCGCACGTTCTGCTGGCCGTGCCGTTTGCACTCACGGGAGGGCTCTATCTGCTCTGGCTGCTTCACTATAACTTCTCGGTCGCCGTCTGGGTCGGGTTCATCGCGCTCTTCGGCACGGCGGTGCAAACCACGGTGGTGATGGTCATCTATC
>DATMOO010000192.1:0-6358 GCA_035568275.1 Candidatus Sulfotelmatobacter sp.
TGAGGTAGAGTCGAGATGTGGCGCGGTGGTTTAGGTGCCAGCCTATCTGTTCCCGGCTCTTTCGTCTGCCGGTGCCTCACTAGCTGGACCATGCTCCGTTTCCACATCCCGCTCATCGAACCGGACAGGCGGAGTTACCGCATCCGGCTCTCGGAAAAGACTCACGTCATTCTGTGTGACGCCGTCTGCAACTTCTGAACACAAACCTGGGGCTGCTAGACGCATCGTCAATCCCCATGTCCTTCGTCGCTTGTTGCGTCCGTCTTTAACTGAGGTCCCTTCCCTCTGCCGGAGTTACCCGGCTTCTTCGGTAGTACGGACCTCTCCGCCACCCCAAACGGCCCGGCCTGGCTCTCGCGAGTAGCCAGTTGATCGCGAACCGCGATCACCGCTGGGGCTTCCCGTGTTGCGCCTGATCCCCTGTGTCTGCATGCCATCGCCACTACCCCGGCAGGTACGATGGAACCGATTCGCTCGCACTGTTCCATCGTCGTCGGCCTTCCCCACATTACAGCTGGGTCGGCTCCTGCATTACATGTTTCGAGGCCTGCTCAGCGTTTACTCACGTTATAACCTGCAGACTCACCGAGTCGCCTTTTGCGACCCTCTACACCGGAGGCTCCGGCGGCTTTGTTGCCTCCACCGCCGCTCCGATTGTTACCGGGTGGAGCGATCCAGTTCCCGGGCGGGTTTGTCTCCCGCTGTGGACCAGCGCCTTTTCACGGCGCACTGAAATGGGGATGTTACGCCACCAACCGATGAAGACGTCTCGCTCCAAGGTCTTCCAGAAAGCTCAAGGCGGCCCGAATCGCGGCTTCTTCACTCCTTTCGCCGACCCACGGGAAGTTGGACACGCATTTCCAAGCATTGTGACTTTCGGAATAGGCTTGGGCACTCCACGGAGATTTCGGGTTCGAGTAGCAGTACAGAACTTCGACGCGGTAAGTGGTTTTACCAATCATGAATTCCAGCGTTCGACGAAGCTCACACTGTGTATTGATCCTCTTGAAATCGGCAAAGACCTTTGACATTTTCATGTTGCTTCATCCCATTCTTTCTTGTTGTGTTTGATTTCTTCCCACTTGCCTATTTGCCATTCTAAGGCCACGATGCAGCAGACATCAAACTCTCACAACCGTAACCGTCAACTATCGCAATCAGGCCATTTCGCTCATTGAGGGGTTCTGAGCGTAAAGGCGATATTTCGTCAACCGCCGGAAACCATTCTAAGTTGTTGTTGATACCACGACTCGGTTTCGCGCACCGCCGCCCTTACAAGATCGGTTATGTCGCTGGGCGGTCCTTCGGACTCCGCGCCGTAGAGATATTCCGAGCTTGCCGATTTACCGTCGTTGAATCGGATTGTGATCGTCAGTTTACAAGGTGCCCCAAGAGGATTCTCGCGCCGGAATCCCATGCCCAAACCCTGCATTATTGAATCCGTCAAATGCGACCGAACCCTCTGGAAAATGACCGGGTCGGTCATGCCAATAAACATATCGCGGTTCTTATTCTTGAAGGTGCCGCTGCCGATCCTGTTGATTGATCCGTCCGCACCAACCAATACAAATAGTAAGTCCTCTGAGCCCACATGTAGACCGACCGCGATGTCGTGAATGTCGGCCACATTCCTCGCAGTGGCCGAATGACCTGCTGATCCTGTCATGAGACGACCTCGGTAGAAGTACAGAGCAGTCAGGATTGCGAACCCAACCAACCCGACAAATAACAGTTTCATGTCCGGAACCCTAGCATGAGTGGGAATTGGGAGAATGAGCCAATCACGCCCTTGGCTTTGACTGTCAAGAAGTCCGGGAAAATCCAGCGCTTTTCATATGAGTCTCGCCTATTCATTACCATGGATCAACCATGGACTGGTCGGTGAAATTCCGACTATGCTCAAATTCAAAAGAGATCCTTTAATGGAAGTTTGTGACGGCGGGCAAAGTGGTCCAGTTCAAGACGATTTGATACTCCGAGTTTGTCGAAGATGCTGGTGATGTGTTTTTTTTAACGGTGTTTTCAGCGATCTTAAAAAAGCGCGCGATATCTTTGTTCGTCATACTGTGCCTTACAATCGCTGATGCAACCTCAAGCTCTTTTGGGGTCAGACCAAACTTACGGTTTTCCAGTTTTTCCCGCATCCTCTTCAAGGAGGCATGAAAATCGGGGACGGCCTTGGTTCCGTCCCAACAGGCCCCGCTCATCGCTGTGCGAATGCTCTGGATCAGCAATCGAGTCGCGGAGTCCTTTAGAAGGACACCCCGAACCCCCAGCTCGATGGCCTCGACAATCTCTGGTGTTTCCAT
Organism: Candidatus Sulfotelmatobacter sp.; assembly: GCA_035568275.1. GTDB lineage: Bacteria > Acidobacteriota > Terriglobia > Terriglobales > Acidobacteriaceae > Sulfotelmatobacter. The sequence goes on from DATMOO010000192.1 coordinate 2,310, forward strand.
CTCCGCTGCAAAGAGAATCGCTTTAGTGACGGAACCCGAGCCATTAACAGCCGCCAAGGCGTCGAGTCCGCCTCTGGGAGATATCGCGGCCGTCGGCTGCGACGGCATCTTAAGGTCGAGCAGCAAAATGTCCGGTTTCGATTCGCGCACGCGACGTACAACGTCGGCTGCATTGTTGGCTTGCGCAACGACCTTGATATCCGGTTCCATCTCAAGCAGGCGCCGCAAGCCGTCGGCAATGGGTGGATGATCGTCCGCTATGACGATTCTGATGGAAGAAGTCATTGCTCGTCTCCCCTGTCGATCAGAGTACATATCACTGTTTATGGCACTTTGGTGGGGGTTTGAATAGCACTTTAGTGGGAGCTCTGGCGTACGCCCTGGACCAACGGCTGCCGACTCCGAAGAGTGGAGAAGTTTTGTCGGCATTTTCAGCGAGGGACCCGTGAATCTTTCGCGAGGAAACCCGGCAGGGGTGGCCGATTTCATGTGGGAGGGTAGCAGTAAAAGCGGCGGTTCCTTCCTGACCGAGGGGTCAACGAGCGTAATCGGGATGTTTCGCCAATTGACCAACGGTCGGCATCATTGCTCCAATCGCAGCGTATAGCCCTTCGCAAGTTTCGCTTTTTCGGGATGGATAGCGTCCCCCTCTACAGGAATCCGCAGTTCGATGCCATTTGGATATTTCAGCACAATTGAGAACGACATCGGCTCTCCAATGAGGTTGAGAGACTTTTCGAGCTTGGCCCCCGTAGAAATGAAGACCTGCGGAGCCTCGTAATATTCCGTCTGAGACACAATCGAGAACCGTTGAAGAACATCCTTATCGGTTCCATACTGCAATTGTGGATATTGACTTTGCTTGTCTAGCACGGAGTAGCCAAACCCGACGTACCTTGCGTTGCGAGGGCCTTCTCCGAACCAAAGTTCGAGCAGGTCGGCATTCGAGACGTACAGTTTTTTTGCGTTCAGGATGCTGTAGTAGGAATAGACTGTTGGCACATCACAACAGCCCCATTTAATGATTCGATAGAACCTGTCTCGCACATCTCCTTCGTTGCCACTTGCCTCTAGAGTCCAGCGTAGCTGGCGCTCCTTCCCCTGTTTTAACGTCCAAGCATTGACTGCAACCTTCCCTGTAGTGCCTTCCAGACCGGGGGTTCTCTCATTGTGGTACGTTTGCTCCAAAAGAATCACTGCTTCGTAGTCGCCACTATCACCCAATACTTCCTCGAATCGAAACGAATGGTTTTCGGTCACGTATGTCCAAGCGTCATGGCCCTCGATGACATACGCCGAAGACTCCGCGCTATATGTGGGCGAGGTTTTCGGGTTGCGCTCCTGAGCCGAGACTGCGGGGACGCAAAACAGCAGAGTAGCAATGACAAGTGCGTGGTATCTCATGATGCAAAGCGTATCATCGGTGCGAAAAAAGAGGGTGGCTGTCGTAATCAGGCGTTCTCACCAGTTTGCGCCGTTTGTTAGCCGAAATCCGGGTCGGTGAGTGCTATAGAGATGTTACGACAGTTAAGGAATAGTCAACTGGATCGGGATGGTTTGTGCGTGAGTTTGTTCAATACACACTTCGCGGCTTTCACGGGTGTCTGATGCGGTTGGCGTTATCAGAGTCTGTTCCCGATAGAGCGCAGCACGTGCGTAAACCCGACCGACCGGGTGTAAATGGATCAACTCGTCGCCGGGTCGGTTGCGCGGGTCGCTGAACTCTCCCGTGCCAACGATTCGGACCCATTGACCTGGCTTTAGCGACAGCATCGTGCCAGCATGATCGTCATCGCCGTACAGGGAGATGCCGCCGCCCGCATTGGTACTCCATTCGCCGTCCTCCGCAGCGATCCATAGCGTTATACGCAGATCGGAATAGGGGAAGTTCTTTGTTGGATCATCGGGTTGAAGATCGGCTAAGTGTGGGTAAAACGGAATGCGGATTGTCGTAGAACCTGTATTTTCAACCTGGACCTCAAAAATCGGCTCATCGCCAAGCCGATAGCTCGTGCGGTCGAGCGAACGGAGTGATGTGCGCAGTTCACCCACCTTGGGTTCCGAACGAAGACAGTGACTACTTTGCCCACGGCCGCTGTCTCCGCTTGTTGGCGGGGATGTTGCTTCTGGTCGCCGCAGATCCAAGCGCTGTGCAATCTTTGTGAGGTCTAGCGAAGCAACTTCCTGGGCGCAACAGGTCGAAACGAACAGAATGGTGGTTATTAGCGCGGCGATCCTATGAGTGACGGGACGAAAACCTGAGCACATAACCACCAACTGAAAGGCGTTGTGAACCCAATTTGTGTCAATTCTATCGGAAGTCAAGTGTTGAAATCAGGCGTTTGCACAAGCTTGCGCCGTTTGTTCGCCAGAAACCGGGGTGAATGAGTGCAATCGGGAATTACGCCAATTGACGAAATGAGCCCGCGCTACAATCCATGACGAATCGTCAAACCCGCGCGGACAACGGGCACATTTGACAGTTTCTGTTTGCGAGTTTTGCATGTATCGTCCTGCACGTGCCATCAAGATCGATCGACGCTTCCAAACGGTCCCGCGTTCGAAATGCAAACCGACGAATCTGTATTACCGATTGTGTAGTGGCCCTAACCAACTATCACTGGACGGCGCTGGTGTTCTTCTTGCTGGCGCTACCCGCCGGCGCTCAAAGTTTCAACTTCAATTTCGGCGCTGGTCCCGGATTTCCTCTCAGTACAACCGCCGACTTCGTGCACAACTCTTATGATCTCGTCGTCGGAGGTGGGCCAAATCTGCGAGCCCACATAAAAATGAATGCCGAGTTCATGTTTCATGGGATTCCCGTGCATCAAGACATCATCAAGCAGGTCGGGGTTTCCGATATAAAAGGCAGGTTGTACGCTTTAAGCGGTAACCTGATCATAGGTACATCGACCGGCGGAAGAAAAGGAGCTTATCTCATTGGAGGTGGAGGATGGTACCGCCGCACCCTTGAGGCTAAGCAAACCGTCTTGCAGAGGGGCACAGTGTGTGCGCCGTTTTGGGAGTGGTGGAATGTGCAGTGTGTGGACGGCATCTATCCCACAGATGTGACGGTTGGCTCGCGAACGGTATCCGCACCTGGTTTTAATATAGGTGGCGGATTGACATTTGGTCTCGGAGAGTCCCGGGCGAACCTCTACGTCGAGGTTCGGTATCATCGTGCGTTCACCCGTAGCGTTGATACAGTTGTCCTACCCCTTACCTTCGGAGTCCGCTTCTAAGCCCGCGATTTTGATTGATGTAAGCAGGCGTTTACACTTGTAACCTTTTGGTTACGAGTGCAATCGGGATGTTACAACAGTAATCCTCACGTCCCGAGTCGGCCTCCAAGCTGGCCACGCCCGTGAGGGCGTCTTGCAGAAGTGAGCAATTTTGAACAGACTTACCATGGCTCCAGCCCTAACATTTCGCGGGGAGGGATCGCCATGACCTGTAAACGATGCCGTTCCGATAGCCACAGCGTGTTCAACGGCGAAACTGCCATCCATTTCCTCGGATTGAAGGGTTTGGACAAGCCCATAGTGTGGGTGTTTTCAAAGCTTGCGGTCTGTTTGGAGTGTGGCTTCACCGAATTCACCATTCCTGAGCGGGAGTTGAGCGTACTCGCGACGGGCGAAGCGGTGGCGGGCGCGGTGGTTTTGGACAAGAAAGTAGCCCGGTCGTTGGCAGCATAGCTGCTGACGGTCGGGGCTTGCCTCAGTTGAAGTTCTGAATCGCCAATTCAACGCTGACAAACTGTCTGCCCTCAAGAAACGCGTCCACAGCAGCTAGAAGGTCGCTTGCGGCCCTTTCTTTTGCAACGTAGCCCCATGCCCCCAATTTGAGTGCTTCTTGCACCACCTCACTGAAGACTCTTGGGTTAGGAAGATTATTTTGGAAGCCGGGGTAAGTTTGCGAATCTGCCGAGCGGCCTCGATTCCATTCAGCGTTGGGAGTCCGATGTCAAGGAGGACCAAATCCGGCTCCAGTAGTACCGCCTTCTGAACCGCTTCCAAGCCGTCGGCTACTTCGCCGATGATCTGCACGCC
>DATMOO010000193.1:0-15120 GCA_035568275.1 Candidatus Sulfotelmatobacter sp.
CCGGCGCGGTAATGCTGGCGTTGGTTGTGCAGTTGGGATCGACCCAGAAGGTCTTGTCTTCTTCAATGATCCAGCGATAGTCAGTAATGGGAGTTAGTCCGCTGATGCAGACGCTGTTCCCATTGCAGTTATTGAAAGCCAGGGCATCGACGACGTTTACCGTGGGACCGTTGGGGGTCGGGAAGGTGATGTTCAGGCTCTCGGAGGCGCTCGTGCCTTGAGAGTTCTTCACCGTGACGTTCAAGGTGGCGGAGGTTGTGCTCCCACTTGCCGTCGCGACAAAGCCGCCCATCCGATCCATCGTAACAAGCGATCCGCTCGTCAGAGTCGGAGCACCAGTACCTGTCGTGACCACCGAAAGAGGATAGCCCGATGAATCATGACAAAACGCCAGGACGCCGGGTGACGGTTCTTTCAGGTAAGTAGCTATTTTCGCCGTAAACGCTGGATTGGGGGGTGTACAGGTAATACCGCCGACGTCGGTGTTCGCGCCCAGGGTGACCTTAGCAGAGGTGGTAGTACAACTCGCCGTCGTAGTAGTCGTCGCCGCAACAAATCCGTTGTTGGCGCAATAGGTGAAGGTGTCTGAGGTGGCTGTCCCGATGGGAGTCCATGTGAAGGTGCCATTCGCGCAAATGGACTGTCCTGTGGCAGGGCTCCCTGGGAGGGGGCAACTCAGCGTGCCGTTACCTGGCAGCGTGAGAAGCGAAACGCCATAGACATTCACGTCGTTGGCGATCACGCCCCTCGACGGATCGGAGACGCTGAACGGCTGACCCGCGACGAGGGACTGGTAGGTATCCGGGTTGGCTACCGCCGTCGCGAATACGCCCGTGCTCGATGTAACCGGGAGTGCCGCGCCATTGACGCCAATGTACGCCAACATTCCGGCATCACGCACCGACGAATTGCCCGAAAGGCTCAACTCGCGGTCGTAGATGGGCAGGGCCGGCGCGGTCGATCCAGGGGCCGGCGCATTGATCATCACGTCGAAAGTCTTGCCCGCCGCCATAAATACGTCAGTCTGCACGCGGGGAGCAGACAGGTTCGGAACGGGATTCCCGTCTTCTGCGATCAGGGTGAATCCACTGACCGGATTCGTCAAAGTTGTAGCCACGCCTGCGCCGGTAAAGCCCGGTGTTAGCGAGCCGACGATCGAGGGCACGTGCATGCGCAAGCCAGCATTGACCAGACGCACCAGAACTGTGCCGGTTACCGGAGATGCTGCCGTGCCAGGCACTGCCGGGAACAGCGAATTCCCGGGGAGGTTCTTGCTGAACGCGAGCCCGTTAATGAGGTAATAGAAAGGCGTGTAATTCACCGCAGGCGGATAGCAGGTGTTCGCCACCCCCGCGCCTGCATTGGGATCGCCGCAGGCTCCCAGATGCCCGTCCCATACCTTCGTCTCGTTGAAACCGGCCGTGTTGACGGCCGTGTTGACAGCCTTGTTTTGCACCGGGTCAATTTCGCTAAATTCCAGTGGAAGCTCTGCGTTGTAGGAAACCGCCAGAGTAGTGCCCACAGCGGGGTAGGCGGTACCAGTTGCTGAGGTCGCGCTGGGCGCGGTGGTGACCACCAGTACGCCAATCAGGCCCATGGGCACCTGAATAGAAGGATGCGTGCCCGACTCGAGCAGATAGGTGCCCGGCTTGAGGCTGCTCCAGGTCAGTGGGGTGGTCGCCCCGGCTAAGACTTCGGTGGCCATGGACTGCACACGTGGTCCCTGGGCAGGCGGCGTGCCAACGGTAACGAGCGGCGTCGGAGCGGTGCATGGGGTACCCGGCGGATTGGCGGCGATAAACCAGGTAGGGCAATCCTGCGCGGTGGCGTGGCTGGGGCTCGGCGTGGTCGTTCGCACGGTGCCGAGACCGCCGCCCATCTGTCCCACAATCACGATTGATGTGGGGATAGTATTCGCCGTGCTCCCAGCGGGGGTAGTGGGCGTGAACGAGAGGCTGTTCGTCAGGTTGATGGTCAGACCCTGACCGCTGGGGACAGTGATAACGACGGGGGACCAGGCATTCATCACGGCGCCAGCGGTCGCTGAGGCGGCAGTTGTAACCGCCTTTGGATTCAGGGCGGCGCAGGTCGCGGTGGCGCCAGACGCGAGCGCTCCGCAGTTGTAACCCCACATCGGCACCACTGTGCCGTCGGGCAGCGGCAGCGTCGTCGGCCCTGCGGTCAAATTGACCTGCTGCTGGCCGAAGCCCATGGCCGCGGCGAAGAGAAGGAAACCGCCCACGATGACTGCCGCCTTCAGCGTCGCTTTGAATTTCAAATCATTGATCCGGATCATTTTTGGCCTCTCGTTGTCGGTCCGCTGTGGACGCAAAACCTGAATTGTCATCTTCTTGCTGCTTCTGGCGAGCGTCGCGAACCCTTCCGGGGTTCGCCTGAGGGCAGGCGCGTGACCTGCCCCCAGCTCACACAAAGTCGTCACTGACTCTCGTCGATCACAAACTCCCGGGAATCGACCAGCATCATCATCAGCATGCCGCCGGGGAAAACGTTGTTGGTCGTAATCTCGCGCTCGTTATGCGAGTGCCACATGAACGCCCAACCGCGCTCGTTAGCCGGGTTGGCCTGGGTGTTGGACGGAAGCAACGTGGTGCAATTGGCGTTCGGGGGGTTGGGAGTGCCGTAAGGATTAGCCGCGCAGGTCTGCATCGACGCGCGCAGGCTTGCATCCGGACCTAAGTAGGGAGTACCGCCGTACCATTGGCCGTTGGTAAACACATTCGGATCGGGAAGCGTTGCCGGGCCGCCCGCCGCCACATCACCGAAGGGTGCCACTTGCACCGGCTTGTTGTGGTCCTGGCACCACTCAAAGAAGTTAACCGCCGTAGGGTCGCCTGTGTTGTAGCCGTTGGCGTCCGCAGTACAGCCAAGCGTGGCCAGCGGGTCGTTCGTACTGGACACGGGATGGTGACCGTACGGGTCCCAGTTCAATCCCCGGCCGGTAAAGTAGAAGATCCCGTCGAACGCCTCGCCCGGAGTCGTGTCCGTGTTGAACATCAGTTGCCCGGCAAGCGGGCGTCCGGCCGTAGCGCCTGAGTCTCCCGGAACCGACTCATAGGTGATGGGGGTGGTGGAGCTGCTCAGAATCAAGTTCCCGTCGCGGGCCAGGATGCGCACGTGGTTGGCGTGCTCGTGAAACGGGTGTTGCCAGCGACCCTGCCCGATGGTGCGGATCAAGGTCAGTTCACCCGGATGCATGTGCGGGTTGCCGTTGTAGGGCTGGTGCGGATACTCTCCGGCAAAGTTGGGGTCCATAAGGTCGGGCATGGAGCGTCCGTTGATCAGAAAATACGCTGGATGGTAGGGCTCCGTCTGAACGTCAAGGCTGCATCCCATGCTGCCGGCCGTGCAGTTGGCCCGCGCCGCCACCTGCGCCTGCGCCTGGCGGTGAATCCTGGTATCCATCTCGGCCCACTGAAACAAATATTCCCGGTCGTAGCAGCTTGCCGGGTGGTCGTAGGCAGCCTGCGACAAGCGGAAATCGCCTTCTACGACTCCCGGATGTGCAAGACTTTGTGCGCTTTGCGCGACCAGGTTCGCGGCATGGTAGCCGCTTGTGCAGTTGGCCGGAACGGCCGCCGGAAGGACAATGATGGCGCCATACAGGCCCATCTCGATCTGGAGGTCGCCTTGCGTGCCGCTGTAATACGCGTGCGTCCCAGGCGTGGGATTGGTGATCGTATAGGTCACCGTGCTCCCGGGAACTGCTTCACAGGTCAACAATCCCTGTTGAGGCGCCCCAGTTGTAGTGGACGAAGGACAGTTGGTGGTCACGTTGAGGCCCGGAAACAGGATCGAGGTGTTACCGGCCGCCGTGGGCAGGTTATTGGTCAGGTTGACGGTGATCGTGACCGGCGCCGTCGTCGTCCCTTCGTGCACGATCAGTGTGGGCCCAGGCACCTGCATCGAGGGGCAGGTCTGGTTGGGCAAGGTCGGCGCAAAGCCCGCCGGCGCAGTCGCGCAGCCGTAACCCCAGGAGTAAATCGCCTCGCCGTCTGGCTGGTTGAGATAGGCTTGCTGGGCCGTCAGGTTAAAGGTGGTCCCGGTGATGCCGGGAGCCGCAGCAAAAGCTGTGGCCGCAAGCCACATCAAGAGAGCTATCGGGGCCAGAAACCGCCCGGTGTTCGAGATCGCCTTTTTCATTGTCATCTCCCTCATTGCCGCGCTCCTAATTACAGGTGTTCCCATATGTGTTGCCGCCCGTCACACTGTTGCAGACATGTACTTCCGTCATCATCCCGCCGAAATTTTCGGCGTCATTCGACAGGTGGTCCAGATTGGGCGAGTAGAGATAGTAGGTGCCCACTGGGGTATTGGTCGCATCCAGTATTACGTCGAGCGATTCCCCGCCGCCCAGCGTGATCGAGTTCGTGTAGTATTCGGTATTGTTTCCCGCCTGGTCCCGCAAGAGCTTGGCGTTCCATCCGACCACCTTCATCGGCACCCCCAAGGACTGCAGCGTGTGATATTCCGAGACGGACAGGTTTACGAGGCGCAGCGACGCCTTGCCGCCCACCGGAATGTTAATGAGGGCCGGCATCGGCTGCGAGTAGTGCATCTGGCCATCGGTCGACACCGTGGCCTGTGGCCCGGCCGCGACCGTGTCGGGGTAGCTCCGCCCGTTGAGCAGGAAGTATTTGTCCTTCATGTCCACAAACATTTCCGGGTTGAAGGTCATGCCGACAAAGTGGAAATTGGGGTCAAAGCCGTGCATCTGGATGGGGTACTCGGTGTCATACGCCGTCGAGCCGTCGCCGTCGTTGTAGACGTACTTTTGGGGGTTGCCCAGTTTGTCGAGGCCTTGCGTGGCGCCGGTGTTGATGGCCGGCATGGTGGCAGAGCACAGGATATCCGCAGCGGGGCTGCATGCCGTGCGCAGGTCCGCGACGGGATTCGTTGAGGGCTCGGAGATCCCATTCTGGTACCCGAGATAGGTATAGAGGTTGCCGCCGCTCGGCACACGGTCCTGCCGCGGCCGCACATAGAGCTGGCCCACCATGCCCATCTGCAAGTGTTCGGGCGGGGTGATGTGGCAGTGCCAGAAGTACGTGCCCGCATCCGGTGCGAGATAGTAATAGGTGAAGCTGGCGCCGATGTTGATGGCCACCGAGGCGTCGGGCACGCCATCGTAGAACGAGGAAGCGTTGGGGTAGCCGTGGAAGTGGACGGTGTGCTGCTCAAACAGGTCTGGGCGCATAATCATGCCCACGTTGGTAAGGGTCAGGAAGAATTCGTCGTCCTCGTCAAACGCAGCCAGGGGCGCCGGAATGTTGCCGTTCATCACGCCCACATCGATGATGGGGCGGGGATCCACGTGTCCATCGTTCGCCGGAGCAACCGCCGCGGCGGTGCCGGCGTTGTCGTTGCCGACGTTGGACAGCCCTGCGCCGGCTGGATCGCTGTACTGGAAGGCAAAGCCGTTGAAACCGCCCCCATCGACGACCAAGTCAGGAGCCAGACCGCCGTTATCTACACAGGTAACAGTGTAAGTGCCCAGAAGGCCCATCGGCGTGGGGGTACCCCCGATCCCGGCGGAATGAGCATCGTTTGCGATGACGATCTGTGATCCCACGGAAACGCCCAGCGGCGAGTCCGTAAAAACCGTTACCGTGTTGGCGGACGCCGCGCCGCCTGGGGCGCAGTGAGGGGCAGCGAGGGGGCTGGTAAGAGGGCCCGCGATGATGTCGCTTACGGTTACGATGTTCGGGATGTCGGGGGCCAGACCCACCGCGCCGTTCCACGTAAACGGCGCAAGGGGAGGCAAACCCGTGCCCGGTGAAGCGCCGCTTGCCGCACCATCGGTCGTGGCGGGGTCACCGCGCACCAGCGTCCCCGGATACGGCGTGTTAAACAGATTGGGGAACTGCGTACCCGGCAGGCCGGCCGCGATGTCCGCAAGCCCCGAGAGCGGGCCGAAGGAGAACATGAACGTCTGCGTGCCGTCGGCCTCGGTCATCAATCCGTCACCGCCAGAGATCTGCTGGCACTTGATGGCGCCGTTCACAGTACCCGCCGTTGGCGACACATATCCGTCTTTGTTGGTCGTAAACTGTGTCGGCCCGTTGTACGCAGGCTCCGAACTATTGACCACCCCGCCGTTGGTCGGGTCGGGGTGAGTGATGGTGCTGGTTGGGCATTGCACCCGAAAAGACTGTGCACTCGCGGCTACTGTCGCAAGGCAAATGAGAGCAACTAGTGACCAAAGCTGATACGGCCTTCTCATGGCTCGCAGCCTCCGTTGTTTTGGTTGGCGGATACACCCAGCGCCGCTGGGAACGAAGCGTGGGGGAAACACCGACGTTCGGGAGTGACTTTACGGTCGAAGGTTTGGCGCTAACTTGCGGACGCGCAATAACCTTCACGATGTGACGGGTAATTTACAGTTTTTACATCGAGCAGAATTTGATTACAGGAAAACACGAAGGGAGAGCGGCTTTAGACAGTGGCAACGGACGAATTACTCTGCGAACTTCGATGAATGTGCGTAAATACTGCTGAACGTGTATCCAGCCTCTTCGGTGGAAGAACTCCCATGACTTCCATGACAAGAGGGCCAGGGCGTCGTTAACTTATTGATTTCCGGAGCTATTGCAAGAGAAGAATTTCGCAACCAGCCCGCTGGCGTTTAACGAATGGTTCTGTTTCGCGATTATGATTAAGAGCGGTTTGATCGCCGGGGGGAGATCACCCATGTTCCCATATCTTATTCTTCTGCTCAGAAGAGTTCTGCTTACGAGGAGTCCGAAAATTCTGGTGGCGAGCTCGTTTCTGCTGGTCCCCACGATTCTCTTTTGCCAACAATCCGATGTGAGTACACCCACGGATCCGCAGACCATGCAACTCCTGCTCGAGCGAATCAGCCAACTGGAAGCGAGCCAAAAACAGATGAGTGAGCGCCTCGCGCAACTGGAGAAAGCACAGCCGGCTGGAGATCCCAAACCAGATGCACGGAATGAAAAACTAGCCGTCGATCAAACGGGCCGTACGACTGAAGCTGCTGCATCGCTCAGTCCTCAAGCCTCATCTGCGAAGGCTATTTCATCATTTTCGAACGCTATCTCATCCGATTCGAAACAGTCGGTAGTCGCAGATCCGGAACGGCAGGATGAGATGAACGAACACATGGATGTGAGCAAGACCTTGCTCAACATCCGTGGATTCGGAGATTTTGGGCTATACGGTGGCACGCAGAACGGGCAGACAACGTCGTTCAGCATTGGACAAATAAATCTTTTCATCACCTCCAACCTGTCGGAGAGGTTCAAATTTCTGACGGAACTTGTCTTTGAGGTGCAGCAAGACAATACATTTCAGGCGGTTCCCGAGCGGGTCCTTCTGGAATACTCCCAGAATGACTACTTCAAACTTGCGGCGGGACGTTACCACACCGCGATTGGGTACTACAACACCGCTTATCATCACGCCGCCTGGTTTCAGACGGCGACCCAGCGGCCCTATGTTTTCGAATACGAGGATGAGGGCGGAATTTTGCCGATTCATATCGTGGGACTGGAGGCTTCCGGGCAGATACCTTCGGGAAAGTTGGGACTCAATTACGTGGCTCAGGTGGGCAACGGGCGCAGCTCCGATCCTTTAGTAGAACCTGTACAAAACTATGTGGACGACAACAGCCGGAAATCCGTTAACGTCGCCTTATTCGCTCGTCCCGACAGTATCCCCGGACTGCAAGTAGGCTTTTCCGCTTACCACGATGTACTCTCGACGATCACCTCTCCTAGAATTGATGAAACGATCATGGACGCGTATGCGGTCATGATCCGTTCGAAATTTGAATGGCTCAATGAGGCCTTGATGATTCGTCACGCTCCGAGGGGGCAGCATGTTTTTGACACGCCAGCCTTTTACTCGCAGATCTCAGAACGATTCGGAATGTACCGGCCCTACCTGCGCTATCAGTACATAAACGCGTCGAGCCAAGAACCGGTATTTCCTCAGGTTGGACTCCGGACGGGCCCATCGGTCGGAATTCGCTTTGATCCTACCGCATCCGTAGCTCTTAAGTTACAGTACGATCATACGTTGCTCCGGCGGCAGCCAGGGATTGACGGACAGACCTGCCCACAGTTGCAGATGTGCGCGCCCAACGCAGTCGGAATGCAAGTCGATTTCAAGTTCTAGAGAATGAGAATGCGAACAGGAGTGTCGATCCAACGAATATCGTTAGCGCCTTTGGTGGTGGCGCTGTGCGTTGTCTTGACCTCTCATTCGGTTGTGCACGCTTCGCGCAACAACCCTAGCCAATCCCTCGCAATCGTCGTGAACCGCTCAAACCCGATCGATAATCTCTCGTTCGGTGAACTGCGAAAAATCTTTATGGGAGATCGGAGCCACTGGCCCAACGGGCATCGCATTGCGGTCGTCATGCTCAACTATGGACAACCGGAGCGTCAAACCGTGCTCCGGCTCGTCTACCGAATGGATGAAGACGGATATCAAGATCATGTGTTACGGGGAATGTTCAGAGGCGACGTCTTTGTCGCACCGAAAACCCTGGCGTCACCGGAGATTCTGCGAAAGTTCGTGTTCAACGCTCCGGGAGCCATCGGTTATTTGCGGGCAAGGGATGTGGACGATTCTGTGAAAGTAGTTCGTATTGACGGCTTACTGCCCGAGGAGGAGGACTATCGACTCCCGATCGATGAGCGCTCGCGGAAGTGAGTACTGGGACGGCATGCCACAGCGAAGGAAGTCTGTGGTGCGACGAGTCGCTGCGCCAGTGCAGAGGATAATTTCGCGCCACGTACCCGCGATTTTATTGCTATCCCTGCTACTGGCTGAAGCCGGTGTGGGCGCGTTCATAATCCGCGATTTGACCAGGTCTTCTGAAACCGTGCAGAAGATGTACAGCGGGTCTGTGCAAGGCCTGCTGAAGTTTGGAGACTTGCAGTACCATGCGCAGGAGACCCGCCGCAGCACGCTTTATGCGTTGACCACTAACGACGGCAATCTGCAAGTGGAATATGCCGAGCAGTCCCGCGAAGCGGATCGCTTAGTAACCCAGGGGATCAAGGAGTATTTAGCGGGAGCACGAACTCCCAAGGAAACCCAAGCTGGGCGACATTTGGCCGACGATTGGCAGGCTTACCTTCAGGTTCGTGATGACGTCCTGGGCCGAATCCTGGAAAGCAGTGTCAAAGAAGCAGTACAAGTCGATTTGACTCGAGGAGTTCCACAGTTTGAGCGCGTTCGCCAGGATCTGGGACAGATCAAGGAGATCTATGATGAACAGGCGTCCCTGCAACTCGCTACTGTTCGAAAATTATCCACTGCCTCGACCATAAGATTACTCACGGCCCTTGGCCTCGGTTTGCTCCTTGGAAGTGTCGCGATTTGGGGATTCCAGAAGATCAGGATGCGCAGTGCAGTACAGCTTGCAAAGTTGCAGATGGATTTCGTAGCCTCTGTGTCGCATGAATTGCGGACCCCCATCGCGGCGGTTCTAAGCGCGGCTGAAAATCTCCGCGACGGATTCGTTACAAAGCGGGACGACATCATCCAAACAAGTACGCTTATCACGGATCAAGCGACGCAGCTAGGAAACCTCGTAGATCAGGTGCTGTCATTCGCCTCGACAGCAGAATCCAACCAACTGCATCCCTTAGGAAACCTTCGCATCGACGAAGTCGTTGACGACGCGCTTCGCTCCACGACGAGCCTGCTGCAGGAAAAAGGATTTATCGTAGAACGACAGATTCAATCTGGCCTTCCGCCCGTTGTCGGCGACTTTTCCGTGCTTTCGCAGTGCGTGCAAAATCTGATTGTAAATGCCGTCAAATATAGTAATGGGAATCGATGGGTCCGTGTCTCAGCCGGGATCGACGAACGCAGCCGTCAAATCCAACTCAGGGTTCACGACCACGGAATGGGCATCCATGATTCCGACTTGCCGCACATTTTCGAACCGTTCTTTCGCAGTCCTGAGGTGGTAACCGCTCGTATCAAGGGCACCGGTTTGGGACTTTCTATTGCCAAGCGCAGTGCCGAAGCGTTCGGAGGAACCCTGGCCGTTTCCAGCCAAGTGGGCGTTGGAACGGTATTCACCATCTCATTGCCGGTCGCAGGCCACGAATTAGCCGATGTGCAGTTTTCACAGGATTCCAAAATAGGAGATCGCATATAAAAGCAAGCATTCTACTAATCGAAGACGAAGAAGCCCTGTTATCGAACCTTAGCGTACGCCTTCGCGGCGAAGGTTACGTCGTAGATACGGCCAGTGACGGAACAACAGGATTTGAGAAAGCCACGACTCAACCTTTCGACCTCATCATTCTCGACGTCATGCTGCCGGACCGCAGTGGATTCGATATCTGTCGAGATGTTCGACAGGCGGGATTGGCAACTCCGGTCTTGTTCCTGACCGCCCGACATCAAACCACCGACAAAGTGATTGGCTTAAAACTCGGTGCGGACGATTACGTCACCAAGCCGTTTAAGGCTGCGGAGTTGATTGCCAGAATCGAAGTGCTTCTGAGGAGAGTGCCGGTTCGTTCAGGACACGGCGTTCATCAGTTTGGACCGATTCAAGTCGACGTGGGCCGTGCCACAGTTACCCGCGATGGTACACCAGTCTCCCTCTCGGCACGTGAGTTTCAGCTCTTGCGCTATTTCATAGAGCGCGCCGGAAGTACGCTGCCGCGCAGCGAACTCTTGCGGTCCATCTGGGGCTATGCAGAAAACACCTTAACCCGCACGGTGGATATGCACGTCTCGAGTCTCCGCGAAAAACTGGAGCAGAACCCCAAGCGCCCGGAATTGATCGTCACGGTTGCGGGAGTCGGCTATCGGTTCCTGGGCACCCGAAGCTCCTAGATGTAAGCGCTGATGGGAGTGTCCGGGGAGACTTCCTCGCTGACTGTCGGAGTGCTGACAGTCAGATCTGCCTCGTTAACCTATGTCTCTGGAACGTTCTGTTACCCATGTCTCCGGAACGAACAGTTAGAAGATGGTGGGCGCTATGGGATTCGAATTTTGGGGCAGAGGTAGTTTCAACAACATAGAGAACACGGCGGGCACCGTTCAAGCAGTGGAAGGCAATGGTAAACAGTGCTAACGGATCACAAACGGATCACGGCCTCGTGCCCAACTGGAGAGTGCCAACGAAGGGTGGCCGCAAATCAAACCGTGACATGGGCAGTTGAACAGGCCAATCTGTAACCCGGTGTCTGTATCTGTTCTCCGGCATATCTCACTCGCGAGTATTCAAACGGCTGGGAGATCGCATCCGCCGCTGACTTAACTATCACTGCGATGGCATGAGGCTCCAAGTTGTGACAATGCTCGCAGTTTCACAGCACATTATGAACCTCTGTGGTGGATTTCAAGGATTCTCTGGATGATTTCCAGAAATCGAACACAAACCACGATAAACCTAGGTATAGAGGCGCGTTCCCGCTAAGTAAAAGATGGCATCAAGATTTCCTGCCATTGACGAACGGGCCCTAAACCGGTGAGTTCATGCATCACGAAGGGCAATCATCGGATTCACTTTCGTCGCGCGGCGTGCTGGGAGATAGCTCGCCAGCGCGGCCACCGCAAGTAAAAGGAGAGGCACGATCAGAAACACAGCCGGATCATGGGGGCGAACACCATAGAGCAGACTTGCCATCATGGACGCAGTGGATGCAGAAAAGGCCACTCCGGCAACAATGCCCATGCCAGCAAGCGCCACCCCCTTGCGTAAGAACATTCTCAGAATGTCTTCTCGTCGCGCCCCCAGGGCCATGCGGATACCGATCTCGCGCGATCTTTGACCGACGATATAAGCCAACAAGCCGTAAATTCCGATGGAGGCCAGAAGCACCGCCAGTCCAGCAAATCCGCCCACCAGATCGGCAGAAAAACGGCGTGAAGCCAGTGACCGATCAAGGACGTCGTTCATCGAAGAAACATTGAATACCGGCAAGCCGGAATCAATGCTCTGGATTTCATGCCGAATCTGTGGTTCGAGCTGGGTCGCGGGCAGAGACGTCCGCAACACCACGCTCAGTTCCTTGCCGTTGTCTTGATAGGTCGAAACATAGATGTGTGGAACGCCATCGATGTCAAGTCCGTCACTCTTGATATCCTTAACAATACCCACGACGGTCGCCCATGGCTTGGTAGCGTCTCGTGCGAACCGAACTCGGCGGCCCAGCGGATCTTGGCCCGGCCAATATTTACGAGCGGTGCTTTCATCAACGATGGCTACCAACGGTTTGCCGTCTTCATTGCCCTCGGTGAATGAGCGGCCGCGCAGGAGCGTCGTCTGTAACACCTTAAAATAATCGGAGCTTATCCGAATTCTCTCGGCGCTCAGGTGCTGCGACGACTCGACCGGTCTATCTTCAATCGCGAAGCCTTCAATGTCTACGCCACCGACCGCGTTGGGGTTGGTATTGGTGGTCGGTAGAGCTGAGGTGATCGCGGCGAGTTCCACTCCCGGAATTGCCTTCATGCGCCGCAGCAACTCACGATCAAAGGTGGCTCTGCGGGGAATATCGAGATACGGATCCTGCTCCGATTCGTTGGGATTCGGAAGCTGCAGGTTTGCCGTGACAACTTGAGTTGGATTAAAGCCTGGATTTTCCTGCAACAGATCCCGCAGCGTACGCAGCAGCAAGCCGGCTCCCACCATCAGCATGACGGCGAATGCCAGTTCAGAGACGATTAGAATATCCCGCAATCGGCCGGTCTTCGTGCTGTAGCCGGACCCGCGACCGCCTTCACGAATCGCCGAGGATAGAGCGACTTTTGCCGAATGAAGCGCTGGAGCAAGTCCAAAAATTAAGCCGGTGAGAATGGAAATCAGCAGAGCGAACGCCAGCACCACCCAGTCGATTCGTATTTCGTTGAGCCGGGGAACGTTCGATGGCACAAAGCGCAGGATGAAACCCAAAGTACCCACTGCGGTTACGATTCCCGCGATTCCGCCGGTGAGAGACAGCAGCATGGACTCGGTCAGCATCTGGCGAACCATGCGCCCGCGGCTCGCCCCCAGCGCTGACCGCACCGCCATCTCTTGTTGTCGCCCCGAAGCGCGCGCCAGGAGGAGATTGGCAATGTTCAACGATACGATGAAAACGATCAGGATTACCGCACCCAGTAACACGAGCAGCATAGGCCGAACCTTGCCCACCAAAGTTTCTTGCAATGGTTGAATCTCAATTGTCCATTGTGCCAGCGGCGGATAATCGGTGGGAAAGTCGTGGCGCAATTGGGCGGCCATGGCAGTGAGCCGCGCCTGAGCTTGCGCCAGTGTCAGGCCAGGCTTAAGTCGTCCGATTCCAGATACTAAAATTCGGGTACCACGCATTGGCGGAGGAAAGGGATCAGCGCTGAATCCGAAGGCGCCAAACACTTCCGCGTCGCCGGAAGTCGTCGGTCCAGGATGGCGAAATCCGTGTGGCAGAACCCCAATAATTGTAAGGGGATCGTTGTCGATCCGGATGGTGCGGCCGAGAACCTTCGGATCGGCGCCATAGGCACGGCGCCACAGGCCATCGCTGATCACGGCCTCCGGAGAGGCACCAGGCACGAAGTCCTGCGGGCCAAACAACCGTCCAATTTGCGGGGTCACACCCAGCATGGAAAAGTAACTGAAACTGCCATTGACGCCCTCGACACGCTCGGGCTGTCCGGCGCCGGTCACATCCTCGCTACCCTCGAAGATTGGGCTCACATCTTCAAATACACCCGATCGCGTCTGCAGGTCATCCAGTTCGGGCTGGGAAAACCTAACGTCCCGCAATCCTACGCCGGGCTCGTTAAAGAAGATTCGTACCAAACGATCGGGATCGGGGTAGGGGAGAGAACGCAGCAAAACGGCATTCACGATGCTGAAAATGGCCGTGTTGGCTCCCACGCCCAGAGCCAGCGTCAGGACAGCCACGATCGTGAATGTGGGCTTCTTGACCAGCATGCGCAAACCATAGCGAATATCCTGAAGTAATGTCTCCATGAAGACGCTCCTCTCGGGAGGGTTCCGGCCTCGAGTCGACTGACGAATCGAATCCCGCGAAATTCGACACTACTTCATCGGCGAAAAATCCGTCGACCGCATGTACGTTCGGTCTATCTTTTCCACCAACTTGTTGGCCTGTTCGAATTTGATTGCCTCTTGAACCTCCGGATCGGCCAGCATCGCGTCCCAGTTCTTTTTTGATTCCTCCCGGCTGGAATGTGCCAAGAGGTAGACGAATGTGTTGTCCCAATCGGCTGTCCCCTCAGGCACCCAGTAACCCACGACCTGCAGATCGTGTTTGGCTAACAGCTTTGAATAGATGTCTTGAAACCGCGATTCCAGTGCTGGCAATTTGCCCGGTACAGTGTGATAAATGCGAAGCTCGAAGACGCGATTGCTGTCGGCGCTCACGTGGTCAATGTGAGCAAGGCGGGCAGTAATGAGCGATCCGGCGGTGAAAGAAAGCAGGGCAATGGCGCAAACACTGCATCGCGTGGATTTCCAGCCTTTGAATTTCCAGCAGTTGAATGTCATCGATACCCCTTCCTAGACGACGCGAACTTTCCGCGCCGCGCTCCTACTTAGACCAGGGCGGAACCACACCGTTGCTGCGCGCGTATGCAATCGACTGCCCCAGATGCTCGTGTTGATCTGCGAGAATGTGCATCAGCGCGTCCTGCTTCGTCCAGTCTCTTCCGAACAATTTCACCGTCGTCTGCAGGTCGTTGTCGGAAAGTCCTGTAATCGCTTTTTGCAGATTGAGGTAAGAAGCCTTTAGAGCTTCCTGCAATTTTTCCGGATCGGTGATGGGCGTGGGCGGTGCCGCCGTATTCGGTGTGCCCGAAAGCACGCTGGCGAGCAGGCCGTTCTCTTTAACGATCAGGTTGAAGACGTCGCCGACGGAGCGAACGCCCTGGCCGGGCTTCCAGTCGTACTTACCCGACATAACGCGCGCGAGTCCGGTGAATTTGTCGGAAAGCGTTCCGGCATCTTTTCCAAAAGCGGCCTGTATTCCTGCCGGCTGCGCCTGCGCCAACGGCACCATCAGAGCGACCGCAAGCGCGCACACTCCGTAATGTGTCAGAATCTTCTTCATGTGGAACTCCTCTAGGCAGTGCTCCTGCTCAACGGACAATATGCCG
>DATMOO010000194.1:0-5358 GCA_035568275.1 Candidatus Sulfotelmatobacter sp.
AGCAAAGGGACAATAGGACTGCGGATACAAAATCGATTTAAGCTTTGAAAGTACGGATGTACCAGAACCGGCGCCGTCGAGAGCAGTACTCGGTCACGTCCTGCAGCCCGTTAACCTACTATAAACACAAGACTTGTTGCTCACCTGGAAAATTGACGCAAGGCCGTTCAGACCGCAAGCCTTCATTTATTCGGGACAAACCTAGTTTTTTCAGAGTATGAGCTGCGCAATCCTTGTGCAAAAAATATGGATCGCACTTGTCTTTCTACTTCGTGATGATCAGCTTTAACCACAGTAACCCAAAAATCAAGAAACACCGATTCCGAAATGTTCCACGAAGCGAATTTCGAGAGAAGGGCGTAGCTACGTTTGGTCGATCAGGCGGTGGTGGATGGCGTAGAGGGCGAGTTCAAGGCGGTCCGAGACGCCCAATTTGTCGAAGATGTTGTGAAGGTGATTCTTCACGGTTTGCTCGCTGATAAAGAGCTTCTCGCCGATTTCCTTATTGCGGAATCCCTGGGCAACGAGCTGCACGATCTCTTTTTCGCGGTCGCTGAGCAGCGGCTTTTCGCGGCGCGGGCCGGATTCCGAAGACTTCGAGAACGCTTTCATGACTTCTGACGTCATGCGGTTATCGAGCCAGATCTCACCGGCGAACACGCGGTGAATGCTTTTCACTAGCAGGTCGGTTGCGGATTGCTTCAGCACGACTCCGCGAGCGCCGAGACGCATGGCGCGCACCACGTCGCGATCGTCTTCTGCGGCTGTGAGTACTACAACGCGCGTCGGTATCGTGTCGAAGTTTACTTCTTCGAGCACGGCAAGCCCGTCTTTATCCGGCATGCGCAGATCGAGCAACAGAATATCCGGCTTCAGCTTCGCGAGCAGCTTGATGCACTCCGCACCGTTCTGAGCTTCACCGACGATGACGATATCCTCGTCAGCACCAAGCAGTTTGCGCAAGCCGTCGCGGAAAATCGCATGGTCATCCGCGAGGAGGACCCGTATTTGTTGTTTTGGTTTGGCCATTAGCCGAGCGGAATCTCGATAGACAGACGCGCTCCGTGGCCAGGATTCGACTCCACGGTCAACACGCCCCCCACGGTACGCGTACGCTCCTTGATGGAGATAGGACCAAGCCGCAGACGGTCTAACTCATCGCCTGTGAACCGTCCCGCGAAGCTAAACCCTTCGCCGTTATCGTCAACCACTAAAACGAGTCGGCTGTCGTCCTGCGACAGTTTTACCACGACATGGGAAGCCTTAGCATGCTTTTTTATGTTGTTGAGTGCTTCCCTGTATATCTGGAACAGTTCCCGGCAGACCCGGTCCGGGGCCTGCACCTCGACGGAATCGATCAGTAAATCCAGAGCCAGCGTCGATTCGTTACGGAAACGTTCGGCGAAACCAATCATTAGATCGACCAGGTCGGCGCTCTGCACGCGGACCGGGCGCATATCAGTCACCATTCGTCGGAGCTCCGCGGACTCGCCCTTGACCGTCTGCTGTAGCAAAGCCAGGCTGGCGGAGGCCTGCTCCGGTGTCACCCCCACTTGGCGGCGGAGCACGTCCAGCTGGATCTCAAAGCTGAGCAGGGTCTGAAGGATGCCGTCGTGGAGGTCGCGGGAGATACGGCTGCGCTCGCTTTCGATGGCGCGGGCGCGCAGGTGGCGTAACAGGAAGACGTTCTCGAGAGACGGGCCGATGTGACGCGAAATGCGCTCAAACCAGGCTAAGTCGTCTCGGGTGAAGCGGTTGCGGCCATTGAGCAGAAAGAGGCGCCCGACCGGCTGACTGCTCTGGTCGAACGTTACCGTCATCATGGACTTCAGGCCCAATAGCTGCTGCGTGGGCCCGGGAAGGCGCGGGAGCGACTTAAGCGAGCGGCCATCCCGGCGGTCCCAGCCGAAACCTGACCCCGCCCCCACAAGGCTGTTCCAGCAGATGCTCGCGTCGGCGTCGTCGAGTAGCAGGCCATCCGCGCGGGTCAGCGGGAGATTGTCGGGCATCAGGCGGTCGCCCTCACCCGCCTTGTGGCGCCACAGAAAGATACGCTCGAGATCGGTATCACGATAGACGAGCAGCGCCTCCCGAGCTTGGAAGGCGCGGGTAAGCTCATCGAGGAACAGCCGGAGGCACTCCGCTAAGCCCTGATCGACTTCCATGGTGCTGGTGATGCGCGAAAAGAATTCGTTTTGCACCGCGAACAGGCGGTTGCGGTCTCCTAAGAAGGCGATGCCCGCTCCGGCGGCAAAGGTAGCGCCAGCCAGACCCAGCCACGAGACGATCCTGATCCAGTGAATTTCTCCTTTAACGACCGTGAGAAACACAAGTTCCAGCGAGAGCAGCCCCGCGAGGGGGAAAGCGGAGTTAAGTCCCCAGCGAATACCTGCGACGTAGCAAACAAATAGATACGGAAACCATGCGGGCACCATGGTTGGGCTGACGATCATGAAATAGCCCAACGCCACCAAATCGCAGATTAGCGGCAGGTGCCACGAGCGGCTGGGCACAATTTTTTCGAACAGCACCGCGCAAAGCGACAGCACCAGATACCCGATCAGAAACGAGATCGAGCTCTTGGCGTGCACGGGCGCCGACTGCTGCAGCAGCGCGATCAGCGCTAACAGAACGATGATCGGGCGAGCGTAAGCAATCTGCCGTTCAAAATGCCGGCGATCGGTTTCGTGCGGGTTCATGCGCGGGGACGCATTCCTTATCAATTCAGTCTAGCAAGGGATGGCGAGGACGCAGTGAGGCCGTTTCCAGCTAAGAACGAGTCACCGAAAGGACACCAAACACAGATGGCCAACCGCGGCGAAACCGTGTTGGCATACTGAAGGTTGGCATACTCCAGGTAGGCATGCCCCAGTCATTCCACCCCACGACTGTCGCCATCCTCTTGGATTGGAGTGCGCGCGGCTAACAGCCGCCTTTCACCAATAATGATCACCCACCAGGCCGTGTGGACGACCTTGCAGAACGCCCCGCATAAACCGCCGAAGGCCGTGAGGCGCGGCCTGACTGCGCAGCCTTGGCTGTCTCCGGACTGGTGATCGCCCGCCGAATAGCCGCCAGGGGAGCATCATCGTTCAAGTGCACTGTCTTGCCGTCACTATCGATGCCCAGTTGCTTCCACATAGCAGAAAGATCCACTGGCATCGGCTGATCTTTCATCTTGCCGTAGAGCCCAATCAACACCGGCACTCCGGTGGCCTGATCTCCAGCTTTCAAGGCATCTTCGAGTTTCCAATCGTAACGAATATCCCCGCCGGCATTCAGGATTCCGCGTAGCGCATCCTGCAGACCCTTCTTATTGTTCGTCTGCTCTCGAATTCTCACGTCGGCCATGAAGCAGAACAGTGCCCCGCCCCAATACGTGCTCGCCCACGTGTGCGTGTGGTCGAGACCCTTGTCGTCCGGATCCGGTACGCCCTTACGCATGTCGCGCGCTAAATCCGTCCACATCTGTAGCGCGGTCATTTGCCCAGCCTGTATGCGACCGATTGGCTCGACATATGTTGCAATTCCTTCTTCGATCCAATGGTGCTCGTCGGCCATCGATGGAAACGCCAGGTGCACCATCTCGTGAGTCAACATCCAGTCTTGGGCCAGCCCCGCGGGTATCGTTTGCGTTCCGACACCGATCTTGATCAATCCGCCGCCATCCCGTCCCCACGTCATGCCGTGCGATACCCCGCGGCCGTCAAACGGCGCAATCCGAAGCTCCAGGTGCGGAACTGGAAAGCGGCCGTAGTATGTGGCCACGGCTTCCCCCGCCATCTGCACCCAGTGCAATAGATCAGCCTGCGATAGTTTCCATTCGCCGGATTGGATGGTCACGTCGATGCGCGATCCGCCAATGATCAGTGTCGAAGTCATATCATCCGCCCTGGCACAAGCCACCACCGGAATCCAAGCCAACGCTAAAACCAATAGGCAACGAGCGATGCGACGCGACGATGGGGAAGGGAACCCGAGACAAGGCATGGAATGACGACCACTGGCGTCAAGCAAACTGTAATCTTTCAACTTTCGAGCGAGCGCGCCGCCGGCACGATCGACGTTCCGCTGCGGAAACCGAGCAGCGCGTCCACCGCAAACTTGCCCGACCCAAAAATCAGGATGATCAACGAAGCGATCAAGAACGTGTAGGGGGCGGCCGCATAGAATTTGTCGGGATCCGAGATAATCGAGAATAGCGCCTCGCGATCCGCGATGATGTACGCGACGATCAGGTTTATGGTCATTGCCAGCGCCGTGAGCCGCGTGAGCAAACCAATCGCGAGGAATATTCCGCCAAAAAATTCCAGGCAGGAAATGGCGAACGCTGTCTGTGCGGGCAGTGGCAGGCCGAGGCTCGTGAAAAAGTCCGTGACGTTGGGCAAATGGTGCAACTTGCCCCAGCCACTCTGAATCAGTTGCCAGCCCCAATACAGCCGCACCAACAGCAGAAACGGGGATTGCAGATAAGCGACGAGATCGAAGAATCGATCGTAGAGCTGCCGGAACTGCGTGAAGACGTTTTTCATCTCAATGTAAAGAGCCTCAACCGGCGGAAGAGTTTCAGGAACCCGCTTGCTTGTTCTCCGGTCGGCGGAACCATCCCAGCGTGGCCCAATTCTGAAACCATTGCTGCACGGAAGCGGCTCGTTCGTCCGGTGGGATTGCACTCTTGCGGAATGCCGCGTCGATGGCCTTCTCAAGGGTCTTCCCTTGCCGCAGTGCGGCTAATACCGCGAATTCTTCCACTTCGATGCGCCGGAAATATACGGAATTATCGATTCGGTGAACCACCAGGAATATCGCTCCGGGCTTCAGCTTGGCGACCGCTCGCACATGCTTTCGCTTGCGGCGGCGTTCCTCGAAGGCGTTGCTGGCGAAGTCTTTGTCTTCCTCTTCTTTGCGCATCGCCAGCAGTAGATCGTCGACCGGATAGTGAAAGCTGAGCAACTGCACGTACGGTTGCAATTGCAATCGTAAGCCTGCGCCGCTTACTCCCCTCAGATCCTCGGTGCGCAGCGCGGGTACCGCCGCCGCATCGAACGCCTCAATGTCCGCCCATTCCAGCCGCGCAATGTCCAACACCAGTTGCTGCTTGGTTCCGGCCCACTTCGGATGCTTACGCAGCCACGGTTCCAGGTTCGCGCCCAAATTGCGGAGCGTGAACGATCGCGAAGGGCAATCGATCAGGTATGCCTTGCACATCGCATCGAAACGCTTTTCGCCGAGCACCGAGCGCACTCCCGGAAAATCCTCGGTCATGCTCGAGAACAACCGGAACCAATATTGCCGGTTGTAAATCTCCAGCCGTTCGAACGAAGTAAGGCGGTCGTTGGGCTTGATGAACCGCGCTGC
>DATMOO010000195.1:0-35348 GCA_035568275.1 Candidatus Sulfotelmatobacter sp.
ACGGACTTGGTATCCTTCGCCCAGCAAGCGCTTGATCATCTGCACCTGCGGACTCTCGCGCAGATCGTCAGTGCCGGGTTTGAAGCTCAATCCCAGAAAAGCAATCTTCCGTTTGCCGCTGCGCAGCACGGCTTCCACGGCACGATCGATGTGCAGGGTGTTGCTGGGAAGGATAGATTCCAGCAGAGGCAAAGTCACATCCAACTCCTTGGCGCGATGGCTCAGCGCCCGCAAATCCTTGGGCAGGCACGATCCGCCGAATGCGAATCCGGGAGAGAGATATGCCGGAGAAATATTCAGTTTGGTATCCGAGGTGTAAATCTTCGTCACCGCCTCGGCATCGACATCAAGGCTTTTGCAGAGTGTTCCAATTTCGTTGGCGAACCCAATCTTCACCGCATGGAACGCATTGCACACGTATTTGACCATCTCCGCTACAGGGATGCTGGTCTCGAACATGGGGCCGGAGACTTTCCTGTAGAGTTCACGGACGGTGGACAGATGTTCTCTTTGCTGCGCCCCAAGCACGGTGTAAGGAGGCTGCATGAAATCGGCAACGGCGCTGCCTTCGCGCATAAACTCCGGGTTGTAGCAGACGGTGAAAGCGGTGCCGGCACGGGCCCCGCTCGCCTTCTCCAGCGTCGGGATCACCATCGATTCGGTAGTGCCCGGGAGCACAGTGCTCCGCAGAACAACAAGGTGATGGACATTTTTCTTCTTTAGAGCGTTGCCAATCTGGTGAACGACTCGCTCGACGTATCCCAGATCGAGCTTGCCACTGCGCATGCTCGGGGTACCGACACAAACGAAAGAGATATCAGAGTTGCAGACTGCTTCTTCCGGATTGGTTGTGGCATGGAGCAGCCCGGCGCGATGCCCTTTTTCAATCAACTCGGCCATGCGGGCTTCCACGATGGGCGTACGCCCGGCCGCCATCGCTTCTACTTTCAGCGGGCTTACATCCACGCCGATCACTCGGTGTCCTAAGTCGGTGAAGCAGGCGGCCGATACTGATCCCACGTACCCCATTCCAAACACGCTGATGGATAGACCCACTCTCGAGCTCCTGAGCACTTAATCAAGCAAGATTGCAGTATGCCAGTTCCCAAAATGCGCTGAAGGTTACCTAAGTTTCGTCTCTCAAGAATGTTTTTGCTCTCTTGGAGTATACCGGGAACTTGAGGATAAAATCTGGTTGTGCCCCGAGCTGCGCGTAGACTATTGTTCCGCCTATCCCGCATGAGTTGGGACGAACTTGAGCCCGCCTCGGGCAGGATGTTTCCAAGCGGCTCGACCTCACTCTCAGCCGGATTGGCCTGCAGCCTGCTACATCCGGAGTTATCGAGAGAAGCTGGAGCAGGCGGTCGAGAGTCACTTGATAAGCGACGTGCCGCTCGGATTCTTTCTCAGTGGCGGGGTTGATTCCAGCACGGTCGCTGCGCTCATGACCAAAATCCGCCAAAGCCCGGTCGAGACTTTCTCTGTCGGATACGCGGAGGGCGCTTACAGCGAACTACCCTACGCCCGCATCGTTGCCAAGCACCTGAACTCAGTTCACCACGAAGTTCTCGTCAGCTAGCAGGATTTCTTTGAGGGCTTGCCGTTTCGATCTGGCATGAGGACGAGCCCATCGTTTGGCCTTCGAGCGTTCCGCTGTATTTCGTGGCGAAGCTCGGGCGGGTCACCGTCGTTCTGACGGGCGAGGGTTCGGACGAAACCCTGGGGGGATACACGCGATACGAATTCACCTTGAAGAATGCGGCTTGGGACCGGACCTACCGGCGTATGGTGCCTGGCAGCGTACGCCGAACTATTCGTGGATCGATCGCCAACTCGAGGTGGATCGGGGCGACAGTCCGGCGCAAACTGTCCCACACCTTTCTCGCACGCGACAGCGACTCGTGGGCGTCTTTTTATATTCGATAATTTCTTTTCCGCCTTCGACGAGGCAGATCAGGCGGGTCTGCTAAGCGACGAGGTGCTGCGCGAATGCACGCAAGGCTCGGCATACGAAAACGTGCTCGAATGTTGGGAACACTCTTCTGGCGAGACGTTGCAGCGGCTGCTCTACCCCGATATTAAGACCTATCTTGTGGAACTCCTGATGAAGCAGGACAACATGAGCATGGCAGCGTCGATCGAGAGCCGGGCCCCCTTCCTCGATCATCCGCTGGTGGAGTTTGCAACCAACATTCCGCAGGAACTGCAGGTCGGAGGACTGGCGGGCAAACATGTTCTCGAAGAAAGGCATGGAAAACCTACTGCCGCATTCGATTCTGTACCATCCGAAACTGGGCTTCACGCCTTGGAAGCCGGTCGCTGGAAGGGTCGCAGCTGAAGATCGTTCGCGATCTCTTGCTGGAGGCCCGCTCCACCGAGCGCGATTTATTCAAACGGGACGCAGTGGAAAAGCTTTTCGAGGAACACCGGGCAGGGTATCGCGACCATTACGATCGCATCTGGCGACTGCTAAATTTGGAGTTGTGGCACCGGGCGTGTTTGGAACAGGAAAAGTATAAGCCGGTGGCGATGGGAGTGCAGTAGGAGGCACGACTGGAGTCGCATTGTTTTAGGCACTGACCAGACGGATCGAGCCGATGCGGAAAAAATCCCCCGCGGTCGAGAGCGCCGTTCGGTATACGAATCCTTCGACTCCGCATTCCGATTCGCTCCTCGCGAATCGAAGCGCTACACTCAGCATGAACACGGAATGCTGCTCGCGAGAGTTGTTCCCGAGCCTGCTAGCGCGCTCGGGCGGTAGCTAGCTCAGAATAGAGGTCGCAATACTTCTCGCGGATTCGCTCGAGGCTGAAGTTGCCCTCCGCGAATCGCCGCGCCCGGAGCGCCGCTTCGCGCCGTACGTTGGCATCCGAAAGCAGCGTCTGGATGGCTACCGCCAACGCTTCGTCATTGTTTGCAGGAATGAGCAGGGCACGATCATCGCCGCCAAGTTCGACGTTTCCACCAACAGAGGTTGCGATCACAGGCACGCCGGCCGCCATCGATTCCAACATCACATTCGACAGGCTCTCAGATGACGAGGCGACGACGGAAATGTCCATGCTGGCCAGGATTGCCCCGATATCTCGGCGGTCTCCCAAAAACCGGGTCTGCCGCTGAATTCCGAGATCGCTTGCTAACTTTTCCAACTCTCCTCGAAAGGGACCATCTCCCAC
The DNA here is from genome assembly GCA_035568275.1 of Candidatus Sulfotelmatobacter sp. GTDB lineage: Bacteria > Acidobacteriota > Terriglobia > Terriglobales > Acidobacteriaceae > Sulfotelmatobacter. The sequence continues at coordinate 3,177 of DATMOO010000195.1, forward strand.
CAGGAGAAACTCGGCTTCTGGAAATTTCGATCGCAAGCGGGCGGTGGCTCGCAAGAATGAATCCTGATTCTTGGCCCTTATATTCATTCGGGCAATCATTCCCACGCGCAGGATCCCGTCTTGACGTGGCAGAACTGCGGCAGTCTTCGCGAATGCGTCGGGAGGCAGGCCGTTGCCAATGACCACGAGTTTCGAGGCACGCAATCCCGCTTGCACGAGGCGGTCTGCGGCGGCTTTGGAATTGCAGACGACGCGATCACACCAGCGGAACACCTCCAATTGGGCGCGAGACTGCGCCCAAGTAAGCAGGTCCCCAAGCTGGCGTTGGCTTCCAATGACAGGAACGCCTGCCATCTTCGCCGCCGGGACCATGGTCAGGTTCACGTAGAAGTCGAAGGAATGGGCAACGGCTATCTCTAGCTTGCGCAAATGCCGCATCAACTGCCAGCGCGTCTTCCAGGACTCAAGACCATACAGGCTGCCACCCGTATCGAAAGGCACCAACTCCGGAAACCCAGAGCGTTCAAGATCCTCCAGAAACGGACCAACCTTCTGTAAGCACCCGAGGTGAACGGAACATTGAGCGGATTTCAGCGAACCGGCAAGTTCGACAAACTGACGCTCGGAGCCGCCCCGCTCGAGGCTATTGACCATCAGAAAGATGGGCTTGGGGAAACCTGGCCACTGATTGTTTGGAGAGGCGCATGAGGCCGCTTCAGACGCGGATTGATTCTGCGTGGGCGTGCTCATCTCCTGGCCCCGACCAGACTGGGAATACGGGAAAAATCCGGCGCTTTTTCGAGGAAGTTGCGGTGCCATAGCTCCAGCATCAGCAGGGGCCAGATGGGACCAGAGTGATCGCGGTATCCGCGCAAATGCTCGTCAAATAACCGCTGCACCGCTGTCGGCTTGAAGTAGCCACGCATGCGTCGGATCAGCTCCGGGTTCAAGAAACCGTCGGCACGGGTTGCACCGTGCCGGCTACGCCACACACGGGTTCTCCTTTTCGCACTGGACGGGCATGACTATTCTGGAAATCAAGTGAATCCGTATCATCGCCAATGCCGGCCAACCGGAGATGGCTCTGCAGGTCGCCGCTGTTCTTGATTACGAACCGAATCTGACGCAGATCGTAGCTTTGAAAAACCAGTAGTGTTGCGATAGGCCATCTCTTCTGCCAATTGCCCTTGCTCTTTAGCAATGGCCAATAAAACCGACGTGTATGCCACCGCAAAATAGGGGTAGAACTGGTAGGCCTCGGGCCCAAACAAAGAACCTACCAGGAATCCGGTTAAAGTTCCGAACAGAGCCCCGGTAAACAATGCCATTTCGGGATCGTAATCCGGGATACTGCGGAGCTTTTTCAAGTTTTGAAAGCCACAACGGAAGAACAACAGATAGAGCACCAGGGCGCCAAGGCCGCCTTCAGAGCCCATCTGCAGATAAGACACGTGCACTTGGTGCCAGACGCCGGAGGCAATAACGAAATTTCCCAGCCCGATTCCCCAGGGATAATGCACGATCGATTTCGCGCTGTCAATCATGAGGGAGCGGCGCGCTTCGTAGGAGTCGTAGGCGCTCACGTCGACGTTGTCGTGCAGATCTGTACCGGAAATGGCCCGAAACCGATCCTTAAGTTTGGCTCCCCCAAGCACGCCCGCCACAATAACCACCAGCACTGCGCCCGCAACCAAACGTGGCCTCTTTCCTTTGACTCCGAAAATCCACAGGCACACCGCGCCGGTGACGATGAGATCGATAAAGCCGGCGCGCGAAGCGGTCAAAAACAGTGCGGCACACATCGCCAGCATGGCGAAAGCCCAGAACATTTTGCCCAGAATGCTGCGCGTCCTCAGAAAAAAGGCGAAGCAGAACGGGAGCGATAGAACAATCGAGAAAGCCAGGTCGTTTGGATTGGAATAGATTCCCCCAATGACGCCTTCGAGCCGTGGGTGAGACCGGCCTTTGAGCACGGAAATAATTGTTATGAGAGCGACCGAGCCGCACTGGATAAAAATAATGCGTCGCAATCTCTCGAAGTTCGTGATTACGAGGAAGGTCAGCACCCAGGCGACGAGGATCTTGGAGAAATCCAGCAACTTGAAAAACGCCCCGCCCTTCCAGACTGGCGAAAGGACCGCAGCCAGCAACAAGAAAAGGATGATGCCGACCAGGCAATAAGCTTCGCGAGGCAGATTCCGGAAACCGCGCTTGGTCCGACCCACCGCGAACAGCAGACCCAAGAGCGCGAAAATTGCCGAAACCTTCGCCAGAGGCAAGATGCCAATGCCCGGAATCCAATCTTCCGGCCGGGCACAATACACAAAGTAAAAAGCGCTCAAGCAGAAGAATACGCCCGCCTGCGGCTCGCGAACTTCGGCGAGCGCCCGAGTCCACCGGGTGCGGGGCTGTTCGTTTTGCAAAACCGGCATTGCCACTCCTCTCTGATTTCTTTATGACGTCTGCGGGCTGCCGCTGAAATTCCGTTCGGATCGCGTCTGATGATGAAGGAGAAGATTTGAACCCTGACGGGTGACGCTTTCCAGGATTTCGGCGAACTTTGCCGCGATGACCGGCCAGCCGTAGTAGGAGACGAGCGCTGCCGCCGCATTTCCCAGACGGACGCGAGCCTGCTCATCCTTCATCAAACGAACTACAGACTCGGCAAATTCCTTGGGTTTGTCCGAGAGCACGATGTCCTGCCCTTGGTGGACGTCCAACCCCTCGGCCCCGACCGTTGTAGAAACCACCGCCTTCGCAGTGGCCATGGCTTCGTAGATCTTGATGCGGGTCCCGCCACCTACTCGCAAGGGAACCACAACCACTGCAGCTTCTCGAAGATGGTCCACAACGGAAGGAACTCGGCCCGTGACTTCGATCGAAGAACTCTTGAGCGCCTTGACCCGGCGGTCAGGATTCCGGCCGACAATACGAAAGCGTGCCTGCGGCACCTCTGCCACGACCGAAGGCCAGATCTCGGCGCAGAAGTATTTCACCGCATCGACGTTCGGTTCCCAGTCCATGGCACCAACAAAGATGACCAACGGCTTCTGCCGTACACGGTTATCGGGGCAGAACTGTTCGGTATCGACGCCAGTAGGAACGACGCTGATTCGCTGTGGCTCCGTCCAGGCGCTCATGAGTTTTTTGTCGTGATCGGAGACCGCGATAACATGGTCAAATCGCGCTAGCGCCTGCTGCTCGTAGCCCAGCATCTTTCTAAACTCCATGCGGTAGACGAGTTTCTTGACTCCGCTCAAGCCGTTACTGGCGTTACGCCGCCAGATTTCGCTTTCCACGTTGTGCTGGAAGAGAACCGAAGGAATTTGCGCGTGCTGGGGAAAGTTAATGGCCGCATCCAGGAAATCACATAGGGCAACGTCAGGACGTTCAGATAAGCAATGATTGAGAGTTGCCTGTACGGTTCCAGAGGCAAATCGGCTGACCGCATACGGAACCGCGTTCGGCAATCGGCGCAGATAATCGAATCCCCGAGCCACCACTGAGCCTTGCTGCTGCCCAGTGCTCACACACACGGCTCCTGGCAGTTCGCGTTGCAAATTGGTTTCGTAGTCGGCATCCCACAGGCCGTCATAATACGACAAGAACGTCACCTGGTGGTGCCTTGCCAGCTGCCGCAGAATGTTGAACGAGCGAAGATCTCCCCCGCTGTGCACCGGTAGAATTTTGTTGGCTTTGACCCACAGGATCTTCATCGCAGGTGGACCTCCATGGGAACCGTCGCATGCATCCAGACGGCTTTCTGTCCGGTGATGAATTTGGAAAACGCGACCAGGGCAGCGGCGTTCAAGGCAACAAATGTGTAAGCGATATCACTCAGCCTTAAGAGTGGTCCCAGTTTCCAGCCGGAGAATCCCAAAACACTAAAACCGTAGAAACCCACTTGCGTCCAGAACGCCGCGCGGTAAACGGTGAAAAAGATGACTGTCAGTCTTGGCGATGCTGCTGTGACGCCAAACAAAATAAAGCTGGCGCCTTCGAATAGATAAAACAGCGGTGGCCAGTGCAGGATGGCAACCGCAGGGTATTGCGCATAATACGTATTGGCATACTGAACGGGATGCCTAAGCGGCAGGTCGTGCAAGGCGTCGGCTACGAATAGACCGGTAACGGCGTGTTGAGCCTCATCCACGTTGAAATCGAATTCGCCAACGCGGATGTGGCGGGCAGCGATGTGGCGGGCAGCAAAGATGCACACGAGAGCGACTGCGCCTACCAGCAGAAACCATCGGATCTTTTGTTCGTTACGAGTCGAAGCCTCTGGCTCTCGGCCTTTAGGCATCGGCGGCGGCTCTCGTTTTTCCGCTCTATAGAACGGGTTCAGCGTGTCCATGTTGTTCGTCTGCCCGAAACAAAATTAGCCAGAGCCACGACTGCGGCGCTATTCAATAACACAAAAGTTCCGGCCGCATCAGCAAAGCGTGCCAAGGTTCCACCCTCGAACCGGCGCGTTAACGACAGGACGCTCAGGGCATAGAACATCAATTGCAGCACCAGCACAGTGCTATAGAACGTGCCGGATAATGCAACGCACGTTAGCAGAAGCATGGCGAGCGCGAAAGGGACCGCCAAACGCAGGAGCTTGTGACTCACAAACTCAAATCGAATTGGGTTGTCGCTCCTGAGCAGCCAAGGTGCCAACTGTATCAGTTGGTAGTTTCCACTCAGTGTGCGGACCTTTCGGGAAAATTCGCGTGCCCCGCCTAAGCTCGGCCTGTCCCAAGCCCGTGCGGTTGAGTCGAAAATCGCACGTTTTCCCCTCCGCACGATGTGCATCGGTATGTACACATCATCCAGTATGGTTCCTTCGGGCACAACACCCAGCACGTTGCGCCTAACCGCATAAATCGCACCGGTTGCTCCCACAACCGAGCCAGATGCAGATTCCAGTTCTCGAATCTTCTTTTCGAGCCTCCAATACAACCCGATTCCTTTCCCAGACTCTCCCGAGTCCGGGTCGCCCAAAATCAGCGCACCACTCACGCAACCCACATTCGGGTCGGCGAAATTCTCGACCAAGAGGCGCAGAGCACCAGCCTCGATTCGTTGGCGTGCATCCACGAACATGATTACCTCTCCATTCGCAAGAGTCAGAGCGTCGTTCAGTCCGCACGCCTTACCACGCCCCAACTGTGTGAGAAGGACACGTATTCTGGGATTGCGCGACTGATCGCGCAAGATTTCGTCCGTTCGATCGGTCGAGCCGTCCGAAACGACCACAACGTCATAACGGTCGGGTGGATAGTCCATTGCAAGGAGATCTTGCAACTTCTTCTCTAACACCACCTCCTCATTTCGTACGACCATAACAACTGATACGCTCGGCTCGTAGGTTCCCCTGTGCACCGGACAAGGGCGCATACGCGCCCGAAACCATAACCATCCCAAGTACCCAAAATATGTGTAGACGATGAACGCAACCGCCCCCCAAAAAAGTAACTTCATTTTGCCCCCCGCCCCAGAAGAACAATCTTGATCGTTTGAAACATGATCCAGAAATCCAGGCCCACGGAAGCGTTCTTGATGTAGAAGAGGTCGTACTGCAGCTTCTCGCGAGCATCTTCCACCGTGTTGCCGTACTTGTATTGAACCTGAGCCCACCCGGTAATCCCAGGCCGCACTGTGTGACGCACGCCGTAGTACGGGATGACTTTGCTCAGCGACTCCACAAATTCCGGGCGCTCGGGACGAGGCCCAACGAAATGCATGTCTCCCTTCAGCACGCACCACAACTGCGGAATCTCATCCAGACGCGAGGAGCGCAGGAATTTCCCCCCCTTCGTAATCCGCGGATCGTTGTCAGTGGCCCACGTAGCGCCGGTATCAGCCTCGGCATCCTTGCGCATGGTGCGGAACTTATAGCAATAGAAGACGACTCCCCCCCGCCCAACGCGCTTCTGGTGGTAGAGAATCGGGCCCGGAGAGCTCAACTTTACGGCGAGGGCGACCAGCGGGAGAACGGGCAACGCAAAGATGAGACCGATCAGGGCAGCGGTAAAATTGAGGCTCCGCCGGATCAGGCGGTTGAAGGCGCTGAAACGAAAGCCTTCGGCGAAGATCAGCCAGCTCGGATACAGCTGGTCAACCTCGATTCTTCCGGTAATCTTCTCCAGCCACGATGTGGCTTCTTCTACCTTTACACCCTTTAAGCGAAGATCAAGCAATTCTTCCACTGGAAGTGTGCCGCGACGATCGGGCATGGCTACAATTACGCGATGCACGCCTCCTTCCTGGGCGAGCAAAGACAAGTGCGTCGCTACCGCCTCTCGCGTCAGTTCTCCTTCAACATTCCCCGTCCAGCCTACGACTTCGATCCCCTGTGCGCTTTGTTGCCGCAACCCGTTCAGCAGTCGCTGCGCGCGTGCTCCCGTGCCCAGTACGTATACTCTTTGCCGGAAATAGGGCTGATGCACGATCCAAGAGTAAGCAAAACGCCATAAGAAGAGTGTGAACATCAGGATGATGATTCCGGTCCGCAGCGATCCATTGCCGGGAAGGAACTGGGGAAACACAACTCCGACTGCGGACAGACCGAGAGCGACAAAGCCCAGCACCAGTAAAATGCGGAAGATCTGGTCCCATTTGGCCCCAAGCATCGACGTGTCGTACAAGTCGAGCCAGTGGGAAATCAACAGCACGATTGCGGTCACGCCCAGAATCTTCAGGTACCCGCCCTCCACGTTCAGCAGAAGCCACCAGTTCTCCTGGTTCTGAAGGGTGGTCGCCACGACGAACGACAACCAGACAATCAGGGCTTCTACCGCCAGCAGCACAAGAGCGCGAAGCGGGTAATAAACTCGGAAGAGCCGGATCACTGAATTTCTCCCTAAGACTGGGTCGGAGGCACTTTCTTCTCGTACGACTCGTAGTAGTAGCGGGCGTATTCTGCTTCATCCCGGTCAGTGCCGTTCAGTACAACCCCCACCAGCATCTGGTCGGGGAATTCCATGCGAGCTTTGCGCGCCACATCGGAAGGCGTCGAGTTGGAACGCACGACCATCAGCACTCCGTCACACACTTTGGCCAGTACGCTGGCGTCGGAAACCGGGATTGCCGGAGGCGAATCAATGATGATCCAGTCAAACACCGGTTCGACACGTTGCAAGAGCATTTTCAGCTTGCTGCTTGCAACCATCTCTGCCGGATCCTCAATGGACTCACCGGCCGCGATGAAGAACAGTCCCTCCATGGGACCACGTTGAATCACCGAAGCTTCATCGGCCTTTCCTAATAGGTACTCTGCCAGACCGGGGCCCTTCGGCGCGCCGAGCATCTGGTGCAGGCGCGGTCCCCGCAAATCAGCATCGATGAGCAATGCCCGCCGGCCATGCTGCCGGACCATGACTTGCGCGAGATTTGCCGAAGTGAACGATTTGCCTTCCTTGGGAAGAGCGCTGGTTACCAGCAGCTTCTTGAGCGGCATCTTCTCCCGTATGTGATACAAACGGGACCTCAGCGTGCGGTATTCCTCGGTTCCCTTCGCACTGTCGTTGCCGTTCATGAACAGCATGGTTTGCAGATCTGGACTCCACCCCGTCTGCGGACAACGGGCCAGCAGCGTTTCCAGGCTGAAGGGGCCACCAAGCTCCGGCATGCCTAACTTGGGAGGAACCCGATTTACTTCGATGTCCTCATAACCCGGGACGTCGGCCACTGGAGTTGTCGCGTAGCTGGACGGAACTCTCTCCCCTTGGGTACTCGCCCGTTCTTGTTCAGCTTTCTTCAGCGCTTCATGAATTCGGCTCATAGGTTCCTTTCACAGGGGAGGTCTCTTTTTCTTCCTGACGTAACCGGTCGGCCAGAGTCGCCAGAGAACGCAACGCATCCACTAGGTCGAACTTGTTTCCATTGCTGCTGGGCGGCGGGGGCATCGTCATTGCACCCGACGAGGTGTTGTCGCCCAGATCGAAGTCCCGCGCTACCGCATCCACTACGCCGGGTTCAATCAACTTCTGCTGATCCACGAATGCACTCACCAGGCAATGTTCGCAAAGCAGGTTGATGACGCGAGGAATGCCGGTCGAGTACCGATGTATCGATACCAATGACTCCGGAGTGAAAATCTGTTGCCCATTTGAGCCGGCGATCCGCAATCTCTGCTGGACATATGCTTTGGTCTCGTCAAGAGTCAAAGGGTGGGTCTTTGCGCGGAGCGTTAGACGCTGCCGCAGCTGCCGGAGTTGCGGCTGCTTCAATTTTTGTTCCAGCTCAGGCTGGCCCACGAGCACGATCTGGAGCAGTTTCTCGGTAAACGTCTCCAGGTTCGTGAGCATGCGAATCTCTTCCAACACTTCATCGGAGAGGTTCTGCGCCTCATCCACGATGAGTACCGCTGTCTCTCCTGCCCGATAACGGTCGAGCAGCCAGTTATAGAGCCGCAGCAGGACTTGGCTCTTGGCGCGGGAATCGCATGGAATCCCGAAATCCGCCATCATGTAATCGAGGAACTGAGGCACGTTCAGCCGCGAATTGAAGATGAACGCGGTTGCCACCTGTTGTAGCCGCAACCACTCCAGAAGCTTGTTAATCAGAGTGGTCTTCCCTGTTCCCACTTCGCCCGTCAACAGCACGAAGCCTTTTCGGCTTTGTATGCCGTATGTCAGGCAGGCCAACGCTTCCTCCGTATGCCGCGTCAGAAACAGATAGCGCGGATCAGGATTGACGTTGAACGGGTTCGCTCGTAGTCCGTAAAACTCTTTGTACATGATATTTCCCGGAGGCGATGATGCTTACGCTCTCACCACCGCACTCCCATCCCCTGCCGCTTTCTTACGCTGCCAGAACTTCAACTTACCGTTTGTGTCCGCCGCCGTAACTCCCACCCAAGGCACGGCAATCAGAGTGGGCAGTTCGAGAACGGCTTCGGCATCACGCTCGTTGCGAATCGAGTTGTCCTTCAACTCGAGCAGAAGAGCGATTCCCGCGCCGACCGCAAGCCCGGCGGCAAGCCCGCCCAGCGCGAAGAACAGCCGGTTAGGAAAGCTTGGGCTATCGGGAAGGTCGGCGGGGTTGAGTGGAAACATCCGTTCACCCACGGCCTGGTTGTTCATCTTCACCGTCAGATCAGCCGAGCTCTTCTTGACCAGCAGGTCCTGGTACGTCTTTTGGGCGTTGTCATAGTCGCGGGTCAGCTGCTTGTACTGCTCTTCGACCGCGGGACTCAGGGAAATCCGCCCTTGATAGAGCGAGATTTCCTGCTGCAAGCGCTTCTGATCGCGGGTCGCGGCGCTGATGAGTTCTCCGTACTGGTGAAGCTGCAACCGCAACTGACGGATGTCGGGCGGTTCGGTCGCCGAGCCTTTCTCGTTGCTGTCCTGCGTACTGTCCGCGGAATCTTTATTGATATCGGCCAACTTCTTTTTCAGGCCGTCGATGTCAGCCTTGGTTTTGATTACATCAGGATGATCGTCGGTGTACTTCGACTTGAGTTGCAGCAGCTGTGATTGGAGATCGGACAGCTGCTTCTGCAGGGTCTCAGGGTTGGTGGAATTTTGCGAACTCTTCCACGCTGCCAACTGCTGAGCGAGCATCGAATCGGTGTATGCCTTGTCCTGCTGTGCTCGGTTCAATGTTTGGGTATTCGATTCGAGCTGCGAGTTCAACCCAGTCAGGATCTTCAGGTTGCTCTCTTCATCCCCGGGGAGTTGCCCCACGTACTGCTTCTTAAACTCCGCCAGCTTCGCGTCCATGCCGTCGAGGTTGTTCTTGGCGTCTTCGATTCCGCGGTTCAACACTTCCGACGTACCGGCGGCCGCATCAGCAGTGTTTTTCGAGTTTTCATCCACCAAGAGCGTGGTGAGTTCATTACAGATGAGTTGGGCCTCACGTGCGTTCGGAGCAGTGTATTTCACATAAAACCCGGGGAAAGGACTCGTATTCGGCTTCTTTCCTTTGCCCGGCGTGCCAATGCTTAGCAAATCGGACGGCACGGGCTCAACCGACATGTTCTCTCGTATCATGTCGATCATCGCGCCGATATCGGCTGGATTCTTCCCCGGGAAAACGCGCTGCACGAGGGGCCGCAGTTTGCTCTCGGCCAGGACCTGCTGCTGCAGCGTCGACACCCGAGCCGTCAGATCTCCGGAGACAACCGGCTGCACCATCGATTCGGGAATCTTCTGCCCCTCGATCAGGACCACGGACTGCGAGGTGTACTTGGCCGGGAAGGCGTATGAAATCAGAAATCCCGCCAAGGGCGCCAGCAGCGCAGGAATCAGGATAATTGTCGCCCGGCGGCGTAACATCGCCATATAGTCCTGCATGGTTAATTCACGATTTGTAATCATTTCCTTAAGTCCAATCTGGCCGCCCTCGCGCCACTCGTAGCCCGCGGGTCCGGCCTGGAATCAGTCGATACGGATTGGCCGGGGCGTCCAATCCAATCCCAGCGTCACTACCTGTCGGTTCGAGATTCGATTGCAGGGGGCGCCGCTCACACAGAAAGACTGATCAAACGCCAACTCATTGAACTGGTAACTGACGAAGCCGTGCCATTGGCGACCGAAATAGCGGTGCAGTGCGGCGCCCGCGAAACCGGAATTGTAAGTCGTGGCGTCATTAGCGGGGCATGCGTTCTGCGGGTTCTGAAAACTGGTGCACCCCTGTATCTGCTGCGGTGATAGTGGTTGCAGGCGACTATTGTGGGAATATCCCAAATCTGTATTAAGGGTCCAGACGCGCGATAGGGGGTGCTCGACATTAAAGCTCACCAGGTCGGTCTGTGCCCCCGCAAACACCCCCGCGCCGCTTGTCGTGAACCTCTCATATCGCAAGCCCAAGTTATTTTTCGAAACGCGATAGCGCAGGCGGGCCTGGGCCGCGACACCAACCCGTCTGTTCCGAATCGTTACCGGCATCAGTGTGTCACCGAATACCCCGCAATACTGAGGCGGAACTGTGGGATCGCTGCAAACTTGGCTTTGCGTGTTGATCAGCACCAACTGAGGGCCCGCTCCCAGCATCAAGTCCAGCCTGCCGGAGATACGGTGTCCGTACATCCCCTGCACGACGTGCGTGTGAAACGCCGCACCAGCAACGCTGAAATCGAATCCCTGATATCCATAGACAACAGCGATCTGAGTATGGGGAGTCAGGATCCGGTTGTACCCGCCCTGAGCGGAGACTTGCGAACTCCCAATGAAAGATGCGCCACTGACGTCGTTTCCATAGAAGTGCGTGAACGCGTATCCTCCGGTGGCCGTTACTGCCGACTTCGGATTCAGGTTCTCAGACACCTCCGCCAGACTCACGTTCAGAATTTGCGGGGTCAGCCCGAAAGTTCCAAATCCACTTCCACCCTGAAAAGCACTGAGACCTGAACTGCCCAAGCCGCCGATACCTACCGAACCGAGTGACCCGTAGCCAGCTCCGAAATTACCTTCGGGAAGATAGCTGAAACTGTCGCGAAAAGAGATCTGTCCGCGTTTCCAGTGAATCTTCTGCTCCAGACCCAACTGCTGCAACTGCCTCAGACCAACGCCCCCAAGATTGTAGTAACCGACGCCGCCCATGTAATCGAGCGCCAGATCATAGTTGCTCCACAACCTTCTCAGTACCAGTGTTCCGAGGGCACGACTGATGGAACCAAACTTACTTCCGCCCAATGTATTCCCGGTATTGGTATCTGCAGACTCACTAACCGTCGCTCCCGGTTGCAGATAACTCAACGGAGCCACGTGTTCCTGTAGGGATGGCAGATCCAGCCCGGAAAGAGGCGGATTCTCGCTGATGGGCGGAGGCGCATCCTCCTGCCCGTAAGCCGGGACCGGTTGCTGCGGCGCCTGCGAGTCAGACGGCGGGGTCGCATTGTCCTGCGCCCAAACCGTACCGACCGCGAACATCATCATGCCTACAATTCCTATAACTTGGCGTCTGTTCATCAGAAGTTCCTTACGGGACCACAATCGTGTCACCCGGCTTCAACTCGATGTTCTGCTCCGGGTGGTTACCCTTGACGACTTCCTTGTAGTTAAAGGGTATTTTCTGCTGTTTCCCGTGATCGATGCGAAGCAAGTAGATCGCTTTGGGATTGGCAAACTGGGTAAAGCCGGCTTGCGCCAACGCCTGCAGAACCGTCATGTGCGGCAGCAACGTCATTGGCCCGGTATGCAAGACCTCTCCCGTGGCAAAAACCCTTCGGCTGTTCATTCCAGTCACCACTACGGTGACCCGAGGATCCGCGATGTACTTCTTCAGCCGGTCGGTGATCTCGTCCCGTAATTGCAAAGGAGTCAGGCCTGACGCCGTGATGTCATTGAGCAGAGGCATGGAGATCTTGCCGTCGGGACGAACCGGCAGCGTCTCCGTGAGATCCGGCTCTTTCCATACCGAGATATGCAGAGTGTCGTCAGCCCCGATCACATAATCCGGCGCTACGTTGGACGCCTGCACCTCGTCGCCGGACTTGGCGCTGTTAGAGTTCTCAGACTTCGATGCAGTGGTCGCCGCCTGCTGCGTCTGTGACAGCATCGCGCTCGTGAAAAAACCCATCCACAGCAGCACTGCCAGATGGATCACTTTCTTCATAGACTCTCCATGCACTTACGACGCTCCATAACCCTCAAATCCAATTTGTTTCAGCTTGTAGAGCAGCGCTTTGTAACTGATTTGGAGTTCCTCCGCCGCTCGCCGCCGATTCCATCTCGTACGCGTCAAGGCTCTGAGAATGAGTTCCTTCTCCGCCTCATGAGACGCCGCCTTCGCGGCAGCTTTCAATGACATCCTTCGACCATTGCGCGCCGACGGCGCCTTCTGCAGCAGAGCCCGCAGTCCGCCCATGGCCAACTGCTCATCACCCAGCGCCACCAAAATTCGTGCCGCTGCTTCCAATTCGTGCAGGTTCCCGGGCCATGAATAATCCTGAAAAAGGCGCCGGGTTTCTTTACTCAACGCCGGAATCGGGCGGCGGAATTCCTGGGCATATTTGGCGAGAAACTCCTCCGTCAGAATCGGAATGTCTTCCTTGCGTTGACGCAAAGGCGGTAGACGCAAGCACACTCCGCTAATGCGGTAATACAGGTCCTCACGTAAGCGTCGCGCTTTGACTTCGAGTTCCAGGTCCCGAGCGCTGCCGCAGATAAATCTCGCCTTGACGCTCTCGCTGTGATGGCCAGCCCGCTGCAAGAGCACGGTCTGCACGTAGGCCTGGCAATCCCCGTTCAAATCCCCCAACTCCTCGAGGAAAATCGTGCCCGCAGACTCGTGATCCTGGCCTGAAAGCTTCTCGAGATCCTCAGGCTTGAGGGTGGAACACAGAAGTCTCCGAAAGGGTTGCGCGCTTCGCCGAGAGAGGTCATGAATGCGCTGCGCAGTGGCATGTTTGCCAGCACCGCGCTCAGCGAGCAGCAATACCGGCACGTCGCTTTGCGCCAGTTCCCGGATGACTGCTTCCACGGGCCGCATGCTCGCGCTGGCACCTTCCACGAATTTTGTCACAACGCCGTCGATGGCCATTTCGCAGTTGGCGGGAATCGGCCGATCGCCCCAACCCAGGGATGATTTGCCCATTTTTCCCCTTCCTGTGGTGTCACCAAGGTCGAACCCCAGTCGGCCTGTAGACAGAACAAGAGCAAGACACTCGCCGAACCTTCAGGCTGCCATGCCCCAGAGACAAGAATTGCAGTCATGCTTGTTTTTCAATAACTTACACTACAAAACGTATCTTCCAAAGGGGGATATTTCAGATCTTAGACTACCCTCACGCCTATACGCAGGATAGCAACTGTGGGAAAAACTTTTCTCATTTGCACCAGCCTCGGCCTCGGCGCCAAGACCTCCCAGTCCCCAGATGTCCTTGCGGCATTTGCAGAATAAAGTCCTTCGAAGTTTCTGTGTCGTTACCGCTGTAACCAAGGGATCTGTTACCAAAGCGGAGGGGACCATTCGCAATCTTACTCAGACTCGCCCAGGCGGAAACTGAGGCTTCTTGACTAGGCTTAGTATCTCACGGCTCCGGTCTTGTCTTCGGGACCAAAGGGCAATTTTTGCCACAAATCAACCTGGCAACGTCCTTCGCCACAGTTCCGAACTTGGCGGTCGCGACAGCGGTCTCCACCTCTCCAGGTATTGGCTGCACCTTCGTTGCGTTCGGCTCTTTGAAGGTTGGCCATTGCCGGGTGCTCATTGCACAAACCTACCCTACTGGCTTATCCTGAGCTATCCCCCGACACTTGACATTTCCTGGATCGTGAGCACTGTCCTGCAATCCGACACCTCGAGTGTCCGCCGGGAGGCTGGCGCTCAGTGGGTGCTGCCCCTCTGGCAGCTCATCATCCTGTCTGGAATCATTCTTTGGCTCTACCGGTCGATCCTGGTTCATCTGGTTGGGCAGTGGTGGCGTGACCCCAATTTCTCTCATGGGTTTTTCGTACCGCTGTTTTCCGCTCTTGTCATCTGGCAAGAGCGGCAAAACCTCGCCCAGCTTCCTTTGCGTCCATCCTGGTCCGGCTTGCCGATCGCCGCGTTGGCGTTGTGCACTCTGATCGTGGGGCAACTGGGAGCGGAGTTATTCCTTTCCCGCTCCTCGCTGTTGATCCTCCTCGCTGGCCTTATCGTTCTGTTCTGCGGATGGACGTACTTCCGGGCCTTGCTGTTTCCCTGGGCGTTCCTGGTCCTGATGATCCCGATCCCAACGATCATCTTCAATCAGATCACTTTTCCTCTGCAATTGCTGGCTTCGCGAGTCTCCGGCCTGATATTACCTCTGCTCGGAGTGCCGGTTTTGCGAGAGGGAAACGTCATTAATCTCCCAGCCATGGCGTTGGAAGTGGCTGAAGCCTGCAGCGGCATTCGGTCGCTGATGTCGCTGGTTACCCTCGCCATCATCTACGGATATCTAATGGAGAAACGGCTTTGGGTCCGCTGGGTGCTGGCTTTCGCCTCCGTCCCCATTGCGGTGGTGGCCAACAGCGTGCGCATCATCGGAACTGGATTGCTCGTCCAATATTGGGACCCGGAGAAGGCGGAGGGCTATTTCCACGCCTCCTGGGGATGGATTATTTTCGTCATTTCCCTGATGATGCTGTACGGCCTGCACCGCTTGATCAGTATGATTTTGGAGAAGGCAGGAGTAAAGGAATGACCCGGTCGATCGCGCGTTTTCTCCCCATCGCTCTTCTACTGATCATCACCGCGATCTTTCTGGAAGCTCGAACACGCGGGGAGGTATTTCCTCCGCGCCAGACGCTGCAGTCTTTTCCGCAGCAACTCGGAAGCTGGGACGGAACCGATGTGGCCATCGATGACGATGCCCTTCAGGTTCTAGGCCCGGGCGATTTTCTCCTGCGGGTTTACCGCGACGAACAAACCGCCCAGCTCCCTGTGGATCTCTTTATCGCCTACTTTCCGAGCCAGCGCGCTGGGGACACAATCCATTCTCCCAAGAACTGTTTACCGGGAGCCGGCTGGGCGCCGGTGCAGTCCGGCCGCATGATACTGTCTGTTCCGAACCACGCACCCTTTCCGGTGAATCGTTATGTGATCGCAAAGGGCGATTCCCGACAGCTTGTTTTGTATTGGTACTGGGCACACGACCGTGGCGTGGCCAGCGAATACTGGGCCAAGTATTACCTGGTCGCTGACGCAATCCGGATGAATCGCAGTGACGGCTCTCTGGTAAGGCTGAAAACCGCCATTTCACCGGGGGAGAGCGCAGATGCTGCCATGCAGCGACTGCTCCCGTTCGCCGATCGCATTCTCCCCCAATTGGACAACTACATTCCGCGCTGAGAAGATCCCTGATGTCGCGATTTGGTCAACCGCCTGTGACTCCGGTAATTCCTCTGTCCGGTTCCTCTACAGTAAGATCGATGTATTACCTAGACCAGATGTTTCGTCATTGCCCTGTATCCCTCATCGGAGAAACAACATGAGTCGCTCCACCACTGTGCGCCTGCTAATCCTGAGTTCTTTTTTGCTTGCCCTGTTAACCGGGTGCTCGCGCGACCCGAATGTTCGCAAGCAGAAGTTCTTTGATAGTGGGGAAAAATACTTCGCTGAGGGCAAATACCGCGAGGCCGCGATCCAATATGCCAACGCTACACAGATCGATTCGCGATTCGCTGAGGCGCACTACAAGCTAAGCCAGGCATACTTGAAACTCGGTGACAGCAATCGCGCTTACCAGGAACTCGGCCGCAGCGTGGAACTCAACCCCGAAAACTATCGCGCCCACACAGACATGGCCAACATGCTCGTGACTGTGCACAATCCTGATGGCTCCATTTCTTCGGATGCGTTCAAGCAAGCCAAAACCCACCTCGATTTGCTGCTCGAGAAACAGCCGAACAATCCCGAAACCCATGAGGCTTGGGCCAATTACTACGCTGCCCAGAACAACTTAACCGCAGCCATGCAGGAAGTACAAAAGACCATCGCGCTTGATCCCAGCCGTTCGGAGTCTTATCTTCTGCTCGCTTTGCTGCAGCTTCGCTCGAATATGCTTGATCAAGCTGAAGCAAGCTTCAAGAAAGCCGTCCAGGCCGATCCCAAGGCGATGAATGCTGAACTCGCTCTCGGCGGCTTTTACCAGTCTCACAATCGTCTGCCAGAGGCCGAACAGCAGTTCAAGCACGCCATCGAGGTCAATCCTAAGGATTCGTCGCCTCGTGCCGCCTTTGTTCGTCTTTTAATGCAGGAGGGTAAGAGAGACGAAGCAGAGTCCTTCCTTCGCCAGACCAAGAAGGACATTCCGGGTAATCCTGAAGGCTATCGCATGCTGGGCGATTATTACTTCGCAATCGGCGATCTCGACAAAGCAGTGGTTGAGTATGGATCTTTGCACAGTGACCATCCGAAGGACATTCTCGCCAAAAAGAACTACATTCAGCTTCTCATTCTCAAGAACCGGGTCGATGAAGCCGCAAAGCTGAACAATGAAATTCTGAAATCGACACCCCATGATGTGGATGCGCTCGTCTTCAAGGGTGAGATTCAACTTCGACAGAACGATGCCGCAGGAGCGGTCGATTCTCTTCAGTCCGCATTGAAGAACGACTCGAACAGCGCCGTTGCTCACTATCAGTTGGGCTTAGCCTATGAACAGCAGCGCGACGTGCACCGCGCCGAACCGGAGTGGCGCGAAGCTGTGCGTATCAAGCCTGACATGACCGAGGCCCAACGCAAGATCGCAGGCCTTGAGATCAGCCGTGGCGAGGTTGATGCCGTTACCCAGACAGCGGAACAGATTATTCAGGCGCAACCCTACTCCCCGGATGGTTTCCTGATTCGGAGCTTGGCTGAACTCGCGCGTCAAAGGTATGCCGCTGCTGAAAAGGATGCAGAGGAGGCGAGGAACAGAGCGCCGGAGAGCTTCGCGCCTTATTTCCAGCTCGGCAACATACAACTCTCGCAGAAACATTTCCCAGAAGCTGAACAGTTCTATCAGCAAGCCTTGGACAAGGACCCGTCGTCTCCCGATTCGCTGAGTGGATTGATGAATACCTACGTCGCGCAGAAGCAATACGACAAGGCCATCACTGCCGCCAATACACAGATCGCCAAATCCCCCAACACCAGCAACTTCTACGATCTGCTTGGAACCGCGCTTTTCGATGGCAAGAAGGACTATGCAGGAGCTGAAGCTGCGCTGCGGAAGGCAATCGCTCTCGACAAGAACAACGTCGATGCTCTCGAGAAACTCGGCAAAGTACAAATCCAGGAAGGATCGATTGACCAGGGACTCGCGACGTACCTGCAAGCGGCCAAGGACAATCCAGACGCAGTAGATTTTTACATTCTGGCCGGCGAACTTTACGGAGCCAAACAAAACTGGGATCAGGCGAGGGCCATGTACCAGCAGGCACTCAGCATTTCACCGGATCATCCTCTGGCTTCCAACAATCTCGCATACTTGCTTCTCCAGCATGGTGGCAATGTAGATGTGGCCATGGGCATGGCGCAGACTGCGCGCCGCGGCATGCCGGATTCACCCAGTGCTGCTGACACGCTGGGTTGGGCCTATTACCAGAAAGGAATTTATCAGTCTGCGATCAGCCAGTTCCAGGAAGCTCTACGCCTGAACCAAAGAGCGGGCGCTCCCGACGAGTCCGAACTGCACTACCATCTCGGCCTCGCCTACCAGAAGGCCAATCAGCTGCCACTCGCGCGGCAGCAGTTGGAGAAAGCTGTGAAGCTTAAACCTGATTATGCCGACGCCAGAAAAGCATTATCGGAGCTGCGCAGCTAACCGCTGTCAATATCCTCATTCGACAACCAACCCCGCCGTAAGGCGGGGTTGGTTGCGTACAACGCATGCCTACGCTTTCAGTTTGCGCCGGATCATTCCCCCCATAGCAATCAGCCCAGTTCCGAGCAGGCTCAGAGAACCTGGCTCCGGAACGACCACGTTGCTGTCGCCGCTGGAGATCTTTGTGCAGCCGTTAAAGAAGCCCTTGCCGGTATTGATGGTCAATTGCACGGTGACACCGACGGTGGAGTAACCTGATGCAGTTGTTCCCGATAGAGTTCCAGTTAACGTGTAGTTGTGAGTCCCGTTGGCGAGAGTCGTCAGAGACCAGCTCGCCGGACCAGAAAACGTTCCCGTGAACAGCGTTCCGGTGGGAACTCCATTGCTGCCGTTGCCGGTAATGGTGAACCAGCCGCCCGCAGCGAACGTGCCGCCGTTTTGCAGCGAACCGCTCGACAAGGCTCCAGTTTGGAAGCTCACGCTACCCAGGTCATTCCCTGTGATGAGCCCCCCATTTCCGTTGACGGCGATCAAGACTGAGCCGCTCAGCGAGAGTCCGCTGTTGGAGCCCGCTAGAGTGCCGCCACTATTGGTGTAGTCGATGCTGCTGCCGGCAAAAACTGCCGTAGGCAGGGCCAGTGCCAGGACAGCAAGCAGAACTAGTTTCTTCATTTTTTCTCCTAGGAGTTACAAGTGGGTCGAAAGTGACCCGTGGATTACACCCTTTGAGGGAGTTTAAAAGGCGCAAGCCGGGATGTGCACCCCGGATTCCAAACATAAAACCAGCTAAACTATTGCAAATGAGTAACTTATACACCATATCGGGCCTTTACCTTAGAGAGAAGTGAAAATCTCTGCGCACCAAAAATCGACGGCCACGGATTTTCCCATGTGCAACTTTTTTGTCCGGCCGCTGGAGGTGTGATGAACACAGCGCTGCTCGTCGCGGAATTGGTTGGAGATGCCGAACATCGTCCGCCGAAAAACAGACTTGCAGCATGGAATGAAAATCAGAGAACGGTTAGACCGGAGTTCTCAGTTCTAATGAATGTCAACGTTCGAGAATCTTCTCCCGGATTGTGCCGAAGCGACTCGGTGATCGGCTGGCTTAAGACAGTTCGCGCTGGAATTAGTCGGCGGCGATCTCTTTTTCCGGCGGTACCTGCGGCGGTTTCGGCGAACGGTTCGACGGGAGGCCCGCGTCCCGAATCTTGTACAACAAGGCGCGATAACTGATGCTCAGAGCCCGCGCCGTTTGCTTGCGGTTCCAGTGATGATTCTGTAGCACTTTGAGAATGACCTTGCGCTCCAGTTCGCGCACTGCCTGGCGAGTCAGTTTCTTGAGAGAGATCTGCCCATCCACTGGGATTTCAGTATTGAAAAAATCGTTGTTGCGCGGCGCCAGATCAGCAGAGATCACTTCTTCGTTGCCCAGGATCACGTAGCGCTTGATCAGATTCTCCAGTTCGCGGATGTTGCCCGGCCAGTGATACTTCCGCAGCGTGGTCATCATCTCGGCCGAGAGAGGCTTTGCGCGGCAGTTGTATTTTCGGTTGTGATACTCAAGAAAATAGTCCGCTAATTGCGGAATGTCCGAGGCTCTCTCGCGCAGCGGAGGCAGATGAAGATTCACAACATTGATGCGGTAGAACAGATCGGAACGAAACGTGCCGTTCTCTATTTCCTGTTCAAGTTTGCGATTGGTCGCGCAAACCACACGCACTTCGACTTTCTTGTCTTCCTGCGCACCGATCCGGCAGAACTGCCCATCTTGCAAAAGCTGCAGCAACTTCGACTGCAGCGACATATCCAACTCAGAGATTTCGTCCAGGAATAGCGTGCCGCGGTGCGCCATCTCGACGCGGCCCGGCTTCACTCCGTAGGCTCCGGTGAATGCTCCTTTTTCGTACCCGAATAGCTCGCTTTCGAGCAGGGTTCCGGGAATCGCCGGACAATTTACCTTCACCCACGGTCCGGTTCGCCAAGGCGAGGCTGCGTGGATCATGCGGGCAATGATGTCTTTGCCGGTCCCGCTTTCGCCTTGAATCAACACCGGAACGTTCGCGCCCGCGAGTTTGTTAAGGCGGTCGCGTACCGCATTCATGCCCTCAGTGCGCCCAAAGACGATCGTTTCGGGCGGCATCTCCCCCAAAGGCTGGACGAGTGTATTGACGCTGTTGCTGGTCATGGTGGGTAATTACCAATCGGGGGGAGAGGTATTCATTCCTGCATCCAGAGAGCCAAAGACGGCAGCCTCCGGGAAAACTAAGAAATGGAGACTATCTACTTGAAAAGTATAAATTTACTGGTGAAACACAACAGGGCACCCCGGTAACCAAGAATCGATTGCCAGAGTAACACTTTTTAGTCACCTATGCGCAAATATTTTCACAGTTTTGAGAGGAGTTTCCTTCGGCGAGCGGATGGCTTTTCAGACAGTGGCAGGGGACGCACAAACTTCAGGCCGAGAAGATAGTATCCATCCGCAGGGGTGGTACGGAGTGTTCTGGCGTTCAAGGTCCGAGCGGCTCGTGGCAACAATGCCATGGCAGCGACCGGAGCGCTGGGGATCTCCAACCGAACCTGCGCTACAGCAGGCAGAGTGCGGCGAATCGCAACCAGCATCCCGCCGGCGCTCACGTTCAGCGAGGTGGCAAACTCGAGAAATTCTTTGCCCTTTCCGTCTCGACTGCGCACAAAAACGGGAATCGCCAGCGGCAACCGGGCCCACTTCCGCCGCTCACTTCGGGATCTCGCCCCGTTCATGCAGACCTCTCCATAAGCGCCCCTCCCCAGACTTCAAACTGCACCTCGGGTGCCAAATCCTACCAGAAGACCCAATACCTTCCACTCAAAACCGGTATCCCACCCCAACAACGACGGCCAAACCCTAAGAGAGCGGACGATTCCGGGCGTTGTATTCGTAGTTTGTTCGCTCCGGTCGGATACAGTCACCTGGGAAGTAATCCCGTGGAAGTGCAAGCTTTTGCTACACTTGGGTAATTCCGCTGCATTTTTCGTTGACAAGGGATTACTGCGTACCGTACGCTTCATTTACCGACACTCCGTGTTGACAAGTTTGAGTGCGGTTTTTTCCTCTCCCCGTGTCAACCTTGTGGTAACTCTCATGACCTCTGCCCAGAAGACCACGTGTGTTTCGGATGCGGCAATCGCTGAACCGACGCCGCCGACTGTTCGAACCGACGCAGATGTCCCCACTCCCGAGAACCTGCTGCAGGAATACAAGGAGTTGCACCAACGCCATCAACGCACCACCAATGCTCTTGCCTCAGCGGCGCACGATCTCAAGACGCCTTTGTCCATCCTGAACGGTTATGTCGAACTCCTGCACAGCGAGAAGCTCGGCCCTCTCTGCGATCGACAACGCGAAGTCCTGCAGGATATGCGAGACAGCGGCAAGCGCCTGCAGCAATTCATTCAAGATTTCCTGACTTACAGCGCACTCGAAACTGGCGGCTTGCGCATGCAGTTCGACATGGGCAACATCAACGACTGCCTGTCGGGAGTTTGCCGCCTCTGGTCGAACCGGTTTCAGCAAAAAGGAATCGCGCTTTACTTCCTGGCCAACGACAAGGTCCCGCAATTCCCTTTCGACGCTCCCAAGCTGGAGCGCATCATATCGAACCTGCTTGAGAATTCTTTCAAGTTCACGTTGCAAGCAGGAACGGTATGGCTGCACGCCGAGCCTTACATGTGGGAACGCCGCGCGGCGTCGGTGCCCTCGGCCTCGGAGCGGCGGCGTCAGAATGTCAGCCATCCGAACTCGGTCAAGGTGAGCGTGTCCGATACAGGGCCCGGCATTCCGGCAGAGTTTCACTTGGAAGTCTTCGACGACTTTTTTCGCCTCCCCGGCAACGAAAGCCAGGAAGGCATGGGATTAGGCTTGGCGATCGCGCGCAGACTGGTACAAGGCATGGGAGGTAAAATATGGGTCGAAAGCGATCCCGGCGCAGGTTGCAAGTTTTCGTTTCTGATTCCGTATAAACCGGCAGCTGCCGTCGCCAGCAAAGGAAAACATCGATGAAACACACCGCCAAGATCCTGCTGGTGGACGACGAACCCGGCATGCTGCGGTACATCAAAACGCTGCTGGAAGTGGACAACTACAAAGTCGAAACCGCGACCACCGGCGAAGAAGCTCTGCAGAAAATCGAGAAAGGACTCGAGCCCGATCTCGTGTTGCTTGATGTTCTCATGCCCGGCATCGACGGCCTGCAGACTCTTGAGCAACTGCGGCAGAAACAGCCGTCGACCAAGGTTGTCATGCTGTCGTGCGTGAACGATACGCGCAAGGTCGTCCAGGCAATGAAACTCGGCGCCCAGGATTACCTCACCAAGCCATTTCAAAAAGCAGAGTTGGATGCCGTCATCGATCTCAGCCTTGGCCAAGGCAAGCAGACGTTCGGCGGCGAAGTCGAGGAACTCGCAGATGACGTATTCTTTATCGCCGCCAGCCCCGCGATGCGTAAGATTCGGTCCCAAGCAGCGCTGGTGGCCAATGTTGACATCCCAGTACTATTGCTTGGCGAAAGCGGAACCGGCAAAGAAGTTCTCGCGCGCCTGATTCACAAGCTCTCACCCCGCGCGCATCGCACATTCCTGAAAGTAAATTGCGCCGCTGTTCCCGCTGACCTGCTGGAAAGCGAATTGTTCGGATACGAGCCCGGCGCTTTCACCGGAGCCACCCACGCCAAGCCCGGCAAGTTCGAACTCTGCAACAAGGGCACGATCCTGCTCGACGAAATCGGCGAGATGCCGCCGCTTCTGCAGGCCAAGCTGCTCCACGTTCTGCAGGACCAGCAGTTCTCGCGACTCGGCAGCCGCTCCGTCATAAAAGTCGACGTGCGCATTCTGGCGGCGACGAACATCAACATCCCCGAAGCGCTCGCTACCAAGCGGCTGCGCGAAGATCTCTACTATCGGCTTAACGCCTTCACCCTCAGCTTGCCGCCATTGCGAGATCGCCGGGAAGAAATTCCGATCCTTCTCAAACACTCAATGACTCGCATGGCTGAACGCTATGCGCGGCCTCCGTTGCCGCTTTCGCCGAATTTACTGCAGGCCTGCCACAATCATTCCTGGCCCGGTAACTTGCGCGAACTGAATAATTTCCTGAAGCGCTACCTGATTTTGGGAGATGAAAGCCTCGCCGTCTCCGAACTTCTGCCGCGCAACGATGGCACCGGAGGAACTCCCGGCGAATCTTCCCGGACGAATGATGCCGGAGGGTTGAAGTCGCTTGCCCGCTCGGCGAAAGATGAGGCGGAAGCCCTCGCCATCACTCGCGCCCTGGAACAAACCAATTGGAATCGCAAACAGGCCGCCGCCATTCTACAGATCAGCTACAAGGCCCTGCTCTACAAGATCCGCCAGTATGGCATCGCCGAGGCTCGAGGGCACCACAAACTCTCGGCCGGAGCTTAGAACGTGTGACCAGTTCTAGTCTCTGCGCTTTCGCATAAAAGCCCACGCTCGGTGCGTGGGCTTTCTCATGCGTCGATAATTCGCAGTTCACAATTCGCAGTTTACGGGACAGTGAGCCCAATCGTCTGCGTCTTGGAATTAGTTCCCGCCGCAGACGTCACCGTGATGGTGTAATTGCCCGCCGGGGTGCCGCTAACCGGGGGCTGCGTCTTGCTGCTGCTGCACGCCGGGACGAGCAATAGCAGGGCAAACAAAGTGCACAGCATCAGGATCCCAAAGATCCTCCTCCGCTGACGATTACCGCCTACACCCACAAGTGCGATCCCGGGAATGATGAGCCAGAACGCGTAGAAACGTCGCGTGAAGATGCTCGCTGCCGGCGTTATGACCGGGCGAGGAGTTGTATGCACGGTAAGCGTCACGGAGGTTCCACTCGTACTGGTCAAACTCACCGGGCTGGTGCTGGGACTGCAGTTTGACGCGGCCGGAAGTCCCGAGCACGAAATCGTAATGCTCGATGTGTACAACGGACGCGGAGTCAATAGCACCGTGTAATTCGCCGGCGCTCCAGCTACGGGGATAGCCTGATTGCTTGGAGTGACTGACATGCTGAAGTCTGTCATCTGCGCCGAGACCGATGTCTGCGCCAGCACAATGTTGCCCGGGGCCATGGCCTGGACCGTTCCTCCGTTGAAGAACACGGGTGAAGTCCCACTGCCGTTTGCCGTAGGGGTCGCGGTGAGTGTAAGCGTCGCGGTCGATCCAGACTGCAGCGAAATCGGTCCACAGCTGATGCTCGGGTTTGTAGAACCGCTCCCGCTGCAAACGCCCGCTCCGTTCAGGTTGCCGGAAACATTCGTGAGTTGCACTCCCGTTGCGGAAAGGCTCAGGTCCGCGGTGATCACGATGTTGCTGGCCAGGTCGGGCCCATTATTCGTCACCGTATAGGTGAACGTCGCGGGGCCTCCGGCACTGATGTATTGCTGGTTTGTCCCCAGGCTGAGGACCCCCTGAATGGACAAGCTCACAGCCGTTGCGAACTGGGTTACGAACGAGTCGTATCCGCCGCCATTGTTCAATTGCAGCGGTTTGGAAACCTGCAAGTCGGTTGAATTTGTTTCCCCCGCCAGATAGGTATTCTGGTTCACGTCGAGCGCGATGCCCGTCCCCGCGTCAATGCCCGTCCCGCCAAAATAGCTGGCCCACGAGGCTGTGGTCGTCTGACCCACGATCGCTCCCGTATTCAACCGGGCAATGAACGCATCCTGCGTCCCATTCAGATTGCTCTGGATCGAGTTCGGATTAGGAAACACGGGGAACGTGCCATCACAGGCGCAGGCAGGCGATTGCGTCGAACCCGTAATCATCGCGCCACGGTTGGTGTCCACCGTGATCGCGAGGCCCTCCTCGTCGTTGGCCCCCCCCAGGTACGAGAAGTAGTTAAGGGCCACATTCGTGGCAGGGGTAGTCGTGCTGGGATTGCTCAGCCGCGCCACAAAGGCGTCGTTTGGCGCTGGGTTGGCCGGGGGCGTGCAGGTCACGGTGGTCGTCGTGGTGCGAGGCAAGTTATCCAAACACTTCTGATACGGTGCGAAGCTAATGACAGCGCCCGTATTGACGAAATCGGGAGAGTTTGTGGTCCCCACGACGTATACATTCGCCGCACCAGAGTCGATGGCAACACCCGGACTGGAATCGGTCTGACTGCCTCCCAGATACGTCGACCAGATCAACTGCTGTCCCTGTGGTGCGTTGGGATTCAACTTCGCCACGAAGGCATCCGCAGCCGTCGGGTTCGTGGTATTCGCGCAGGATTGAGGACTGACAATGTTCGTCGCCGGAGGAGAATCCAAACAGGGCTGGTACGCATTGAGGATCGGGAAGTCAGTTACACTGCATCCGGAGCATCCCGAATACGTGAAGTTCGTCGTGCCCGTGAAATAGACATTCAGATTTGTGTCGACGGTGATTCCGCCGCCATCCGCTACCAGCGTCCCGTTGAATGTTCCTCCGCCGAAGTAGGTCGAGTAAAAAATGCTGGCAGTGCCCGGCGCGTTTGTGTCTACTCTGGTCACGAAAAATTGCTTCTGTGTCGGTGCGTTCGAGGTGCTCTGAAATGGCAGGCGCTGGGGCAAATTGGTGGCGGGGAATTGGTCCAGCACCGACGTTTCGACCGAAGTAGTCGTTCCCGTCACGTACAGATTACCTGCCGGATCGATCGTCATCCCACTCGCGATGTCGGTCCCATTTCCCGAAAGGTATGAAGAATAATCGAGCGCGGTGAAATCGAAATTGAGTTTCGTTACGAACACGTGCGTGCCGGCGCTGGCCGGAGTGGCCTGATACGCATTCGTGGCCGTTGTCGGAAAATTACCCGAAGTGGTTGTACCCGCAACGTACGGATTTTCCCCGCCATCAACCCCGATTCCTACCGGATAGTCGTTGCCGCTGCCGCCAAGGTAGGTCAAATCCAGG
Source organism: Candidatus Sulfotelmatobacter sp. (assembly GCA_035568275.1). Lineage (GTDB taxonomy): Bacteria > Acidobacteriota > Terriglobia > Terriglobales > Acidobacteriaceae > Sulfotelmatobacter. Next base: position 29,302 of record DATMOO010000195.1, read on the forward strand.
AGTTTCGCGACTTGCGAACCCAATGGCGGCTGAATCTTGGCCACGTAAACGTTCTGTGCACCATGCAACGTAGTCTGCACTGCGCCGGTGGGAACCGGAAGGTTCGGAGAAGTGGTAGACCCGGCGAGATAGATATTCAAGCTGCCGTCGACGGCTACGGAAGTGTTGTGCTCGTCGCCACTGCCGCCAAAATACGTCGAGAAGTTCAGGATAGGGTCGATGATCAGTTCTCTCGAATGGTCGTACGCTCCGACTGCGAAACCCACTCGATTCGCAGCCCGCAGAACGAATGTCCCGTCAACCGTTTGTTTTCGCCCATCGATCTCCTGATATACGCTCGGCGCATCGAGGCGAACGTTTCCATTTTGTCCCCGGATCACCAGGGATCCGTCCCTCAGTTCGAGCTTCTCTGCCCCGTTGAATTCGAGTTCCGCTCGGGATGGGTCACCACTCGGCGTCACCTGGAAGTCATACTCCAGATGCCCTTGGTTCCCGTAAAAGACCAGATTGATGCCGGGATAGACATTCTCGTAACGCACCCGCGCGAACTGTGGAACACCAGTCCGCCACTTCGCGGGGTTATTTCCGATGAAGTAATTGCTCTTCCCTGGCAGTGGATCAACGGCACTGAGGCTCACATTGGGGCTCGCCCCCGCGAGTCTCATCCCAAGAGTCTGGACCCGGCTTTCCGAACCCGACGAAGATGAAGTTGAGCGGGTTTTTGTAACCAGACTCAGAATGGCCCCTTCATTTCCCAGAACCATGCTGTACCCAGAACCATGGGTCACGAACCTGGCGCGGGAGTCGGTGGGTTGCAAATTACCTTGTCCGACATTCGGCTCGAAGATAAGCGGCAGCCCAGCCAGGATGGAACGCGCTTGAGCTTGCACCTGCACGCTGGGCTCTACTCCAATAGCGGAAGCGCCAGCGGTTTTAGCTTGATTGTGAACATTCTTGCCAAAGCGGGTTCCCCACCCGAGAACAGCGCATCCGGTCCCGAGCAATAACAATCCGGCCACCAGAATGCGAACCTTTACCACGGATGTGCCCCACCAACGGCGATCTACGTTCACGCGTTCCTCCGATGCAATCAGATCAGTTCTTGCGCTCAAGTCGCTTTCGTCCAGATCGTTTTGACAAACCAGTGGTGAGATGAGGGATGCACTATCTATGCAGAGCCTCGCGCCGGCACATATATCCCCGAGCGAGCTTGGCCCTTAGCTGGTGGTCACTGGAACTGGCGGAAAAAATTAAGTAACTACTTAAACATCTGACGGATAGGCAAGTCAAGCCGACTCCTCAGTCCGGCCCCATACGGGGCTCGGAAAGCCTTCCAGGAGAACCAAAGACCAAACCAAACTCGTACGACCCGCTGACATGACACACCACGCCGAAGCTCGTCTCCCCCAAGATTCGTCAGATGCAGTGGCTGGGCGGGAAAGATGCCGGACGGCGAGTGCAAATAATGGACAGATACATTCCCCGCCTGAAAAAATCTGCCCTGACTTTGGCGATATTCTGCAAGTGATTGCAATCCTCAACGGTGCGTCGAAAGGTGTACTCCGCCGAAGAGGTTGAGTCCATTCGGCAAACCTGCGTATTCACAATCCAGATTTGGCAGCACGATTGCACATATAGCAAATGAACCCTGCATTTTCACCTCCTCCCCCCGGTTCACGGAGGTCTCTGTACCGACCTTCTGCCAAGATTTACCGAGTTAGTTCCGAACCGCATTTTGCTGTTGCAAATGGCTGACAATTCTATAAATTGAGGGCTGCACTCGTGCTCTCAGGTTTTCTCGGATGTTGCTGTCTGCCATGTGCTGCATCACGAACGACTCGCAGTTAGGCGGGCAATGCAAGCAAATTCACAGGAACGGCGGGCAATGCGGCGCTTTGACATGCGCCTGCCTGCGATCGTCCGCGTGGACGGCACCAATGAGTTTCACACCGAAACCCTCAATGTCAGCGCCCGCGGCGTCTTCTTTTATCTCGACCGCCCGGTAGTCGCTGGAACCAAGGCCGAGGTCACACTTACCTTTCCTCCCCACGTCACCCTGACCGATGCGGTACGCGTACGCTTCTCTGCCCGCGTGATTCGCGTCGAAAGCCCGCTTCCGTCCGCCCGCATCGGCGTCGCTGCCATGATCGAAGACTACGAATTTCTCCGCACCGCGGGCAGCACTGATTTCCTCTCAGCCCTGCAGACCGGGTTGAAGAGCGCGAACTGATCCGACTCCTGCGTCTGCACCGCCTCGGGCTGTCTGTTAAAATCGCTAGCCGTCGCGCACACGTAAACGAGCGAAGGAACCTTGCTCCGGCGCAATCCTTCGTCTCCCTTCGTGTCCTTTGTGATTCAAGCCTTACACTGGGCTCTCGCTATGAAACTCTCGGTCGTGATGCCCGTTTTTAACGAACAGGCCAGCCTGCGTCGCGTGGTCGAGCGCGTCATGTCGGTCGGCCTGGAACTCGAAGTACTTTGCGTCGACGACGGTTCGAGCGATGGCTCACGCGAAATCCTGGCCGACCTGCAGAAGCAGTGGCCCCAGATGCGCGTCTTTTTGCAGCCCCACAACATGGGAAAAGGAGCGGCCCTGCATCGTGGGATTCAGGAAGCCACTGGCGATTACGTCATCATTCAGGATGCGGACCTCGAATACGACCCCAACGACTACCGCCGCCTGCTTGAACCGCTCGAGAGCGGACAGGCCGACGTGGTTTACGGCTCGCGCTTCGTCGGCGCCGGCCCCCATCGCGTTTTGTACTTTTGGCACTCGGTCGGAAACTCGTTTCTCACCCTGCTTTCCAACATGATCACTAACCTCAACATGACCGACATGGAGACTTGCTACAAAGTCTTCCGTCGCGAGGTCATTCAGTCGATCCCCCTTGAGGAAAATCGTTTCGGATTCGAGCCGGAAGTGACCGTGAAGATTGCCAAGCGCAATCTGCGAGTTTATGAGGTCGGCATCAGCTATTGGGGGCGCACCTACGCGGAAGGCAAGAAAATCGGCTGGAAGGACGGCGTCCGTGCGCTCTGGTGCCTGATCAAGTACGCGGTCAAGGAACCACAGTCCAGAGTCTCATAGTCGTAAATCGCAGCCTTGGCACTTTTGTCATTCCGACCAAAGGGAGGAATCTGCTTCTGGCCGGCACCGTTTGCGCTGCAGACGACAGCAGATTCCTCAACGGCTTAACGCCGTTTCGGAATGACAAGAACTTGAGGAAAGTGTGGGATCTGTCATTCCCTCATTCTGCCGCTCTACGACCTTTGTCATTCCGACCGAAGGGAGGAATCTGCTTCTGGCCGGCACCGTTCCGCTGCAGACGACAGCAGATTCCTCAACGGCTTAACACCGTTTCGGAATGACAGGAACTTCAGGAAAGTGTGGGATGTGTCATTCCCCAAGGGAAACAACCCGGTTTCATATCCAGTCCGGTTCGCTACTTCCCTTTGCCCAACTCGCGAAGCTGCTGCCGCAGCCGGCTGAATCTACGCACGAGAGTACCGATATAGAAGAGGTGAATCGCCCAGGTCGCAATATAGGCGGCGCATAAAAACTTAACAGCGTTCATCGGGAACTCCTGCTCAACGGAAGGCTCGCCTTCTCCGAATCTTCAGCACCAGCCAGGGATTCCATCGCGTGTGCCTGCTCAACCTCTCGCTTCAATAACTCCAAGCGGAAGCGCGACCAGCACACGAGAAATCCGAACAACAAAAATGCTCCCCAGCTAAACAGAAGCACGTGCAGCATCCGGGGATCCATCGAACCTCCGCCGCCAATCACTGGCTGCGGATGCTGTGTCCGGAAGAACCAGATCGAGAGGTAAACCAGGGGTACATCCAGCGCTCCAAACACGGCCAGCGCCGCGGCCAGCATCTGCGTCTGTGCGCTGTTTGAAAATCGGCGCAACACCAGATAGCTCACGTAAATCAACCACAACACCAGCGTTGACGTGAGGCGAATGTCCCCGGGCGCCCACCAGATTCCCCATACTGGCCGTGCCCACAGCGGCCCGGTGATCAAAACGATGGTGCAGAAAACTACTCCTACCTCCGCGCTCGTAACCGCCAGCACATCCAGACGGTCGCCGGGAAACAACTTGCCCACCAAAAAGTACAATGCTGGAATCAACACAATCGTAGTCGCTACTGCGCTCGGCTCCATCCCGGGCGGAATCAATCGCCGCACCGGAGGAAGAAATGGCGCGATGAGACCCACTACGCCGATTCCAATCGCAACCCACTTTGCCGCATTCTCAGTAGATGCCTTTGACCGCGTCAGATATCGAATCGACGCCACGAAATTGATGAAGAACAAAAGAAACGCGGTCCACGCCGACGGCACGTGGTAGTAAATGATGCGGTAGACTTCGCCCTGCAAGGCATCCGTGGGCGCAACTACCAGTGCTAGACGGAGCGCATAGCCGAGCAGAAGCACGGTCACGATCGACAGGATTGGGAAGATCTTTTTCATTCTGCGTGCAGGATCGTTCCGAACAAGGCCAGACTAGCCGTAGTAAACACCACATCGTAGGTCAGAAGCAACACGATATAAAAGTGCGCTGAATTCTCCCCGGTAAGAACTGCGGTGGTTCCAGCGACCATGCCCAGTACCGCCGGAATCGAAATCGGAAACAGTAGTAACGGCAGCATGATCTCGCGGTTTCGCGTGCGCAGAGACATGGCCGCGAAAAAAGTCCCGTTCACCACCAGGGCCCACGTTCCCAGCAACGCAATGGGAATGAGTTGCCACGCCGGCCCCAGCACGTGCAGGTTATAAAACACAATGAACAGCGGAGTCATCAACGTTTCAAGCACGCTAACGAACAGAAAGTTGCCGACCGACTTCGCCAGGAACAGCGCGTTCGCCGGAGCTGGTGACACTCGATAGGCATCCAGAACCTGATTCCGCAGCTCGCGTGCCCAAGTCTGATTCAGCGCTACCACCGCCGCGAACAGAAACGCCACCCACACCAAACCACCGACGATATGCCGCGACTCCTCCGCCAGCGGATCGAAGGAGAACACAAAGATCACTACCACCAGCAGCGAAAAGAACAGCATCGAGTTCAACGCATCTTTCGAGCGCCATTCCAGCCGAATGTCCTTCACCAGCGTCGCCGACAGCACCGCCCAGAACGAAGTCATTGCGCCCGTCCGCGCTCGGCCGTTGCCGTCCGATCGACAATCTGCCCCGCCTGCATCCACACGAACTCATCGGCAGCGCCCTCCAGCAACAAGGCCTGGTGGGTCACGACAAAAATCGTCTTGCCCGCATCACGCATGCCCCTCAACAGGCCAACCATCTCGCGTGCGGAATGTAGATCCACGTTGGAAAACGGTTCGTCGAGCAGCAGTAATTTAGGGTCGTGCAAGATCGCCCGCGCCAGCGACATCCTCTGCCGCATCCCTTGCGAGTACTGGCCCACCCCACGACTAAGTTCCGGATCAAGCCCCACCGATCGGATTACTTCTTCGCACCTGCCGTCACTGACCACGCCGTACAAGCCCGCGAAGTAGCGCAGATTTTCCATCCCGCTCATCTCGTCGTACAGCAACGATGGATGCGCCATGTACCCAATCTCGCGGCAAGCATCTCGCGGGCTCTTCCCGAAAATCGAAATTGTCCCTTGTGTCTGCTGGGCAAGCCCGGCAAGGCCCCGCAGCAAAGTAGTCTTCCCCGCCCCGTTGTCGCCGAGAATGGCGTGAAAGCGCCCCGGATCAAACTCAGCCGAAACGCCGCGCAAGGCGGCAAATCGCCCGAACTGCTTGATCACATTCCTGACGGTGATGGTCGATGCGCCTGCTGGGCCGCTCGCGGAAGCACTCACAGCCACGAATCTATGGATTTCAGGGACTTTTTGCAAAGGAGAGAATCGAGCGAGACAACAATCGGACCAGCTGACGCAGGCATTACAGCAGGTCGCTCGAGGCCTTGCACCTTGATCGGAGTCCAGAGTTTAGTTCGCTTGCATCGGTGAACCGGTCTGTACCTGGGTCATATTCTTGCCGGGCGCTGACGCCGGAGTTGCTCCCGGCTGCTG
>DATMOO010000196.1:0-8636 GCA_035568275.1 Candidatus Sulfotelmatobacter sp.
GTACGAGTTTTAATCGAGCAGGGCAGTTCCCTTATCATCGGTCAGGCGGAAACTAAGGGGACGAGACGGATATGAGGCCACAATCAGGGGCTAGGGTTACTGCTGGTGGGCCTTCGGAAGTTCGCCAATGTAACGCGCTACTGTACTGATGGCGATTTGGTGGGCAAACGCCAATACATCCCCCGAAATACCTTGCCGTACAACGCATAGAAACGGAAGTCGGGCGCTTCCTTCGCTTTTGCGTGCAACGCCGTCTGCAAGTTCAAAGCGCGTGGCCTTAAGTCGCCTGTTGGCTACGTCTGAGGCCTTGCTTCGGGGAGGCCGACACGGCGCACGAGGCCTTGAAAGCGTTGATCCGCTCGAATTGCATTGAAAACTGGATCCGCATTGAGATTGATCATCAGATCGTCACGCTCTTGAAAAGCCTTCTCCAACCATTCAAAAACGCAGTCTTTGTCCCCCACTCTTGCGCACGCTTCCGCGACCATACCCGCCGAAACGTATCGTCGTTTCGCAGCTTCTCGATAATCTCGCAGCCGTTGTCGCCAAAAGCCTTTTACCCCGGACCTGCGAAACGCTTCCGATTCTCCCAAACCCAGGTTTGCTCACCCGGCACCGCTTTGACCTTCACGACCGTGCATGCCAGAGCGGCACTTGCGATTCCGAGAACTGGCCCGCTGCGAGACGCTTTGATCATGGGACCGGAACTCGATAAAGATTTCGGTGCATCGTGGTTTTCACGTAGGCGAATATCGAAGGGTCCGGTCCGGGCGAGAGGAACCAGCCGTCCAGGAGTTGAGTGCCTGGAACTGACTTTGCATCTTCTGGTCCTCGAATTCCCCAAGACCGCAGGTTTGGGAGTGTCTCTCCTGCGGCTACGGGAATTGCGAGCGTTGTGCCGCGGGTTGTGTGCGAATTCGGCGGCAGCCCCATATAGAAGAACTTACCGTCAGGAGCCCAATCCACAGAGCACCAAGTGCAGATCCGTCGCCAAGAACCTCCTCTAACTGGAATCGCCATGATGACGTCGGAATCAGGCAACGGTAGATCCGCGATTATCCAGCCCCGGTCCGGCGAAATGGCGATAAGCGCGGAGATCGGATCTGGGAACAACTTGGAGCGCTCTGAACCATCCTTTCTGATCTGGCCAACATAGTTCGCTCTTCCGTCCGTAAACTGGAAGATGATTTGTGCGTCAGGACCAAAATGGGGCGCACGCTCCCCGGTCGAGGTGATCATTCTAGGAGGCGAACTCCCATCTAACTCGGCTAGCCAGAGCTGGGAAGGTTTCCCGCTCGGCTGCGTTGAGAAGACAACCTGCTTGCCGTCATCCGAGACGTCATATTCCGCCATTGACAACCCCGGCAGAAGCGCCTCACTTTTCCCCGTCTCGAGATCTTTCCGCCACAACTCGCTCGAAGACGAAGACAAATCATGTCGCATCAAGCAATAGAGCAGCTTGCCATCCGGTGAAAATCTCGCCGATCCGGGGCTCGCATAACCTTCGGAAGACAACGCGCGATCACCCTGTTTGTCGTGAATCCATAACGCACTCTCGCGCAGGCCAATCGAAGTGATAATGGACCGCCCATCGGGAGCTATGGCAAGGCCGTCCTCCTCGGTAGGACCGAATGTGATTTGCTCAGGCTGGCCTTCAGGAAAGCGTTCGCGCCATAAATGATGACTGCCTTCGACTTCAGCGCCGAAGTACATCCACTTACCATCCGGCGACCACGCGGCCGAGGTGCATTGCCCTTGCGGACCCACTTGGTGGCTCTCCGTGGTGCCCTGGAGTGAGATCAACCGGCATGGTTGCCAGACCGGATCCATTTCGACGACTATCGCCCGCTGACGATCGGGCGAAGCATAGGTGAAGTGCGCCATCACGCGCTGATGCTGGGGGAAATAAAGTTTGCGGTATTCCAAGCGATTTACCAATGCAGTAACAACTCCCATGTGAACGCCCGTTTCTATTTCTGAGAATAGGATCCGGCGTTGATCTAACCAGCTGAGCCCCGCGGCATTCGACAAAAGCAAAGTCGGTTCGCCTCCCAGCGGAGACACCGTATATGTTTTCCACTCGTCAGTAAGCTCTGCGCTATAGGTTGTGAATGCGATGCGTAAACCGTCTGGGGAAAATGCCAGCCCGTATTTGAGCCTGGGATCATTCGTAAGCTGAACTGGGTCGCCGTTGGGGAGCATCTTCAAGTAGATCTGATCAGGAGTGAGAAACCAATTGTCGCTTTTGTAGAACGCAACCATCCGGCCATCGGGCGACAAAGCAGGCGCAACTGCTGAATCTGTGAAGTTGGTGATTTGCGTGTAGGTGACTTCCCGGCGTTCGGTTGGCTCTTTCCTCGGATGGGATTTCTGTCGCAGCTGCCAGATCGTCGTTGGGACGAGTAGAAAAGCCACTAACACAAGCGCGATCCACTTAACCTTGATCTTGCCCGCGAATTGCTTGTCGCCTGCCGCAGTCACCGGACTGTTGGCGGCAGCTGCGGGCACAACGGAGTCCTTCTTGGCAAGGGTGTCATGCCCGTTATCGGATACCATCTGCTGCGAGATCGACTCAGGTTGGTCTTCGGAGGACAGGGATACTGCAGCGATAAACCTATATCCACGGCCTGACACCGTCTCGATAAATCGAGGATGTTCAGGGTCATCCCGCAGAGCTAGTCTTATCTTCCGTACCGCATTGTTAATACTCCGATCTGTTTCGACGAATACATTGGGACCCCATAGAGAGTCGGCAATCTCTTTTCTGAGCACCAGATCGCCGCGTTTCCTCAGGAGCAGCACTAGGAGATCGAAAGGTTGTTTTTCAAGACGGACCCGCCGGCCTGCTCGTCTGACCTCGAACTTGCCTAGGTCAATCTCCACGTCCTCGAACTGAATAATTGGGGCGGCCAATGTGGGCTCCCGGCGTCCAAGGCGCTATATCTTAGCAGCCCTTTTCGTCATGGATCGCCCAATATTTTCAGGCGCTTGGGCCGCGATATATTCGTGACATAAAAATGACCCTTTGTCGATTGTGGCACTACTGAGAAATCAGGAGTATGTCGACGCGCTATCCACACCCGGACTTTCTGAGGACATGTTCTGAGCGAGGGTGCATCCCCGGAAATGCAGAAACACACGGTTCCGACATCGTTGCGAGGAGGTAAGTCACATGAAATGGAGGCTTGGTTACTTGATCTCTGCTGTTCTGGCACTCGGCGCCGCGCTGAAGGCCCAGATTCAGCCGATTCCCAATCTACCCGTCCAACCAATTCCTATTCGCGGTGGCGACCTGGTCGCAGGATACGGAATTGCCAACGCGTTCGTTCCCGGTCCGCTGGGTCAAAGTCCGCCGTTTGATCCGATCGGCGCCGACCCGCAGGTCATCACCAACTTCAAGGGTCTGACCGCGATGGGCTACACCAGCGGGTTGGCCACTGACAACAAGAACAATCAGTACGTTGTCATCACCGATATCCGCGTCTACCAGGGCAAGTACATCGGAGGTAAAGCGGCTGACCCAGTGAATACTGCAGGAGCCACGGTTTCGGCGGAGTCCGATGGCATCTTCGTCGAGATATGACTGGACCTTTGGGACCTCGGTCTGAGGACCCAATTGCATGATTTCAGCCCGTGGACGTTGCCGAACGGTCTCTTTTGGACCGTGAAGGTTGACCCGAGTGCCGTAAAAATCGATGCCGACACCGTGACCATTCACCTGGTCGATGTGCCGGTGGTGGATGCATTCAGCTTTCCTCCACCTCAGCAAGCCGTACCCGGCATTTCCCCGTTCCAGCTGATACCAGCCAAGTTGTCGTTCGACATCACCTACAAGAGAACCGGCAATCCACGCCGGGTTCGAGCAACATCGCACGATCCGATCAGTCCCTTTAACTGGGCGGGAACGATGTGGGATTCCTCCAACTCCGGAACGTTTTCGTTGTCTTATGATGACGGATCGTTTTCGGCGTCCGGCAGCTTTGACTCTACCGGCAATTTCGCCGAGATGGGGTTCGAAAGAAACGGGGTATTTCTCAGGGATGACAAAGGAGACGACAGCGAGAACGCAGAAGCTAAACCAGAATCGCTGCCGCATGCAAACTCCCCAACTCGTGAAATTACGGCAAGGGTTGCAGGCAGCATGCCGGACCAGACTACGAGGACCGTGCTTCTGAAGGGCCGAGCCCCAGTGAAGGTTAACTTTTAGTCCCCGGTCTCGGGTGAGTTGGGTACTCGATACAAGATCTTAGCCGTTCACAAATTACACTATCTGGGAGGAAGGGATCGGTGGCCACTTCATTTTGGTCCCTTTCCTCCCACGCGTTTGCTGTCCGAATCGATAAAAAAAAGCACGAAATAAACAGTAAGCCTTCTAGTCCCCAGTTGTCGCCAACCAGAGCGCATGTGATGCTTCTCACAACGTCGTTTCTAACCCGCAATAGAGGCTTCTCCCGCGTAATCTGGCCTACCAGAAGTTGACTCCGCTATTCTGCGCTCTCGACGGCCCCTGCCCCTGGTTTCACTACGGCCTTGCTGCCTGCTGTGCCACGAACATCCCGGTCCCTGGCGTGAGAATACCCATCGGATCGAACTTCTTCTTTCCAGCTATGAGCCGCGTCCAATTCGGCCCGTAGTGGGCCTCCCAATCGGCGCGAGAGAAAAAGGGGGCGTATGGCGGATAGACCTTGCCGCCAACCGCATACGTCTTCTCGACAAGTCCACGAATGGTGTTGACCGCTTCAGAGTAAGCGCGGTCCCCATCGGCAATCGGGACGCCCCGGATCAGAAAGATGGCGAGTGCGAGTTCTTCTTGGCGGGGGAGCATGAACATAGGGCGAGCGAACTTGCGGATGGGTAGCTGATACAACGAGAAGCGTGTCACTCTCGCAGTTTCAGGCGGCGTTGCGAGGATTCGAGCAACAAACTGTTCACCGACAGAGCCAGGCACGAACATCGTAATAAAAAGGAGGCGACTCGGCGTTTTCTTCCTGGCAGCGGACCCGGCGGTGTTTCGAGCCGTCTCGCGGTGCAGGTAGTCGAGGTACGACACTGGCGCTTGATCTTCGCTTGACTTGAACTGGAGATCGGGCGCAAGTGCCCGGAAGTCTACAACCTCAGGTGATGCGCAGAACTTCCCGATGGTGATCTTGAACTTCCAGCCCTGAGTTTGATCCGGCAGCACAAGGGCACCGACGTGCTCAACATTGTTTTCCGTGGAGAGGCGTGTCGTATCACGCAGGAACTTGCCGAGATCATCGTAGATAAGATCGCGTCGTACAACCCACTTCGGCGCGGGCACGAGCCTGATTCGAGCATTCACAATCAGCCCACACTGGCCCATTCCCGCGATGGCCAATTCAAAGAGTTCACGGTTTCGCTGAGGCGAGCACGTCAAGAGGTCCCCCGCCCCGGTCACAACATCCAGTTCGTCCACGGTATCGACAACTGCGCCGCAGCGGTGCGAACTGTTACTTATCCCACCTACGTTTAGGATGCCACCCACCGACAGCGTCATGGTGTCGCCCATCGCCGGGGGAGTGAGTCCCTGCGCCAGCGTTGCGCGGGTTACGTCCTCCCATGACGCCCCCGCCTGGGCATTCACAATCCCCGCGCCGAGCTTCACGGTGTTCAGCGTACTTGAATCGACTACGATGCCGCCTTCAACGAGGGTCTGGCCGTATTGTGAGTGGCCTTGTCCCCGCATCACGACCTGCATACGATGCGTGTTGGCGAAACGAATGATCTTCACTAGGTCTTCCCTTGAGCGAGGTTTCAGGACCGCCGCTGGCAGACGGTGAAAGATCGCACCCGAATCCATCGCCATCTGCTCGCGGTTCCCTTCGTCAAGAAGCAGCGAGCCATCCAGCTTGGATATGTCCTTCCATCGCTGATCCTCATCGGCAAACAGCCACGATGGTTCGCCTACAACGAGACTCAAGAGTCCTGCTGCCGAGATGTGCTTTACGAAGCGGCGGCGCGTGAATTCCTGGCTCATGGATCCTCCGGTTCAGCAGACGAGCGTGGTGCCGCCCTTCATTTTGCTGAGTCGCACGAGAAGCTCGCGTTGCATTGATGCACTATACGAGGTGCTATCCGTCCTGTCATCGGTGAACAAATCTGCTCCTAAAAGCTGATGCTAATTTCAACTCCTGATTAACGAACCTCTCGCGAGAACTGGGCAAGTCCGCAAATCAGATCGTTGTGGACTCGGCTTGGTTGTGGTGGCGGGCCCATAGGAAGTAAACAGGGATTCCGGTCGCGATCAAGAGTAGTCCGGCGACCGACGGAAGCGGTCGCGTCTTCAGCATATTCACCAAAAACCAGCAAGCGATCGCCACGAACAGTGCCGGAGTTACTGGGTATCCCCACATCCGGTATGGACGTGCGAGGCCCGGCTGCTTATAGCGCAGTACGATCACGCCTGCGACCATCAGACCATACCAGAGCCACATCGCGAACATCGCGTAATCGAGTAGAGTTTCATAGGAGCCGCTCACGACGAGCACGGCTGCCCAGACGCCTTGAGCCAGGATCGAAAAGCCAGGTGTTTGATACCGTGGATGCACCTCGGCGAACTTCCGAAAGAAGAGGCCATCGCGCGCTTGAGCGAAATAAATCCGTGGACTGGTAAGAAAGCAGCCATTCAGGGTCCCGATGATCGACGCGAGGATAATCAGCGAAACCAGGCTGCCTCCGCCGGAGCCGAGCACGCGGTTGGCCACGGTGGCGCCGACGTGATCGCTCGCAGCGATTTCGGCGATCGGGAGCACGCGCAAATAAGCCGCATTCGCCAGCAGGTAAATGGCGATGCACGCGACTGACCCAAGGCCGAGCGCAAACAACACATTCCGCTGCGGGTTGCGGATCTCGCCGGCAACGAAGCTCAGCTGCACCCAGCCGTCATAGGCCAGCAGAGACGCGATCAGCGCGACGCCGAAGCTGCTGACTGAGAATCCAACGGCAACTTTTTCCGCAGGCGACGCTACCTTACCACTCCACAGGAGAGCGCTGCAGATGATGACGAGTAGGCCGGCAACCTTAGCCAGCGTGAACGTTTTCTGAACGATTGCCCCGGCGGTGACGCCGCGATAATTGATTCCACTGAACAGCGCAATCGCGCTGATGCCGAGCAACTTCGACACCAGCGCGGATAGCGGAAAGAAATAGGAGATGTACAACGCCATCGTTACCGCCAGCCAAGCCACCTGCGCGGTCCGCGCAACCAAGAACATGGACCAGCCGCAGAGAAATCCGACTAGAGGACCGTAAGCTTCGCGGAGGAAAACATATTGCCCACCGGTGGATGGTAGGGCGGTGCCAAGCTCGGCGCAAGCGAGCGCGCCGAAGAACGAGATTACGCCGGCAAATACCCAGACCGCCAGGATCGCGGTCGCAGATTTCAGCTCCCGGGCGATCAGGTTGGGCACCAGAAAGATCCCGCCACCAATTACCATGCCAATAACGATCGCCAGCGCGTCGATCAAACCGAGCTTGCGCGGAAGGCCCGCATCAGCAGCGATTTCCATTTTTTGCTTCCGGTAGCCGACACTATACACCGAGGCCTCCAAAGCGGCGTGCAGCCTCAGCTTGAGGTTTGCGTGTTGTTCCCGGAACGTCTACGGGTTGTGCATGAATCAACCGGCAACCCTGAAATAATCCGGTAACGTAAGGGTTGCCGACTATACGTAAAGTGGACAACGGAATCGACAACGTCAGCGGGGGGGATCATCTTCCGCGCATCACGCCTTGACGGCTTCGACTATCGATAACGGACTCTCAGTCGCGATGACGCGCGACAGTCGGAAACCCGCACCGCGCAGCAGCCTTACAAACTCGGCCTTCGTTCGCTCACGGCCGCGCGGCGTGAGCACCAGCATTTCCAGATCGAGCAGCTTACCGTAATGCGGCGTGTTCCCAGGCGGCACAACCGGATCCACGATCAGCACCTTGCCTCGCGGCCCAAGCGCGCGGTGGCATGCTTGAAGAATCCGCGTCGCCGATGTGAACCACAACAATGGATTCAGCGTGAAGTTCGTAGGTTTTGTGGTTTTGCGGGTTTTGTTCCGACATCAGTCCCAACGGGTCACCGAGCAGACATTCTGGTTCCGCGTGCAACGAGAAACGAGGCAGCCCGAATACGTCAGGGGATAGCTTGCGGCTAGTGCATCTTCCAGAAGTGGCTACCGCATCGATGGACACATCAGAGTTTCCCAGAGCCTCGAATAGGGCGAGCCCTGATCTCTGTGCATGTGCGGAGTTAATCAAAGACCCACAGTGGCGTATCAGGAGGCAAGATACGCAAGAATCGCCTTGCAGGATTCTGCTTTTGCTCTTGCCAGCGAGAGGCCGCGCGGCCGGCGAAGCACAACTGCATGACCAAGGGCGTCGACCATGTTGGCCATGACAAAAGCCCGGGTGTCGAGATCGATTTTCGTGCCGAAGCTTGCCGTGTGAGGAGCGAGGGCGCCACGAAAGGCCTCGTGAAACCTGATCGAAAAATCGACCGTGCCGTCAGCACGATGCGGTACCTCTGACCCGAGCAGCTCTGACAATTCCGGATCCACTGTGTGCACCTCGACCATGCCCTCCATCAGAAACTCGACAAGGTGTTCGAGCGATGAGTCGGTACAATCGGT
>DATMOO010000197.1:0-21512 GCA_035568275.1 Candidatus Sulfotelmatobacter sp.
AGGCACACTGCATCGCATCTTCATCGAGAAAAGCCTGCTGCACGGGATGCAGGCGATCTCCTTTTGCCAGTCCTTCAATCGTCGTGATCTGTTTGCCAGAGACCGAGCCGACTCGCGTGATGCACGAGCGCTGCGCTCTGCCATCAATGAGCACGGTGCAGGCGCCGCATTGCCCTTCACCGCATCCATACTTGCTTCCGGTCAGGTCGAGAGACTCACGCAAGACTGTGAGCAGGCTAGTTTGGGGATCGGTGTCAACGCTGTAACTCTTGTCGTTGATAGCGAGATGAATCGTGGACATGCCGCGCTCCAGAGCAGAGAAGGTTGCAGAAGACTGACGAAGACTCGTTACCGGAATGATATACCGTGCGGCAAGAATTGTTTGATTGGTGGTTGATGACTGTTGAGTGAAAACCCGCGCCCTCTGGCCCTTATTCAACAATCAACAATCAAAATTCAACAATTCTCTCCTAGTCGCTGATCGCCTGATACGCCAGTTCATGCACTTGCCGATCCAGCGTCAGATCTCCCGTCGGATGCAGTTGCGCCATGAAGATTACAATCATCTGTTCTTTCGGATCGATGGAAAAGCCCGTATAGAAAAAACCTCCCCAGTTGTAAGAACCGACTGATCCCAACTCCGTGAGCGGTGCCCTGACCCCGTCCACTCCGAATCCCAGACCGAAACCCATATCGGTTGCGATCTTGCCCAGCTGGTCATGAGTCATCAGTTCCACTGATTTCCTGCTCAGTAAACGCGTGTTGCCCACTTTGCCGTCGTCGAGCATCATCTGGCAGAAGCGGGCGTAATCCATGGCGGTGGAGACCAGACCAGCTCCGCCGGAGAAGAGCTTCTTCGGCCCGCGCGAAGGATAATCCGCAGAATAGACAAAGCTGCCTTCCCGTATCGGTATATCCGGAAAATGGTTCAGCCCCTTGCCGGGATAGTAGGTGTACGCGGTGGCCATTCGATCCAACTTGTTATCGGGCGGAAAGAAATATGAGTCCTTCATCCCCAGCGGCTCGAAAATTCGCGTACGGAAAAATTCATCCAGCGGTTTTCCGGAAACAACTTCCACCAGACGACCCAGCACGTCCACGCCCAGGCTGTATTCGAATCTATCTCCCGGATTGAATAGCAGGGGAAGTGCGGCCAGATGCTTCACATTGTCGGCGATGGTGCCGTCAAACTGCAGCAGTCCGCTGGCCACATCAGCTTTTTCGTACATCGGTCCCAGATCGTCATTCCACTGATAGGTAATTCCCGAAGTGTGGCGGAGCAAATCGCGAATCGTGATTTCCTTGGTTGCCGGAATGGTGTAAGTCGCGCCCGACGCGGGCTTCACCAGCACTCTGGGGTTCTTGAACTCAGGCAGGTACTTCGATACCGGATCATCCAGTAGAAACTTGCCCTCTTCGTAGAGCATCATCACGGCCAGGCTGGTGATGGGCTTGGTCATCGAGCAAATCCGGAACATCGCATCGGTCGGCATTGTTTTCGCGGCTTCGCGGTCCGACATCCCCTGCGCCTTGAACCATGCCACTTTGCCGTGACGGACGACGACAGTGACGGCGCCTGCAATACGCTTGTCGTCGATATCGTGCTGTACCGCAGTCGCGATGCGCTCCAGACGATCGGAAGAAAGCCCGACCGATTCGGGCTTAGCCGCAGGAAGGTCCTGCGCAACGGCAAGCAGGTTCAGGAAGACAATTCCGAGCAGAACCGGAATGATTCTCCGGCCCTGCCCGGTCAAAGAGGTCGAGCGCATGGTTCCTCCTGCGATCTAGGACTTGATCGTCTTCGCAGCCGCATCCCATGTGACTGGCTTCTGGCGGAAATACGACTCGTTCGCCATGTGGCACGCCGCGGCCGCGTTGTTCCCGAAAACCGCATCTTCGGTGACCGGCTTGCGCGACTTCACCGCTTGGAAGAACACGTTCAGGTGTGGTTTCATGTCGTCCCAATCGTGCCCCTTGTAAATGGTGTTCTCATGCAAGGGCTCTTTCCCGAGCGGTGGATCGTTCTCCTCATGCCACTGCTTCACGTACTCCGCGCGCATTTTCGCCGGGAAGCTGAAACTGTAATAGCTGGGATCCATATCCACTCCCGTCTGCGAAGCGTGGCGGAGATCGAATTCGCCCGCGTCGAGCAGACCCTTCGGGCCCATGAAGCGCGCCACTTCGGGCGTCTCGCATCCCAGGTCCAGCCGCACATAGACCGGGATCCCGTGATAGTCGAAGAGCACGGTGTGGAAGTCGGGCATATCGCGGCCATCCTTGAAGCGGAATATGCCGCCCATTGCTGTAGCAGAGCGTGGAATTTCATTCCAGCCCAAAGTCGCCATCATGCCGCTGATCAGGTGCACCATCAGGTCTCCCGCAACGCCGGTGCCGTAGGCTCTCCAGCAGCGCCAGCGCGCGAAGTGCAGCTTGTTAAATGGAACTTTCGGTGCGTCATTCAACCAGGTGTCCCAGTCCAGCGTTTGCGGAGAAAGATCGGTCGGCGGCGGATATTCCCATGCACCGGTCGGATCGTTGCGACCAAGCGTGAGCTCCACCATTTCGATGTCGCCGATTGCGCCGCCCTTGTACAGTTCCGCCGCTTTCGCCACAAGAACCGAGCTTACGCGCTGCGAGCCAATCTGCACGATACGATTGTTTTTTTGCGCGGCCTCGACCATCGCTAAGCCGTCAGCCACGGTGTGCGACATCGGTTTTTCGCAGTAGATATCCTTGCCCGCATTGCAGGTATCGACCACAACACGGCGATGCCAGTGATCCGGAACAGCCGCCACGATGCAGTCGATGTCTTTGCGGTCCAGCAACTCCTGATATTTCCGAGTGGTCGGCAAACTCGGATTCGCCGTGATCTCCCTTGCCAGCGTGTGGCGGCCGTCGTACAAGTCGGCAGCCGCAACGCACTCGATGCCAGGAATCGTGATTGCCTGGCCGAGCAGACCTGAGCCCTGCATGCCGATTCCGATCATGCCAAATCGAACCCGGTCGCTGGGGGCAACCGCCCCCCGCAAGGGCTGCGCTTCCAGTTTGATTGTTTTCGCAACTGCCAGGCCGCCGGCCGCGGCCGCACTTCCTTGTAAGAATGCACGCCGGGAAAGAATGCGTTTCATGCCGAATTCCTCCTTTTTAGGTTTCTTGTACGTCTGTGCACGCGCAGTCTGCGCGCCGAAGAACCCAACTCGTGATCGTACCGCTTACGTCTTGCGCGATCGATCCCGCGCCCGGCTCGCATCCTTACTTCTTGAGCGGTTTGATGGCTACTTCCTTGAAAAACACGATGTCGTTGTCGCTGTGATTCTGCAGACCGAACCAGCCGAAATTCGGGCGTGTGCCGTGTTGTGGTTCAAAATCAAACTTCTTCTCCGGTACCGGATCGCCCTCTTTGTAGTCTGTGACCTTTTTCCCGTTCAGCGTGACGATCGTGCGTGGACCGTCCAGGGTGATGTCCATCGTGTTCCATTCAGGGCCGGGCTTCCACGCATTCTTTACTAACGGCTTGGTCAAGGAGTACAGCATCCCAGTCTCGTGATACTCATCCTCATTGGACTTTTCCGGATGATTGTCGATCTGCACTTCGTAGCCGTAGTGCACGGGCATCCATTCTTCACGAGGCTCAAGGGGAATGCGGATGAAGACGCCGGAATTGTCGTTCTCGTCGCGCATCTTGAACACAACATGAACCTCGCAGTTGCCGATTTTGCCACCAGTCCAGTAGAGCAGGCCCATCCCGCCGTGCGTTCGAATGAGGCCGTCTTCCACCGTGTCGCCCCCTGGACCGACATGCTTCCATCCCGTCAGATCTTTGCCATTAAAGAGTTGCTGCCACTTGCCGGGGTCGCCCTTGCAGACGTTTTCATCGGCGGCGATCGCCAGAGTAGAGAGTCCTGCGACCAGAAAAATGCACACAGTAAATCGTTTTAACATGGGGATCTCCTGGAATGTTCTGCCTGGCTGTCATTGGGGACAGACCAATCTACTCGCACAGGCAAAGAGAATCAATTCGAAAGGATCGAGGAGTCCGCCACTACTTATGTAGGGACAGCCGCCTCGGCTGTCCCGCAAGCGCAAAGCGCGAGCGGAACCTGAACGCATTTATCTACGAAGATTTTCGTTGACACTACGAACATCTTCGTAGTATTGTCCCGTTCATGACCCGTTCGCCGCAGAAACCGACAGCATCAGAGCTTGAGATCCTCCGCGTTTTATGGGGGCGTGGCCCCTCTACTGTGCGTGAAGTCCATGAGGCGCTCAGCGAAAAGGGATATACCACGGTCTTAAAACTGCTCCAGATCATGACCACAAAAGGCACCGTGCGGCGAAACGAAACCCAGAGGGCGCACGTCTATGAAGCATGCCTGCCCGCCGAGCAAACCAAGCGGCAACTCGCGGGGGATATGTTGCAGCGCGTATTCGAGGGCTCTGCGAGTCAACTCATGATGCACGCGCTGGCCGGAAACAGGGCCTCGCGCGACGAGATCGAGGAGATTCGCCGACTGCTCGATGAGTATGAAAGGAACCGCCGATGACGACTCTAACGAACTGGATCAGTCCGGAAACCATGCAATCGCTGGGATGGGCGCTGTTGCATTTTCTATGGCAGGGGACGGCGTTGGCAGCGCTCGCGGCGGCGGCGATGGCTGTATTCCGCAAGCCCGCGGCGCGATATGTGATCGGGATCGTCGCGCTGGGGCTGATGCTCGTCGGTCCGGTCGCCACATTCGTCTTTTACTCGCAGGAGCACACGAATTCCATGGAGTCTGTAAAGTCGTCACCGCTTGCCGCGGCCGCTTGGCCAATTGCGAGGGGCAACACCGCGGCGAGCGGAACGACCCCGCCTGGACAAATTCGATCTTTCGATGCGTTTCCGTGGCTGGTTGAGATCTGGCTGTTCGGAGTGGCTCTGTTCAGTCTCCGTTCAGCAGGAGGATTCCTGCTGCTGGAGCGGGAGCGGCGCAGACAGTCAACCGCGGTCAAAGATTGGCTGCTCGAGATCTGTTACTCGCTCCAAGCCCAACTCGGCATCCGTCGTGCAGTGCAGTATTGCGAAAGCACCTTTCTGCAGGCGCCAGCGGTGATCGGATGGTTTCGGCCGATCGTATTCTTGCCTGCAACCGCGTTGACGGGTCTCTCGGAAGAGCAACTGCGAGTGGTAATCGCTCACGAACTGGCGCACATCCGGCGGTTCGATGCTTTTGTGAACGTGTTCCAGGTTTGTGTCGAGACGCTGCTCTTTTACCATCCGGCAGTGTGGTGGCTGAATCGCCGTATTCGTGCGGAGCGCGAGCACTGCTGCGACCAGACCGCGGTCGCGCTCTGCGGTAATGCAGTTGAGTACGCGCGCGCATTGACGCTCATGGAAGAATGGCGCAGCGCTCCAGTTTTCGCGATGGCGGCGAATCGCGGACCGCTCTCGGAACGGGTCCGGCATTTGTTGGGCATGAACCCATCGGGAGACGGCGTGCGCAAAGTCGGGTTGGCGGGAAGCGTTCTGTTTCTCGTGACCGCGGCGTTCGCAGGCAACGCGCTTTTCGGCATCGCATATTCGAAACCCACCTCATACACAGGTACAGGTCCAATTCCAGTTCAGGAACTTCTGGCGAGTGCAACGGCTCAACCTCAGCCTGTTCAACAAGCTGCGCCGACGCCGGCGGCGAAACCCTCTGCGGCGCAGAACCCTCAGCCTGCGGAACGCCCGCAACCTGCGGAACATGCGGTAAGTGCTCAGTCCTACATCGACGGGATGAAGTCAGCAGGCCTGAATGATCTGAGCGCAGACGATCTGATCGCGCTGAAGATCCAAGGCGTGACTCCTGAGTATGTTCGCTCCATGCACGATCTGGGTTTCCAGCCGGAAGCAAATGAATTAATCGGACTCAAGGTGCAGGGCGTGACTCCGGAATACATCAAGGAACTGCGCTCTCTGGGATTCAAGCCGGATGTGGACGAGATCATTGGGATGAAGGTGCAAGGCGTCACTGCCGATTACGTGCAGGGGCTGAAGGCGGTCGGGATTCAGGCGAATGGGGATGAGATTGTCGGGCTCAAGGTGCAGGGCGTGACTCCAGAGTATGTCCGCGAATTACAGGCTGCGGGCTTGAAGGTTGATGCTGACCAGGTTGTCGGGCTCAAAGTGCAAGGAGTTACCGCAGCGTACGTGAAGGGATTGCGCGACCAGGGACTGAATCCAAGCACCGACGATGTGATCGGGATGCGCGTGCAGGGCGTGACTCCGGAATACATCCGCGACATTCGTGCTTTGGGGCTGAATCCGGGTGCGGATGAAATCGTTGGAATGAAGGTGCAGGGAGTTACACCGGAATACGTCAAGGCGCTGCAGTCGGCTGGGTTCAAGCCTGACGCCGACGAAGTCATGGGCGCGAAGGTGCAGGGAATTACACCTGAGTTCATCGATGGGGCGCGCAAGCATGGGTTCAAAAACCTGACCATCGACAAGCTCATTGAGCTTAAACATCTGGGGATTCTGGACAGCAAAGGGGATATCTAGTTTCCTGTTTCGTGGCGCTTGGCTTCGCCTTCGCTTGGACAGCCGAGGCGGCTGTCGCTACGTGCGTGATGATACGTGTGGGATGAAAGGAGATTCTTATGAGAATACGTCGAACGCTGGCTTACTTTGTTTTTGCCTCTTGCGTGCTTCTGATTGTGGTGAAGAACCGCGCAGCAGAACTGCGCAATGAAGTTCGCAGCGGCAGCTGGGCGATCAGCAAGTCGGACGAGGCTGGCAAGGTCGAGTTCGCGTTGATGGAACATCGCCGCGACGGAAGCTCGAACCATCAATCCTCGTGGCCTGCGAGCATTTTTCAGGGCGTCGACTTTTCTAAGTCGGGGCGACAGGACGTGCGCTTTACGATCGCGCGCGACGCCGGCAAGATCGAGTGCGAGGGCTACCTGAACGATGGCGAAGGGGCGGGAATCTTTCACTTTCAGCCGGACGCGAATTATCCACGCGAGATGCAATCGCTGGGGTTCAGTGTGGATGAAGAGAAGCAGTTTGCCATGGCGGTGCAGGATGTCAGTCTGGCGTTCGCGCGTGAGATGAAGGGTGAAAATCTCAGCGATCTGGACGCCGACAAGCTGATCGCGTTCCGCATCTTCGGCGTGGACAAGGCGTTCATTGAGGCGCTTCGCGCTGAAGGGCTCAAGATCTCGGATGCGAACAAACTGGTGGCATTCCGCATTCATGGCGTCAGCGCGCAGATGGTCCGCAGCCTGCATCAGGCTGGATATTCTCCAGACGAAGACACACTCGTGGCGATGAGGATTCATGGCGCGACGCCGGAATGGATGCAAGAACTCAAGAAGCAGGGCTACGATCATCTAGAGTTGCAGAAGCTGATCGCGTTTCGCATCCATGGGGTTTCGCCGGAATTCATTCAGAAGCTGCAGGGGCTTGGATACTCGCATCCGGATCCGGACGAATTGATTAAAATGCGGATCCACAATGTCACGCCGGAATATATTGCCGATATGCGGTCGAGGGGGATGAAGGACCTGAGCATCGACAAGCTGGTAAGCATGAGGATTCACGGAATCGATTAGGGCCAGAGATTTCAGATTTCAGATTTTAGAGTTCAGATTGATGATTGAAGCCGCCTGCGAGGGCGGTTTTCTTCTTTGGCGGAATTGTCTTTCTCGCTGTGGGAATCACTCGAAAGAATAGTTTGGAATCGGTGTCGCGGAAGCGAGACTTACGTAGTTCCAATTTGGGAAACCGCCTCGGGTTGGGGTACCCCCCTCCCCCACCACCCTCTGAAAGCCTTGACTGGCGCGGGGTTTGCAAAAATGGGCTGCAAAATATTGAGCTTCTGAGGGTTAGAGGTCAAAATCTTGATTTCAAAGACCTTGCGAGCTTTTTTACAAGCGGCTTATTACTGCTTTCGCCTCGATAATGATCTGCTTTTTGAAATTCTGGCGCAAGCGCAGATGTCACATCGGGCTGTGGATTTCTTTGAGTCTTCACCAAATCCCCAAATGGGCACCCTGTAGAAGCCATCAAGGGAAGTCAAAATCCCCATCCTGCCGCAAACACCGCGACAAGGATGGGGCACCCTTATTGCGGAGGGCCTGACTATCGTCACGGCCCTGCGCAGCCGCTATGAGTACGCAATCCGTGGAACGAAAACGAATATGAACGATCCGTTATGAACCATCCGTGGTGTCCGGCGTGGAGGTCAAAGGCTTTCACCACGGAGGGCACGGAGGATCAACATGGGGAAACCGGCGACTTATAAATGTCGATTTGGTTGACGCAGTTCACTGGGGATCGGCGCGGCGTCGAGTGAAAAACATTTCATTCCGACAATTTCCTCCCCCCGATCGTTATTTCGTAACCATAGGACCCGCCAGCCAGTTATAGAGACATGGCGGCTCAGATCAGTTTCGCCGGCGGTTCCTTCCGTAACCGATGGTTTCGGCCATCCCAATCGACGAAAGTCCGCATCATCTCTGAATCCTTTTGGCGGCCGCTGAAATCAATATTCGCAATACTGGGGTTCACTTAGGTTCGTACGACGTTAAAACCACAACTACTAGCTGTTTTTGTACAGGAGAAGGTATGGCGAAGCGGATGGTCCTGATGTTGGTGATCATGTTGGCCCTGGTGGGTGGGCTCGGATTTGTGAAGTTCAAGCAGGTCGAGGCGGCGATCGAGCAGGGTAAGAACTTCAAGATCCCGCCGACGGCGGTGACCACCGTGGTCGTAAAAAAGGAGACCTGGCCTTCGACCCTGAGCGTGATTGGGACTGCTGAGGCGATCCAGGGAGTGACAGTAAGCGCCGATCTTCCCGGGACGATCGACAGGATTCACTTTGAGTCGGGGCAGTGGGTGAAAGAGGGCGACATCCTGGTCGAACTCGATATCCGCCAAGAACGGGCGCAACTGGCCAGCCTGGAAGCGCAGCGCGATCTGGCAAAGATCAATTATGGACGCTCGCAGGAGCTGGTAAAGCAAGGCGTCATCGCCCGGCAGGAATTCGACAATGCGACGGCCCAGCAGAAAGCGACCGAGGCGCAGGTGGGCGACATCAAGGCAGCCATCGCCCGAAAGACGATTCACGCGCCGTTCTCTGGAGTTCTAGGAATCCGGCAAGTGAGTCTGGGACAGTATCTGGCGGCGGGACAAGCGATCGTTTCGTTGCAGACGATGAGTCCGATCTATGTGAACTTCGGCGTTCCGCAGCAGGAGACCGGTAAGGTGATCCCTGGCCACGTGCTGCGCGTAACCAGCAACGACCTCCCCGGAATGGCTTTTACTGGCCGGATTACGGCGCTGGATTCCGTGATTAACGAGCAAACCCGGAATATCCAGGTGCAATGCATGGTGACCAACCAGGCGAACAAGCTAAGGCCGGGGATGTTTGTGCAGGTCGAATTACCGATGGGAAGTCCGCGTGATGTGATGCCGCTGCCCGCGTCGGCGATTAACTACGCGCCCTACGGAGACTCGGTTTTCGTAGTGAGCGATATGAAGGATCCGAAGGGGAACAGCTACCGAGGAGTGCGTCAGCAAGTGGTGAGAATTGAAGGGTCGCGCGGCGATCAGGTGGCGATTGTGTCTGGCCTGAAACCCGGCGATGAAATTGTGAGCTCGGGAGTGTTCAAGCTGCGCAATGGGGCACCAGTCGTGGTCAACAACACGGTGAAGCCCGACAACAACGCGGCTCCGAAGCCTGAGGATAGCTAAACTAAAACGCCCGTGAAAGCGCCTGCTTTTCGCATAGAGAACGCGCGAAAGGCGAGTGAGGAATATTTCTTGCGTTCGCTGCAGTGAGAGGCACTCATGAAGTTTACCGATTTATTCGTTAAGCGTCCGGTTCTGGCGATGGTGGTAAACCTCGTCATCCTGATCGCCGGGCTGCAGGCAATCCGATCGCTGAGTGTGCGGCAGTATCCGCGCAGCGACATCGCGGTGGTGCAGATCACCACTGTGTACGTCGGGGCCAATGCGGACCTGGTGCGTGGATTTGTTACGACTCCGATTGAGC
Organism: Candidatus Sulfotelmatobacter sp.; assembly: GCA_035568275.1. GTDB lineage: Bacteria > Acidobacteriota > Terriglobia > Terriglobales > Acidobacteriaceae > Sulfotelmatobacter. The sequence goes on from DATMOO010000197.1 coordinate 10,020, forward strand.
GCGTTGTAGCCAGCGCCGACGGCATCGACTACATGGAGTCGACGAGTGCGCAGGGGCTGAGCACGATTCAGGTCCACCTGAAGATCAATTACGACACCACGGCGGCCCTGACGCAGATCCAGGCGAAAGTCGCGCAGGTGCGGAACGATCTTCCTCCGGACGCGCAAATCCCGGTCATTGATCTGCAGACTGCGGATACGCAGTTCGCGGCGATATATATCGGCTTCTCCTCCGCCGATCTGGATCAGAATCAAATCACGGACTACCTGACGCGCGCGGTGCAGCCGAAGCTGAGCGCCATCAGCGGCGTACAGCGGGCCGACATCCTGGGCAATCGCACGTTTGCCATGCGCCTGTGGCTGAAGCCACAGGAGATGGCGGCGCGAGGTGTGTCGCCCTCAGATGTGCACGATGCGCTGTCGAAGAACAATTACCTGTCGGCTCTGGGCAGCACCAAAGGCTCGATGGTGTCGGTGAACCTGATCGCGAACACCGATCTGCGGACGGCCGACGAGTTCCGCCAGATGGTGATCAAGGAAAACAATGGCACGGTCGTGCGTCTGGGCGAAGTTGCGGACGTGCAACTCGGCGCCGAGAACTATGACCAGGACGTCAAGTTCAACGGCGAGACTGCAACGTTCATGGGCATCTGGGTGCTGCCCACGGCGAACTCGCTGGACGTAATCAAAGCGGTGCGCCAGACGCTTCCCGGGATCGAGCAGCAACTTCCGGCAGGCATGAAGTTGGGTATTCCTTACGACTCGACGGCATACATCCAGGACGCGATTAACGAAGTGCTGCACACGCTCACCGAAACCCTGGTGATCGTGATTGTGGTGATCTTCCTGTTCCTGGGATCGTTCCGATCCGTGTTGATTCCGGTGGTCGCAATTCCGATCTCGCTGATCGGCGCAGTCTTCCTCATGCTGGTGGCCGGGTTCACGATCAACCTGTTGACGCTGCTGGCGATTGTGCTGTCGGTGGGACTTGTCGTCGACGACGCGATCGTGATGGTGGAGAACGTTGAACGGCATCTTGAGATGGGCAAGACGCCGTTCCAGGCTGCGAAGGACGCGGCGCGAGAGCTGGTTGGTCCGATCATAGCGATGACGATCACGCTGGCGGCGGTTTACGCGCCGATCGGAATTCAGGGCGGCCTGACGGGAGCACTGTTCCGCGAGTTCGCGTTTACGCTGGCCGGCGCGGTGGTGGTCTCCGGCATCGTGGCGCTGACGTTGTCGCCGATGATGGGCTCGAAGTTATTGCGGGCCGGGGCTTCCCACAAAGGGCTCCCGGGTATCGTCAACCGCACCTTCGAGAGAGTGCGCGCACTCTATACCCGCTTGCTGGGCGGAACTCTGCAATACCGCCCGGTGGTGCTCACGGTGTGGGCGGTCGTGGCCGTGCTGATGATTCCGTTCTATATGTTCTCGATGAGGGAACTGGCGCCTGCGGAAGATCAGGGCGTGGTGTTCGGCGTGATTCAGGCTGCTCCGAACGCGACGATCGATCAGACGAACTTGTTTACGAAGCAGGTCTACGACGTGTATCACTCGTTCCCGGAGAATGGAAGCACATTCCAGATCACGACTCCAAACGGCGGGTTCGGCGGCATGGTGACCAAACCCTGGAGCCAGCGTACGAAGACCACGCAGCAGTTGCTGGTGGAGTCGACCGGGCCGCTCTCGAAGATTGCCGGCGTTCGCGTGATTCCGCTGACTCCGCCGCCGCTACCTGGAGGCGGAAACTTCCCGGTGGACTTCGTGATCGCCTCGGCCGCTGAGCCGCAGCAGGTGAGCGCACTGGCGGAGCAGATCGTGCAGAAGGCGATGGCGAAGGGCATTTTCATCTTTGCCGATACCGATGTGAAGTTCGATCAGCCGCAGACTGAAGTTGTGTTCGATCGTGACAAGCTGCGCTCGCAGGGTGTCGACCTGAGCCAGGCGGGACAGGACTTGTCGACGATGCTGGGTGGGAACTACGTCAACCGCTTCAGCATTCAGGGACGCAGCTATAAGGTGATCCCGCAGGTAAAGCGAATCGAGCGGCTGACGCCCGATCAGCTTTCGCAGATTTACGTGAAGGGATCGGCGGACAAGCTCGTGCCACTTTCGACGTTTGCCACGTTGAAGACGACGACGGAGCCGAGATCGCTGAATAAATTCCAGCAGCTGAATGCGGTGCGGATTCAGGGAGTCATTCCTCCGCCGGTGCCGCTGGATCAGGCGTTGACGGAACTGGAGAATGACGCGAAAGAGGTCTTGCCGCAGGGATTCACGGTCGACTATGCGGGAGAGTCCCGGCAGCTGCGGGTGGAAGGCAGCAAGTTCCTGGGAACGTTCCTGCTGTCGGCGATCCTGATTTATCTGGTGCTGGCGGCGCAGTTCGAGAGCTTCCGCGATCCGTTCATCATTCTGGCCGGGTCGGTGCCGCTGGCGATTTCGGGGGCGCTGGTGTTCTCGTTCCTGGGATTCACTACGCTCAACATATATAGCCAGGTAGGATTGATTACGCTGGTCGGTTTGATTTCAAAGAACGGAATTCTGATTGTGGAGTTCGCGAACCACTTGCAGGAGACCGGACTGAGCAAGCTGGAGGCCATTATTGGCGCGGCGACAACGCGGTTGCGGCCGATTCTGATGACGACTGCAGCGACGGTGTTCGGGCATTTCCCGCTGGTACTGGCGAAAGGGCCGGGAGCGGGCGCGAGAAACAGCATCGGTATCATGCTGGTGAGCGGTATGATTATCGGGACGGCGTTCACGCTGTTTGTGGTGCCATCGATTTACATGCTGGTGGCGAAGACACATTCGCCGATTCGTGAGGACGAGATGGAAGAGATCACACCAGTGCATGATGCGGAAGAAGCTGTGGCCTAAAGGGCCTGAACACTCAAAAAGTACGCCGGCGTGCCTTGATTGGCACGCCGCTTTTCTATGCGGTCCTCACCATCAATGTTTAGCTTGAGCCTTCAGCGTTTGAGTGACGTACTCGACTGCTTTGTCGAGAACCTCATCTTTTCCGGCGCGGATTCCTGCTAGCGTGGGATGGGCTTCGACGTCTGGTTGCAAGCCCAGGCGCTGGAGTTGGCGGCCGTCGGCATGCCAGACTCCCTGGCCGCTGAAGTGCACGTAAATGCCTCCAGGCAGCGATAGGTTGGTCACGTCGCCATTGGCGCCCTGGGTCGGGCTGCCCACGAATTTCGTGCCGTTGGCCGCTTCAAAGAAGAGGCCGGTATGTTCGGCCTGGCTGATGGTGCGCTCGTCGATGAGCATGATCGTGACGCCGTGATAGCGCGATTTGTCGGTGCGAGGAATGCGCTGATAGAAAGATTCCTGAACTTGAGAAGAAGCCAGTTCACCGTTGGGAAGATCGGGTGACATGGGATCCTTGCGCTTGAACAGAGCTGCCACCACGTCGGATTTGTCGGTCAGACGCGGCGCAATCTGCCAGGCCGTGCCCTGGGGATAGCCGCGATCGTCGAAGATGATGGCGGGGCAGTCTTTGAACTTTTCGAACATCTCGTCGACTTGCGAAGGGGAGAGACGGTCGAGATCGGCATAGCCGATGTTGCCCGGCAGAAGGCGCAAAATGTCGCCGCTACGGTCGCCCTGTGTCTTCGGCACGTATTCGGTTTTGCGTGGGGCCTTTAGCTCCCGAACCTGATCGTGGAGGTCCCGAATTGTGATGTCCGCAATGGAATCTTTTGGACCGCGCGCGAGGCTTCTTTCGGTTGCATAGAACAGGCCTGACTGCGGAGTCGACTGCGCCTGGTACTTCAACCGATTCTGAATTCGCTGGGATGCCTCCTGACCGTCGACCTTCACGATCACGTCGCCAATTTCGAATCCTGCTTTAGTGGCGGCCTCGGCATCGGTGAAGCCGGTAACTATGGGCAGGCCATCGATCATGCGAATGCGGATCGGGAGGCTGGCGTCACCAAATTCTTTCTGCAGAACCGGGGCTCGCATGAATCCGTGGCTGTCATGGAAGTGGGTGACCATCTCAGCGAGTGTCAGGTTGTAATCCAAAGCGTCCTTCGACTGTTCCAGTCGCGGGATGAAGCTGCGCAAGACCGCGTCCCAGTCCTCGCCGATGAACTCCTGGTAAGGAAAGAAATAGTCGATGACAGCCCAGAGCCGGAAAGCGGCGAGCACGCGGTATTCCAGTGGAGGGTATTGCATGTCTTCGTAGGTCTTGTCGCGCGCCGGGGACGTTCGCTCCGATAGCCTTGTCCGATTGGGTGGGGCGAACTTGCCACTCTTGGCAAGTTGAAGCGCGGCTTGCAGAGCAGGGTTCTGCTCCCCGGTCAGGTTGGAAGGGGGGACCTTGAGGTTTGGCGAGAAGCCACCGTTGCCATCTTCGTACACCAATTCACCCAGGCGGATCTGTGCGCGCACGTCGTCAGCAAGATGAACGACTTCGGTAGTCACCGCCAGAGAATCGTCGGCTTCTCCTTCGACCACGATGGCGCCCTTGCCGGCTGCCTGGAAACTGAGTGCCATCTCGGGCAGGTCCGCATGCGGACTGAGGAGGAAGATCAGGGGAATGTCCTTTGCGCCCGAGGCAGGCGTGATCGCTTGTTGCCCTTGGGTATAGAAACCTGAGCTGTAATCCCCGCTGGTTGAGCCGTCTTGCGGGGCATATCCCACGTGCATGCGGCGGCGTTCTCCGGGAGCAAGCACGGGGGAAGAGGTCAGCATCCCTGCAATCCCGCTCATGCTGATGCTGGCGGCGGCCGATCCCTGTTCATCTTCCGTAGGAGGAGTAGATGGACGGAGATCGAAAACAATCGCTTGCGCCTTCGGAACTTCCTTCTTCAGCGCGGACAATTTTTCGTTGGTTCCCACATAATCCTGAAAGTCGGAGTAATTCGTCATATCGACTACGAGGATGTTGTCGGCAGTCATCCGCGAGAAGGGATGTTTCTCGACCGGGGGCGCGGGAGACGGTGATTTGTGATCGGGGTTGAGAACCAGGGTGGCAGGATCGCGGAGTTCGGCGAGCATGCCTGCGATGGCTGCCGAATAGTCGTCCGGACTCTTCGCAGCATTCACTTTGGGGAGTGCTTTGACCAAGGCGGCGTCCCAGTCGATGTCGTCGCGGTAGGCAAGATAGGGGTGGAAGTATTTGACGGCTGCCCACAGTTTGGCGAGAGCCACCAGTCGATCGAGGCGGAGAGACTCTGCGGTCACGTCCTTCGTTTGGGCGACTGACAGGCCGCAACTCAATAGTAGAGCCCAGGCGATCCTTCGCGGCCAGCGCGTGGTGAAGATCATCATGATTCTCCGGGCGGCGAGCGCTGGGATCATACCGGGTGGCTGAGCATAGTATCAAGTTAGGCAGAAGGCTTTCACCGCTAAGGACACGAAGGTACACGAAGGAAAATCCGCGAGTGTTGAAGATGGTCTTAGACTGTATGCTCCGCGGCGGCATGAAGAGCCGCGATAGAATGGGCTGATTCTCTCGATCCCCATGACTTGGGTCCCTCCCATTACGCTTCCCGACGAGTTCAATGCTGCGGCATATTTTGTCGATCGGCACATGGGCGAAGGGCGATCTTCCAGGATCGCAATTGAGTGTGGCGAGGTTCGCGTGACCTATGGCGAACTCTGCGCACGCGTCGACCAGCTTGGCAATGGATTGAAGAGTCTGGGCGTGCGGATGGAAGAGCGGGTGTTTCTGCTGCTTCCGGATGTGCCGGAGTTTGCGTTCTCGTTCTTTGGGACGATCAAGATTGGCGCGGTGGCCGTGCCCGTCAATACGCTGCTCAAGCCTCAGGACTACAAATATCTGCTCAACAATTCGCGGGCGCGGGTGGTGATTGTGGGAGACTCGTTGCTTTCCCTAGTGCAGGCGATCCCGCGCGAGGAGTTGAGGTATCTGGAAACGATTGTGGTGCAGGGCAAAGCTCCCGCGGGGATGCGGGCCCTCGATGATCTGCTGGAGGGCAGTTCTGACGAATTGAAGCCCGCGGCTACCAGCAAGGATGACGCTGCATTTTGGCTTTACTCATCCGGCAGCACAGGACAGTCGAAGGCCTGCGTGCATCTGCAGCACGACATGGTGGTCAGCGCCGAACGCTATGCCAAAGCGATTCTCAAGATCTCCCAGGAGGATCGCTTCTTCAGCGTGGCGAAATTATTCTTTGCTTACGGCTTGGGAAACGGGCTTTATTTTCCTCTGGCTGTGGGTGGGACCAGCATTTTGATGCCGGGCCCGCCGCGTCCGCAGAGTGTGTTTGAGGTGATTGAACGGCATCGGCCGACGCTGTTCTTCTCGGTTCCGTCGAATTTCGTCAAACTCCAGGCGCACGCTGCGCCGGAAGGCAGAGAGTTCGATCTCTCTTCTGTTCGCCACGCGGTCTCCGCGGGGGAGGCGTTGCCGGCCACCGTATTTCACCATTTCAAGCAGCGCTTTGGAGTTGAGATTCTGGATGCGATCGGCTCGACCGAAGCGCTGCATATGATGATTTCGAATGTTCCAGGAGAAGTGCGCCCAGGGTCCAGCGGCAAGATCATTCCGGGTTTCGAGGCAAAGATCGTCGATGACAACGATCAGCCAGTTCCGCAGGGGGAAATCGGAAACCTTGTCGTCAGGGCCGACTCGACGTGCGCCTACTACTGGAACGAGCACGAAAAGACCAAGAACACCCTGGCCGGGCATTGGCTGCGGACAGGCGACAAATATCATCAGGACCAAGATGGATACTTCTGGTACGCGGGACGCACCGACGACATGATGAAAGTAAGTGGCGTGTGGGTCAGTCCGATCGAGATTGAGCGCGTGTTGACGGAGCATCCGTCAGTACTGGAGGTAGCCGTGGTGTTTCGACCGGATAGCGATGGACTCCAGAAGCCGGGAGCCTGCATTGTTCTAAAGAATGGAGACGGCAGTGCAGAACTGGCGGGTGGGTTACAGAAATTTGTGGTGGAGCGTCTGCCGATCTTTAAACGGCCACACTGGATTGAATTCCTTCCGGAACTCCCGAAGACGGCGACGGGGAAGGTGCAGCGATACAAGCTTCGGGGAGGGAGCAAGAGTCACTGACGAAGCGATTTCAAGGCGGCCCGGAGTTCCTGTCTCATCTCTAACGAGTACCAGCGTGGCCCGTATTCCTCCAATAGCCTGTAAACCCTGGCGAAGACTTTCACGGCTTCAGCGCGGCGTCGCTTCTTGATGGCTGGCAAACCAGCCCGCCGCTTGGTGCGCCCCGGCTGCCTTTTCTGCATTCGGCCCTTTCAATGCGTGATTTCGCACGCACTGTCCTGAAACGCGTTCTGTGGAGACTTAGATCCGCGCTAGTGTTCGTTCAGGACCCACTTCGACACTCGATTCATCAACGATGCTCGGCCAGAGCACGATCGGCATCTCAGATCGAAAGCCGACCCACATCAGAAAACTGCAAAGTGGCGGTAGCAGGGAATGCTTTCGGCATCGAGCGGTTCGCCGAGACCCGGAGTGCGAACGTCTTGCCCGGGAAATCGACAAGCCAAGAAATCGATGCCGCGATCGAATTGCAGTCTGAACAGAGCTGTTTAGGAGTGTTAACTTTCGGGAGTGAAGAAATCGGCCAGGTCGCATTTTCGTGGTGAGGAGTCTGGGGAATGCGAGCGGACAGCATAGCCGCTTGAGGTGCGCTCTCAAGAAGCACAAAGAACGTCCCGAAGATTCGCCCCACTTTCAGCCTGAGCCTCGAATGAACGGTAATTTCTGCTGAGCGTACTGTCAAGGGTGGTTCAGTCTTGTGAGCAACGACCTGCCCTAACGAGTAACGAACGGGAGGGCCGAACGTGCGCTCGGACTGCGGGCCCACCCGCCTCGCTCGCGGGCTAAAGCCCGCGTCTGTTGTGGCATTGGGCGGCGGCGCGGCTAGAGGAGTATGCGTGACAACTCGTGTCGTCCGTGCGGGAACTCGTGCCGTGTTTTGCCCTCCCACCTGGCACCGCCGTGCCGGGCATTCAGGCTCCACCGCTTCGCAGCTGGATCCAGCTTGATTCCCTCAGGGGCTGAAAGCCCAGGTCCCCTGTCGGATCTGACGCGGCGCTAAAGCGCCGCTCTTCCACTAAGACCTTATTCACGATGCGGCTAGAAGCGGCGTCCTTTCAAAACCATGTTTGAGAGAGTTCTAGCGTGTAAAGGCGATGTTCAGCCCGGTGGTGAAGATCACGTCATTGCTCTTCGAACCGGTGGGAGGGTTCGAGACGTAGATGTCCCCGAACTGATTCTGCCAGCCCAGCCATTTCTTGATCTTGGTGACCGTGCCTAGGTTGAAGGTGAAGCGGTATTCGCCCGTCTGCTGCAGATTGGGGAAGAATCCCAGATTCTGAGTGAGCACCGTGCTCTTGCCGAGCTTCTGGTCGAGCTCCTCACCCAGGGTGAGAGCGGCGAACTTGTTGGTCTTGCCGTAGGATTCATAAACGGCGGGATTCGGGGGATTGGCGGGGATAAGCAAGGTGCCGTTTGAATAGGTTTCGTGCGTGTAGTTCAGGCCGCCGAGGAAATTCAGGATCGTGCGGTCAGACTTGATGGCGTGAAATCCGAAGCCGCCGGTGTAGACCTGGCGCAGGTCGAGGAATTGCAGCGCATTGGCCATAAAGTCGGCAGCGCCGAAGACGAACAACTTTGGCTTCAGATCGCGGTCGTAGCGGAAGCCACCCTGCTCGAGACTGGCCACGGTGCTGGGGGTTGCGAGATTGTTTGTGGTGTTGATCGAACTTGCGTAAAGCGTGATCTTGTCGTGCAGCGTGGGGTGCACGGCATTGAAGGCGAGCGCAAGATTTTCGGTCTCACTATTGCCCCGGGCCACGGAGAAGCCCACATTGAGTCCTCCGTTCCATCCGTGCATGAGTCCGGGGTGAAGAGACGCGTCGTAGGCCTGCTGCTCGGCATCGTTGCGAATCATCGTGATGTCCGCTTTCGGCGCCTCGACTGTGCCGGAGGTCTTGGTGGCGATTTCCAGTTTGTCGTCGGTCGTCGTCACCGGGCCAACTGCGGTTTTGCCGCCTTTGAGGGTGACATGAAGTTCCGCGTCGGTTTTGATTTCCTGGATCGCGTCGAATTTCAGGGTTACGTCGCCGGCGGCGTCAGTGTGCAATACCAGCTCTTTGCCGTCAGACTTGACGACGGTTCCGGTGAGGCGGTCGCCATTTTTCAGAGTGACCTGGTCGGCGAATGAAAAGGTTGAGAATCCGAAGAACGCGATCAGGGCCAATACTTCAAGCTTGCGTAGCACGACCTACCCTCCATATTGCAAAAGTAAAGAATAGCTATCTCACGATGAACCGCGAGAGTGATCTCCACCTTCCCTCAGGGGTTAAAGCGCGTATTCCGTTGCTGGCCCAGACGGCCACGGCTGAAGCCGTGCCCTACCTAAAGCCATTTTATGAAACAGTCTGTGAATTGCTATTTGGGAACCCGAGATTGCGGCGAATCGTTCGAGAAACTCAGACGAAGGGCAGACAGCTCTGCCCGGAGTGCTTTCCGACGCAGGAGTCGGGCTAGCTCTTGGTTTCGGTGTCCTTTTTGCTCTGATCGGACGAAGCCTGTGCGGGGGGATTATCCTTCATGCCGTCTTTCAGGGCACGGATCCCCTCACCTAGACCTTTTCCAAGCTCAGGCAATTTCCTGGGACCGAACACAAGCAAGGCAATAAAGAAGATTACCAGCAGGTGCATCGGTTGAAATAGACCTTCCAACATCGGGAGCCTCCGAGGGATACAAGCAAGTTAAGATCATACGCTAATTGTGGGGCGGAGGGAAAGACTGAGCCCTGCCAGACTGAGCCCTGCCAGCCTCGAAATCATTTGTCCTCTATTTTACGCGAGTTGCAGCGGTTTTCGGTGAAGGGTCCCACGCACTAGTGTGATTTGACGCACAGATCAGTTGTCCTTTTAGAAAGACTAGAACTTTTAACTGGTCTCATGAATGTTTGGTGGCTCGGCGTGGGTGGACCTCAGGGGCTGAAGCCCAGCATCTATGGCTCGCCTGCCTGGACGGCGCGGCTAGAAGCTGCGCCCTTTCAAAAATATTTATGAGACAACTTATAACTTCAAGTCGAAGTTATTCTGCCCGGTTACCTCCGTGACCTTACCCCCAGATCGGCGGGCAGGCTATTTTCAAGAGGGCTTTCCGCAGGCGTTTGCAATGGCAATCTCCTGAAAAGCCGCTCTACGCAAGCCAATCCACAAGTTGGGGAGTACGGTGAGAATCAAGGCTTCGCTGTTGCTGTCCCTGTTAGTTCTGGCCATGGTGGCCGCACACTCTTCCGATGGTTCGGATTCGCAGTCCCGGGCGGTCACCACCACCCAACTCGCGGCATGGCTTACAGGTGGGGTCTCGAGCAGCCGGCTGGCACGTGTGGTAGCCGAGCGCGGACTTGCCACACTTCCGACAAACAATGAGCTGAAACAATTGGAATCGGCCGGGGCGGGTAAGGACCTGATGAAGGTTGTCAGTTCGGGGAACGCCTTCTCGGCGGAGATTGGTCCGGCGATTCCAGCTGAACTATTGAAAGCGACCGCCGACGTGGGAGCGCAGCGCTTTCATGAGGCCGAAGTCGAGTTGCGGGGAGTGATCGCGGCCGACGACGAAAACCCAGCCCTGCACTTCGCGTTGGGCGTTGTGCTGCGGCAGCAGGATAAGTTTGACGACGCGTACGACGAACTGGGGGCGGCTTTGAAGCTGATGCCCGACCTTCCGGAAAATCACAACGCGATGTCCTACTTGTTCTACCGGTTGGATGACGGGCCCAATGCGATTTCCGAGGCGCGCACAGCCCTGAGCATCGACCCGAAAAATGGTGAGGCGTATCAGTATCTGGGACTCGGGCACTATTCGCTGGGGCAGTACGAGGCAGCGATACATGCGTATTCTGAATCGCTGGCGCGCGATCATGACAATCCCGATACCTATTACGACATGGGCATCGCGCTGCACGCCAGCGGCAATCTTCCGGCCGCGGTTTCGGCGTATGAGAAGGCGATCCAACTTCGGCCCGGTTTCTGGGAAGCGCACTCGAATTTGGGGCTGATCCGGCACGAGGAAGGGAATCTTTCACAGGCGGTGGCGGAATATCGCGAGGCCAAGCGGATTGCGCCGGACGAGGCTTCGGTGCGAAACAACCTTGGCAATACATATTGCGATCAGGGGAAGTTCGAAGCAGCCATTACAGAGATGAAGGAACTCTATCGCCAGCATCCTGAGTGGCAGCAGGGGCACGCTTGCCTGGCCAGCGCCTTCATGGCGAAGAACAAGTACGACGATGCGGTCGAGCAGTTGCGGCTTGCAGTGCATCAGAATCCGACGGGGTCGACCGAGCACCGCGTTCTGGCGCAGGCGCTGCTTCTCGACAACAAGCCGGAAGAGGCACTGCACGAGCTGCGCATCGCGGTTTCGCTCAATCCGGACTCGGATCTTGCTCACCACCTGCTGGGAACGGTCCTGTTTCAGCAGGGAGATCTGATGGCGGCCGAAAAAGAGTTCCGGGAAGCG
>DATMOO010000198.1:0-2467 GCA_035568275.1 Candidatus Sulfotelmatobacter sp.
GTCACGAACATCGACGTCCAAGGCTTCTTCTGCCTGCCGCCGCGACATGCCATCTTTGGTCAGCGCGGCAACGATCTGTCTCCGCAGCGACTTCGCCAGTTTGTCCAGCTTGCGGCTGATGGTGGACTCGTGAACGCCCAGCATGCGGGCAATCTCCGCCAGGGTCCGGTCATCCAGATAGTACGCGCTCAGGACCATGCGGTCTTCAGCAGGCAGATCAGCCAGAACCGCGTCGGTCGCCCGGGCGAGCCGATTGTCGGAGGTGGTCACTGGCTCTGGGTCAGGAGCACGAAATTGGACGCCCTCTTCCGACTCTTCATCAAGACTTACCAGCCGCTTGGTGCGGCGGTAACGGTTCACGTACTCCTGAGCAAGAACTGTGCGGAGCCATCCTTCCAGCGATCCCCGGCCGGTATATGAAGCGAGCTTCGAGACGCGCTGGCCTTCCCGGGTGGTTGTGCCGTAAAGATCGGCGTATAGAGTATCGGCCAATTCCCGAGCAGCCGAGTCTTCCCGCGCGATGCGCAAGGCCGAGAGATACAGCTTCTCCCGGTACCTGGTCAGAAAGATTTCCCAGGCGGAGTTTTCTCCAGCGGCACAGGCCCGGGCCAAGGCCAATTCATCGACTCGCAGGCTCAGGAAGAAGCTGCGCGCATCATCCTCTGATGAGGCGCCGTACTTGGTTCCAACTTCACACAGGATCGTCGAGAAGGACTCGCGGGTGAGGCCAATTCGTTCGCAGCCAGCCTTGGCGTGTAGTTCCGCCAGCATCTCGCTCGCGACTGCTTGCACAGCCGGGTTGGACTTTGACGAACTCATGGCGCCACTAAGGATTTAGACACCTTCCGTGCCAGCGTTCGACCAAACTGGGTGCCCCACTTCTGGCCTAATTTGCCAGAAGTGGATTTCTGCCGCCTAAACTGCATCCCGCAACTTCTTACACTCTTCGCAGGGGCATACTTCCCGCAGAAACTTCCACGAATAAATCCCTAGGTCGTGGTTGTCGTTCCAGGAGAACTTGATGGCATACTTTCCCACGCCCTCGGCCGAGAGCGGCTTTGCGGTCGGCTTAAAGATCAACAATGCCCCCTGTTTCGCAGTCGCCGGATCGCCCGGACGCCGTCCGGTCTTGCCCCGCTCTTCCTCGCACATCGCGCAAGGACAGGCATCCCGCAGATAGACAAAACCGTAATGCGACACATGCCCGTCCCCCCACTCGATGTCCACCCCGGCCCCGGTAGTGAGATGCACTTTGACCGACTTGGGATCGGTAGACGCAGTAGGCGATTGAAGCGGGGACTGCATGGCATAAGTATCGCATAGGGACACCCCAGGAAGCCGGAAAGGAGGTGCGTGGTTGGGGCCCCGTTCCAGGAGCCCAGCTTTGGACGCCGCCCATTCTAAGTAGGCTAGCGTGACCGCAGACTGAGCAATTGAGTTAAGCCGAGGACACTGCAACAGACCTGCGCCAGCCGGGCAGCGGCGGAAGTGAAAGCCCGGCACGGTAGTGCCGGGAAAGCTTGCACGTAACGCACGAGTCCCGTCAGGTACGCCACGCTCTGCGGCGTCATCCGAACACAAGTTTTGGGTCGTACGCGACGTTCGACTTGCGCAACAACGACACGAACTCATCCTCAAAGGAATGCTTCGCATGGTGCTCGTCTTGATGTTCGATGTAATGCCTTAATGCCTCGCCATTCGACGCGCTCACGCTGAACGCACCGTAGCCTTCCTGCCAGGCGAAATCGAATCCGTGTTCGCCAAGCCAGCGCGAGGAATTTGCTTTCAGAACCTGAATTGCTTTTGCCGACGACACGCTTGCGGGAAGCACGATCAGCAGATGCGCGTGATTCGCAGTGCTACCGGCGCAAAGCACCGGAATGTCGTGGCCCTTGCCGATTCCCACAAAATACATAGAAAGCTTCTCACGTAGATCGTCGGGAATGGAGTTCGAACGGTTCTTGGTGCTGAAGATGCAATGAACCAAGACATTCGGATAGGTGTGAGCCATCAGCGTGCCGTCCTTTCAGGTCGTTCCTCATCTCGCGCGCACCCGGCACTTCCGAGCCGGGCTTTCACATAGCGTGCCTTCGGCACTGCCTTGAATGAAGGGAACGAAATCTATGTCTCCCTGAACAGTCAATGGCGGGTCTGCGACGGACCTCACGAAAGCCATCATCGAAGTTCGAATTGGGAATCGGCGTCCGATCATCCTTGAGCAGGGCGCCGGAACTGATGAGCGCAAGGGCCTCGACATTCGCCCGGGCGCCGTTGCCGAATGCGTTCATCTTCCTGTAAAATCTAGGTTTGCCCTACACGATCTGAAACTTTCTGGGAGCAGCAGTCCAATGGCACAACAATGTGATATCTGCGGCAAGAAGCCGCAAGCGGGAAACCGCATCAGCCACGCCCACAACGTCACCAAGCGGCGCTGGAACGTCAACTTGCGTCCGGTGCACGCCAAGGT
>DATMOO010000199.1:0-6334 GCA_035568275.1 Candidatus Sulfotelmatobacter sp.
AGCGTTGGCACGGGCGCAATCACGATTGGAAACATCTTTTTACGCGTGATGTGATCTCCATGCCGGACAAATGGGAGTTTCCTTGGTTTGCTTCCTGGGATCTCGGATTCCATTGCGTGGCCCTGGCCCAAGTGGACCCGCATTTTGCGAAAGAGCAGATTCTACTAATGATGCGTGAGTGGTACATGCACCCCAACGGACAGGTTCCTGCCTATGAGTGGGATTTTAACGGCGTGAATCCGCCAGTTCTGGCTTTGGCGGCAAGAGCTGTCTTTGAAATTGACCGACAGCGGGTCGGCATAGCCGACTACGCATTTCTGGAGCGCGTCTTTCAGAAAATGCTCCTCAACTTCACATGGTGGGTGAACCGGAAGGACGCTTTTGGCAAGAACATCTTTCAAGGCGGCTTCCTGGGGATGGATAACATTGGTGCGTTCGATCGTGACAATCTCCCGCCCGGATATCTTCTGGGGCAGGCGGACGGAACAAGCTGGATGGCGGCCTTCGCGAAGAGCATGCTGTCAACCGCACTTCTGCTGGCGGAAAAGAACCCTATTTACGAGGATCTTGCGAGCAAGTTCTGGGAGCACTACGTTTACATCGCCAATTCCATGAACAATCGGAAAGACCCAAAGGACACTCTTTGGGATGAGAAGGATGGATTTTTCTACGACCACCTGATCTCTCAACGACATGACCCTTTCCCCGTTCGTGCCCGCACTATGGTGGGCTTTGTTCCTATGTTCGGGGCCACCACGGTGCCCGCTGACACATTCGACCGCTACCCAGATTTTCAGCGCCGCCGTGAGTGGTTCATAAAGCATCGTCCGGATTTGATGGACTGCATTGAGCCGATGATAGTACCCGGAGCCAACAATTCCTTGATCCTGGGCCTGGTGCGGCCGGATCAACTGCGGCGTATGTTGGCTTACATGCTGGACGAAGAGGAGTTTCTTTCACCGTATGGCGTGCGTGCGGTCTCGCGCTATCACAAGGATCACCCACTGATACTCAATCTAGCGGGTCAGGAGTATCGTTTGGACTATGAGCCGGGAGAGTCTAGGACCAACCTCTTCGGCGGAAATTCCAACTGGCGCGGACCCATCTGGATCCCTATGAATTTCCTCATCCTGATGGCCCTAAAACAGTATTACTTGTATTACGGCGACGCGTTCAAGGTGGAGTGCCCCACGGGCTCGGGCAAGATGATGAACTTGGACCAGGTCGCTGAAGAGCTTTCGCGACGTCTGACAAACATTTTCCTGCCCCAACAAGACGGTACCCGCCCGGTGTTTGGCTCGTGCTCACTCTTCAACTCGGACCCGCATTGGCGCGATCTGATTCCGTTCCATGAGTACTTCCATGGCGACACTGGCCGTGGCTGCGGGGCCAGCCATCAGACCGGCTGGACCGGGCTGATCGCCCAGATTCTAATGGGCTTGGACGAAGGTTTCATGCCAGACAGCTATCGTAAACCCAAAAATTGAGTCGCATGAAGACCAGTGAAAACGAAAGCGCAAGCTGTCCACTCGGTGCAGCTTTACGTCCTGGCGGCGCTAACTTCAGCGTTTTCTCGCGCGACGCCTCCAAGGTAGAGCTGCTCTTCTTCGATCGAACAGAGGATGCCCACCCCTCTCGTGTGATTGCCATCGACCCTTTAACCAATCGCACATACCACTACTGGCATGTTTACGTTCCCGGTGTGCAGTCGGGGCAGATCTACGGATATCGAGTTCATGGACCTTCCGATCCCTCTAGGGGGATGCGGTTTGATTCCGCAAAAGTCTTGCTTGACCCATATGGTCGCAGGGTGGCTGTCCCCATGAGCTATAGCCGCGATGCGGCTGCTGCAGTGAGTGACAATGCCTCAGTGGCCATGAAGAGCGTTGTAGTGGACCCGTGCCTCTACAATTGGGAGGGTGATCGGCCGCTGAAGAGGGCTTCCTCGCGGACCATCGTTTACGAAATGCACGTCCGAGGTTTCACGCGTCACCCGAATTCCGGCGTCGGGGAGCAGACACGTGGCACATTTCAAGGCCTGATCGAAAAGATCTCATACCTGCAAGAACTTGGCATAACAGCCGTCGAATTGCTGCCGGTATTCCAGTTCGACCCCCAGGATTGTCCGCCAGGAAGGGTCAATTACTGGGGCTACGCGCCGGTTTCGTTCTTCGCGCCCCATCAGGCGTATAGCTCGCGTCAAGACGCGCTCGGTCCACTCGACGAGTTTCGCGACATGGTCAAGGCGCTGCACCGTGCTGGCATCGAGGTCATTCTCGATGTTGTGTTCAATCATACTGCTGAGGGCGATCACACTGGACCTACCCAAAGCTTTAGGGGCATCGACAATCACGTTTACTACGTTTTGGAGCACGACCGGTCGCGTTATGCCAATTACAGCGGTACTGGCAATACGCTGAATGCCAATCATCCCGTCGTGCGCCGCATGATCGTGGATAGTCTCCGCTATTGGGTTGAAGAGATGCACGTTGACGGTTTCCGCTTCGATCTCGCTTCCATTCTCGCACGCGACTCGTCAGGTGAGGTGATGTCGAATCCCCCCGTTCTATGGGACATCGAGTCCGATCCTTTGCTTGCAGGAACAAAGATAATTGCCGAAGCGTGGGATGCCGCGGGCCTCTATCAGGTAGGTAGTTTCATTGGGGATAGCTGGAAAGAGTGGAATGGGCGGTTCCGCGATGACGTCCGGAGTTTCTGGCGAGGCGACAATAGTTCCTTGTGCCAATTTGCAGACCGTTATCTCGGCAGCCACGATCTCTACCGTCACAAAGAGCGCGAAGCTGAACAGAGCGTGAACTTTGTGACGTGTCATGACGGATTCACACTGAACGATCTAGTTTCGTACGAACAGAAGCACAACGAGGCCAACAAAGAAGACAACCGCGACGGTTCCAACGATAACCGCAGCTGGAATTGCGGGGTCGAAGGACCCAGCGATGATCCAGTGATCGTAAAAATGCGCAATCGCCAGGTAAAGAATTTCTTTACCGTCACCATGCTCTCACTCGGTGTCCCCATGATTCTAATGGGAGACGAAGTTCGGCGTACTCAGCATGGCAATAACAACGCCTACTGCCAGGATAACGAGACTAGCTGGTTCGATTGGAGTCTCGTTCAGAAGCAGTCGGACGTGCTTCGCTTCGTCCGACTGCTCATCGCAAGACGTTTGTTGAGGGACAATGAGCCAGAGAGCCAGCGCTTGACCTTGTCACAATTTATCGGGCAAGCCCATAAAGCTTGGCACGGAGTGAGAGTCGCCCAGCCGGACTGGAGCGACTATTCGCACAGTGTAGCGTTCAGCGCGGAGTTGCAGAAAGAAGGAATTGTTTGCTATATGATCTTCAATGCTTACTGGGAATCACTCGATTTCGAACTCCCGCAGGTTGGTATCGCAGAAACTGATCCTTGGCACCGCTGGATCGATACTTCGCTGGAATCGCCTCACGACATCGTCGAATGGCAGAACGCGCCTTCTGTTTCGGGCCGCACCTATCGCGCAGGGCCCCGGTCTGTTGTCGTCATGTGGGCAAGCCTTGGCGTAGACCCAGCTCCAGGCGTGTAATGCGCCATGCCAACAGTCTCATTCGTGTGCAGCCTAAGTCGCAGACTGTCAGTTTTGACAGTTTCCTACTTTTCTTGCCTGGGTTAGAAGTTGTGACCCATACGGCGATAGTTAGAACCATTATCGCTTAGGGATTTTGCGCCATGAGGGCTAGCTAAATATAAACCCATCGTAAAATGACCGCACAAATCGACGAGGCTCGACTGTCCTGGGACCTCGGGCCGCGGCGTCAATATGATCAAAACGAAGATCAGAAGGAGCCATCATGTCTCGCACCGATAAAAAAATGCCTACTCAAAAAGAGATCGAACTGCGAGCGTACGAAATCTATTTGCAAAGAGGCGGCGAGGATGGCAACGAGCTCAATGACTGGATTGCTGCGGAGAAAGAATTAACCGAATCGCTTCAGATGGACACGTCCGAGTCTGCAGTCCCTGACGTAATGCCTTTGCGGAAACGTGCAGCCGTTTCCTGAGTCAACCATGCTTCGGCTCGCTTCAGCTTCTCGTCGCGGCAAGGAGGATGTGGATATCGAGTCAGAGCCGAGGAGTGCGCCTTTGTTTCGTCATCTTCTAGCTGCAATGCACAAGGGCGAAGACCGTCTGCAGCGACCTTTTCGGCAGCAGTTTTCTTGCGAAGAGCTAAACCGTAGATCGAGCATGGTGCGAATACAAACTAAGGGTACCTCTGAGAGAACGATTGTAGGCACGAGATGGCGATGAATCAAACAAAGATCGTAATTATTGGTGGCGGTTTTGCCGCAGCCAAATGCGCAAAAACCCTGAGAACTAAACTCTCGCCAAACGATTGTCACATTCTTCTGTTCAGTAAAGAAAACCACATGGTGTTCCACCCGCTCCTGGCTGATGTTGCAGGAGCCTCTATTCACCCGGACTCCGCTGCCGCAACGCTTCGGCAAATGTTACCCGGTGTCGAATGCAGAACCGAGAGCATACACCTCGTGGATACTTCGGGAGCCCAGATTGAATATCAGAACGATCAGGGCCAAAGCGAGCGCTCAAACTATGATCATCTAGTGCTTGCTTGTGGCGCCGACAGCAATCTGGGTGTGATTCCCGGAATGAGCGACCATGCATTCCCATTCAAGACGATGGGCGATGCGGTGCGTCTGCGCCTTCATATTATTCAACAGCTGGAGAAGGCGGAAGCGTCCGGCAGTCCTGAGCGGCGCAAGTTTTATTTGTCGTTCGTTATCATCGGGGGCGGGTTCAGTGGCGTCGAACTAGCTGGTGAAATCAATGACCTGATTAGAGAAAGCACGCGCTTCTACCGAAATTTCGCCGAAGACGATATCAAGATCATTCTGGTTCATAGTGGGAACCAGGTTCTCCCGGAAGTTAGCCCCTCCCTTCGTGATTTCGCGTTGAAGAAAATGAAAAAGGTTGGCGTTGAGGTTCTGCTCAATACGAAGGCCACGGCTGCCACTCCCGAAGGTGTCGGACTTCCCGATGGCAGTCTGATTCGCGCCGCCACGGTCGTGTGTACGATCGGAACGACGCCGGAACGCATCGTCGAACGATTGGATGTTCGAAAGGAGCACGGCAGAATTGTCACGGACGCGGACATGCGTGTCACTGGTCTGCAAAACGTTTGGGCGGTGGGCGATTGTGCTTACATCCCGAACGCTTTTAACAATGAGCCATGTCCCCCGACGGCCCAATTTGCCGAAAGGCAGGGTCGCCAAGCGGCAGCCAATATTGTGCGAGTTCTTCGGCGTGAGCCAACTCGTCCGTTCTATTTCAAACAGCTCGGTCAGCTCTGCTCCATCGGTGGGCGCCGGGCTGTGGCGGAGATGTTTGGGCTTCGAATTTCCGGATTCTTGGCGTGGTTTCTATGGAGAGGAGTTTACCTTCTCAAATTACCCTCCTGGTCGCGCCGAATTAAAGTGGGCCTCGACTGGGGCTGGGATCTCATCTTTCCTCGCGATCTAGGAACTCTCCAAATGGGACAAGCTCAGCAACTTGCAGGTGCTTATTACCGTCCAGGTGATTTCATCTACCGTCAAGGAGATCCGGCAAATTTCTTCTACGCCATCGAAGAAGGCCAAGTCGAAGTCCTGCGGAGCACCGAAGGCAACCAAACCAGCGCAGCTTTTGCATTCCTGGGCCCGGGCGATTTCTGTGGGGAAGCCGCTCTGCTCCAAGATCCTTCATACCAAGTGAGTACTCGGGCGCGTTCTGTTGTGCGCGTCAAGGCCATGAGTCGCAGCGTATTCTCCGGACTCGCCGGCTCCATGGCGCCGTCGCGGGGCATCCTTGCGGAACTTGTGAGGCGACGGTCTCAAGCTCTGTGGCAGCACTTTCCTGCCTCAAAAGAAGCCTTAAGCAAGGAACCGCTTTCTTCCTTCCTCGAGCCTCTTCCGTCTCGCACTCTCAAACCAGAAAGTACTCTCGACCAGGCGCTTGCCATGTTAAATGCAAACGACCTCGGTTTCTTATTCATCCTCGATGATCAACAGCGCTTATTCGGCGTCTTGAGCGTTACTGATATCGCTAACGCTCTTGTTTTGATCGTCGCGACTCCAGTGGACAGCCGTCGGGATGCCTCGAAAGTGCAAGTGCGCGAGTTGCTCTCTGCCGATCCGGTGACGATTTCGTCGGTCGATTCGTCTCTGCTTGCCGCTACGACAATGCTGGAACACGGGTTGAGCTGTCTCCCTGTTGTTGTCGGCAAGAACGATCACCACGTACAAGGCTATGTTCGAGCGGAAAAGATCACCTTCTGGCAATT
>DATMOO010000200.1:0-18539 GCA_035568275.1 Candidatus Sulfotelmatobacter sp.
CGCCACCTTCTCCCGCTCTTCGTTGTACGTCCCAAACTGTTTCGCAACCGTCTTGAGAGTCGGATAGAACTGCACGAACGAATGCTCCACTGCCGCGTGCGCGTCGTGACACGTCCAGCAGCTGTTGCCGTGCGCCATGGCCCCGGATGACTTGCTGTCGGCCGCGAACCCGTAATACGCCCACTTGTCTGGATTGCGGGTTGAATCTTTGACCTCGACTGCCAGGCCCATCAGGTCGGTCTGGTAATGGCCCTTCTGATTGATCGAGCTGCGGCTGGCTGCGTCGCGCTCATCGATCACAAACATGCTCTGCTCCGG
Organism: Candidatus Sulfotelmatobacter sp.; assembly: GCA_035568275.1. Lineage (GTDB taxonomy): Bacteria > Acidobacteriota > Terriglobia > Terriglobales > Acidobacteriaceae > Sulfotelmatobacter. The sequence continues at coordinate 319 of DATMOO010000200.1, forward strand.
CCATTTGCCGGACTTCGCGAACTCGTCGTACGCCCAGCGCTGCACGAAAACGTTAGTGAACATCTCGTGACTGCCGGGCTCAGGGCTGTAGTTCATGCCGTATCCGGCAGAGAGAAACATCCATTCGCGGTAGTCGGTGGGCCGCAGAAGCTGGCCCTTCTCGTCATACTGCGGCTTGGGCATCTTTTCTTCGGGAGCAGCGGCCAACACAGCCAGGCAAATCATCCCCAGCACCACCAGACAGAGAATTTTTTTCATTGAGGCCTCCCCATATGAGTGGCAGCTTAGCTTACAGCGCCGGGTCTTGTCTTGAACGGATTAAACATGGAGGGCGGCTTTTGTTTTGCTGTAATCCATGGCGATGTCATCCTGAGCCGCGTCTTTTGCGGCGAAGGACCTATGCAACTCGCTGGCAGCGCCCGCGCAGCGAGAAAGTTCACAGGTCCTTCGCGGCAAAGAACGCCGCTCAGGATGACACCGTAAGAGGACTACACAATTACCAGACGGTTCTAGCACCGAAACACTGAACGGTTGTTGACTATTCTCCGTCGGCCACGTCTGAACATTCGTGCCCCAGTCTGCCCAGCCCGGCAAGTTCCTGCGCGGTGGAGAATTCTACTCTCCAATTCAGGCTCGCATGAGCGGGAATGACGTTGTGCTCTCGGAACTGTGCCAGCCTGTTGCCCGCTCGGTCCCCCGGCACGAGCATGAACTTGCCTACGTAACCATCGTGCTGCACGGCCATTACCGGGAAGGCGATCGCGGCAAACTCGACGAACTCCCGCCGCTTACTGCCGTCTTCAATCCGGTGGGCGTGGCGCACTCTACGGTCATTGGGCCTGCGGGAGCATCGATGTTCACCATCGAATTCCGCAGTGAGAACCTGCGAGACCTTGGCCTGCAACTCCCCGATCGAACAGCTGTTGATGGTGGCGTCGGAGCCATGCTCTGGCCCGGGCTCCGGCTGTTTTCGTCCTTCAAGAATCAGAGCGCGGACTCTCTCATGCTGGAGGCGAACGTATTTGAGTTGCTGGGAGCAATCACGCGGCTGGATCCATCGCCGGAGAAGACGCCGCCGCGATGGTTGCAGCGCGTGAAAGATCGCTTGCATGCGGAATTTTGCGAGCGTCTCCGTATGCGCGATCTGGCGCGCGAAGCCGGAGTCCATCCCGTCCACCTCGCCCGCGCATTTCGCAAGTTCGAGAAGCGGACTCCCGGCGAATATCAGCAGCACTTGCAGATTCGAGCGGCGTGCGAGTTGTTAGGGAAGCCAGAGTGGCCGCTGGCAGAGATCGCCGCCGAATGTGGCTTCGCCGATCAGAGCCACTTCACCCGCGCATTCCGCCGCATGGCCGCCACAACTCCACTTCGATTCCGGCAGGCGGTGGTTCCAAAAACTCGGGTGGCGTGAAATGAAAAGGCGCTCCGAAGATCGGAGCGCCCGGTAAGCGAATATTCTCCAGCGATTACTTCACAACGACCAGGGTGAAACTGGTCTGCCGAGTAAGCGACCCCGACGTTCCCGTGACCGTGATCGTGTAACTCCCTACTGGAGTTCCGGGATCCTTGGGGCCGCTACTGGAGCCTCCGCAAGAACCAAGCCAGATCGTGGAGAATCCCAAAACCATGACTAGGCCAAGGAAACGCACGCTCCGAAGCGAGCGTTTGCGCGAAGACGCGACGAACACAATTCCGAAAAGCCCCGGCAACAGGGTTGCGTAGAGTATGCGCGAGCCGCGGTCGAAGGGCCGCTCGAGCCGAGCGATTGGAGCTTTGGTGGTGATGGCGAAGCTAACTGCCGTACTGTTCGTCGCTGAAGAAGGCCCAGTGCATGTCGATTCTGAGGCCGGATCCGAGCAAGTGTAAGTGACCGCACCGTTGAATCCATTGATTTGCGTGAGATCAATCTCCATGTTGCCAGGCGATCCCTGCGCTAGCTGCAAGGTGCTTACCCCACCCTTCGGCGCCAGCGTAAAGCCGGGGGCTGAGCCCATAGCCTGCGCCAACACAAGTGCATCCACCGAACCAAGCCCAGTGACTTCATCGTATCCAACAGCTGCGCTAAAGCCGATCTGCGTCGTGCCAGTCGGACAGTTGGTAGAGGGTGCAGTACAGGGGACCATGTTATTTCCGGTCTTTATGTCATGAAATGCCGATGGAGTACTCGCAGCCACCGAATAGAGAGTGGGGTTAACCGGCGCGAGGCTCGGGGTGCCGAGAAACTGATTGATCAACGCTAGAATCGCAGCGAAGGTCGGGGCATCTGCCGAGGTCCCGCCCACGGCAGTGAGATTCCCACCAGCTCCGGTCCGGAATCCGGCAGTGCATGTCGAAACGATTTGGCCGGTTTGCTGGTCGTCCTCAGAACAAAACAGATAGGGGTCGTGGTCGGCGGAAGCGCTGAGCGATACGTCAGGGACGAGGCGCATTGTCCCAGTACCGCCCTGCCAAGCCGGCTTCGAGAAGAGGATGCTTGCTCCACCGCCCGTAGCCGAGAGAGTGTTATTAAGACTGGTATCGTTCCACGCCGTTTCGGGAATGTATACCTGAGCTGAGGAGCCAGTGTCTGTTGTCGTGCCAGCCGGCAACCAGTAAGGTGGATTCCCACCCGGTGGTTTCGGGGCGTTGGGTGGGTTGGTGGGGCTGTCAGCGGAGAACTCCGTGCCGCCCATGGCGGTCGTTTCAGGTATCGATGAGGGAACGTCGACTGCTAGGCCTCGCGTCGCGGATGCACCGGTGTCGCAATCCGCGGCGCCTGCGTCACCCGACGCAGAAACCAGGGTTACCCCGAGCGCCTGCCCATTTTGCACCGACGTCCGTATAGTCGCTGCGAACCCGGGCTGCTGCGCCTGCAGCCCCTGTTCGCAAAAGCCATAGCTGGTACTCACAAAGGGGGCAACGGCAGTCTCCAGCGCCTTCTGAAGTGCATCCCACACACTGTCACGCCGGGCGGTGCAGGTGTCGCCACTGCCCAAGCCAGCGTAGACGAACTTGATGGTGGCGTTTGTGGCTACTCCGCCAGCCCATTCGAGGTCCAGGTCTGATTCGCCTTCGTCTCCCGAGCACCGAGTTGCGGTGCCCTCCATTGCGGCCGGGAGGGTGAAAGTACTCGGCGAGAGTCCGGCAGCGCTACGGAAGTTTGCGATGTCCGTCGGGTTTACCGTGGATTGTCCAACGATCGCTATTTTTTGTCCGGTACCATCGCCGAGTCCGTTCAGATCGTAGATGGTCTTGAAGTCGGCTGGGGTGAGGAAGTGGTTACCGCTTACGTAGGAAGTGAAATTCGGCCGCACCTTCGCTCTTGGCTTGGGAGCGAAATCGTTCAGATGTCCCACATACTGGACAGCGCCCGAGAGCGCCGCGGGAACTGACGGATTCATCGAATTGGCCAGATGGACCTCGCCGTCAACGAGATAGTGATGCATCTCAAGACCGAAAACAGATTCGAGCTGCGCCACCGTCCCGTCGAAGGTTATGCGGTTCCGGTTTTTGGCAACTTTGATATTCGTGAAGCCCAGCGACTCGATCCAGGAAACGACCTTATTCACGTCGTTGTCGCTCATGCCGAAGCGCTTGGCAAACTGTGCGGGCGTCAGATATTTGTGGTAGTTCGGCGAGGACCGATCCGCGAGTTCCGCCAAGAACTGGTCCAGGTCCTGTTGCTGAGCGGGAGAGGGGCGAAAATTCAGCGAGATTCGCTCGATGAGACGGTTGCCATCCGCGCGTCCGAGGTCGTTTTCAGGCCGGGCAAGGCTGTGCACATTGCTGCCGAGCTGAACTCTGGGAGCACTGGCCAAATCGCCATTGATCCGGTCCTGAGCGGCCGCAGCGCTGATCATTGAGATGACAACTGCAGTGCACAACAAACACACAACACCCCGGCCCCTCTTTACCATAAGCTTTCCCCTAGGTTTGATTGCATGGATAAGGTTGAAGCCCAAGACTATCGGCTTATCTGTCGTTCGATCAAGTATCAGAGGTGAAGGTTGTATGGCATTCAGCGCTTGACAAACTTTGACGTTGCAAAATCCAGTAGTTCCTGCAAAACACCTTCAATCGAGGACAAAAAACCGGGTCTGACCTGCACTTCCGGGTAAACTTCCTGCGTTTTCGCCATCCGGCTGCCTTATACTGCCCTTCGCAAATCGAGCATGCCTGCGGCTGAGGCCCCAAAACCGCGCCTTGCTTACATCGACTGGATGCGGGGACTCGCCTGCCTGCTGATGTTCCAGACCCATTGTTACGACGCCTGGCTGGGAGGATCGGCCCGCCAGAGCCGGTTCTTCATGTATTCGCAGTTGTTAGGAACTTTTCCGGCGCCCCTGTTTCTTTTTCTGGCCGGGATCTCGTTTGCCCTGGTCACGGACAAACTCTTGCAGAACAGTCTCTCGCCCACGCAGATCGCGCGCAGCACGATCCGCCGCGGTGCAGAAGTCTTCGGTTTCGGCTTACTGCTCCGCCTGCAGGAATACTTGATCTCCTGGGGCTGGGCCCCTAAGAGCGACCTGCTGCGCGTCGATATTCTGAACACCATCGGCCTTTCGATGATGCTGATGGGCGTGCTCTGCTGGCTGGTTCTGTCAGTGTCGCATCGTAGAGGAAACATGTGGGGACAGCCGCCCCCGGCCGTCCGGCCGGGCGAAGCCCGGCAGGAGGCTGCAAATATGCTTAGAAGCCACTTCGCTCTGATTTTTTCGGCGGCCCTGGCGGCCCTCGTGATCTCACTCCTGACCCCGCTCCTCTGGACCACATGGCGCCCGCGCTTCCTCCCCTGGCCTCTCGAGTCGTATATCAACGGCGTTCACAACCTCGGCACCCCGCAAGCGTGGCTCTTCCCCGTCTTTCCCTGGACTGCCTTCGCGTTCGCAGGTCTCGCCGTCGGATTCATCCTGCAAAGCCCCTGGACGCGTGCCCGCCAGGACCGCGTATTCCTTTCTCTCGGAATCGCCGGAGTTGTTCTGATCGAACTCTCTCGCTGGATCGACGCGCTGCCTCGCCAGCTTTATCCGGTCTACGATTACTGGCACACCAGCCCTGAATTTTTTCTTATCCGCCTGGGAATGTTGCTGCTGATTCTGACGGGAACCTTCGCCTGGTGCCGCTGGGGTCTGGCGCAATGGGGATTCAGTCCGCTGATCCAACTGGGGCAGGCTTCATTGCTTGTGTATTGGGTACACATAGAATTCGTGTACGGACGCGTCTCGATTCTCGCCAAGCACGCGCAAACCATCGGCGGAGCGACTGTCGGGCTGACGATCATCTCTCTCGCGATGTTGGCGCTGGCTTACGTGCGCACGCACGCCAAAAGGTGGATGAAGAAAACCGGTCCCGGAGGGACCACCGATAGTAGCCCGCCAGTTTCACTGGCGGGAAACAAGCGATCAGCGACGCTCGTGCCGTAGGCACGACTGAAACTTGATGTGTAGTGGCTCAAGCGTCTCTGCCGGGACGCGGTTATTTTTAGGCTGCAGAAACCCGGCGTGGAAACGCCGGGCTAGTGTCAGATGTTCCTCCGGAACATTTATGCCGAGGCGTTGAACGATCGTTCAACTCGCAACCTGCTTCACGAACTCCACCACTTCCCTCTCTGCCCAGCGTCCGTCGTAGCCGTTGCCGTCCGGTTCTCCGATGAAGGAACAATGCCCGCCGTCCGCAGTCTCGATGTAGGTGAGATTGGGATTTCCCGCGATCGTTCTCAGAGTCTCCGGCCGCACGCGAATAAAGGGATCGTTGGCGGCATGGATGATCAATCCCGGAACGGCGATCCGGTCGACGACATTAGTAGCGGCGGCGCGGGCATAATAATCGTCGGCGTCCGCGAATCCGCAGTAGTAAGCGGTCACGCGATCGTCGAATAAACGCAGGCTGGTGACGCCGCGCAACCGCCGGACATCGAAATCATTGGGGAACAATTTCGCCTTCGTTCGCAAGCGACGGTACAGTTGCAGCAGGAAGTACCATTCATAGAGCCGATTCGCCGGTTCGTGCAGAGCATCGGCCGACGCGGCCAAATCCATGGCCGGACATACCGCCGCGACGGCCTTGAACTCCGGCGGCCCCTGCCTGCCCCATTCTCCAGCGCACTTCAGAACGAGGTTTCCGCCCATTGAGAAGCCGACCAGCGCGAAGCGCGATACGCCGTCATTTTCGATTACGTTTCTGGCGACGGCGGCGACGTCTGACGACAAACTGGAGTTGTAGAGCGTCGGCGCGCAGTAATCCATGCCACCGCAGTTACGCTGGTTCATCCGGACGACGTTCATTCCAGCGGCCAGGCCATTACGCGCGACGCCAGTCATGTACTGCGACTCTGACGATCCCTCAAGCCCGTGCACGACGATCAGAGTCATCGCTCGCGCTCGGTCTTCCTGCCAATGGCACCAGCAGCGAACTTTAATCCCGGGCGCGACTTCAATCAGCCGTTCCTCGGCCGCAGGCAGATGGATTCGCCGCGACATGAGGAAGCTGGCGATGGTCTGCACGTGCCCACCGCCGAACCATCGCCGCGGACGGAATGGCGAGCTTACCCGCCAAGGATTCGGTCGCTGATCGTTGGAAGGTTCCTCGGGCTGAGGTTGTGAAATTTGCGAACTCCCCACAAATTGATTCTAATAGAGAGCGGAGTCGTCAAATGCCCATTTACGAATACATCTGCAAGGAATGCCACCACCAATTTGAGGCGCTAGTTTACGGCAAGGAAAAGGCCGAGTGCCCGAAGTGCCACACCAAGAAGCTCGAACCTCAACTCTCGATCTTCGCGGTGTCCGCCAAGAGCGGGACCAGTTCCACGAAGGCTGCGGGACCTTGCGGATCCTGCGGAGACCCTCGCGGCCCGGGCGCTTGCTCGCTCGGCGACCTGAACTAAGCGGTCAGTCAGCCATCGTCCAGATGCAGGGTTTTTCCGCCTGCCCGCAAAACCATTTCCTAACGACACAGCATCAAGATCAGAAACGCACGTGCGGAGGACCTATGAAACCGTTCCTCGTCCTGATCGTGGTCAGTGGCTCTCTTTTCGCACAATCACAAACCAAGCATCTCTCAGGAGACATCAGAGGCACCGTTATCGATCGCAACGGCAGTCCGGTCTCCGCAGTCACGGTTTACGCCGTCCAACAAGGCCTGATGCTCGACGACGTCACGCCCCGCTCGGTGAACACCGACAGCAAAGGAGCGTTCGATTTTCGCGGCGGGCTTCAGTTCGGAACCTACAAACTCTACTCACGCAAAGATGCCGATGGCTATCTCAATCCACTCGACGCTTTCTATGGGGACGGGGACAGCACAGTGGAGGTAGCTCTGAGCCCGAAACATCCCTCTTCTACCGTAACGCTGAAGCTTGGCAGGCAGGCGGCCGTAATCTCCGGAAAGGTCTTCGACGTCGAATCAGGCACGCCGCTCAAGGCATACGTGGGTCTGATGGATGAGGAGGGCAACGGACACTCCGTGGTGGTCGACGGCGATTACAACCTGGTGGTGCCGTCGGAAAAGAGTGTCACATTGATGGTGACGGTGCTCGGAACACGGCGCCCGGTTGTTCCGGTGTCTTCCCTGCGGTTGGAACCAGGCCAGCGCATCTATATGGACATTCCGATTTCTGCGGCTGAGAAGTAAGGAAAAATCGGGGAGGGCGGGAGAAGGCCGAACGATGCACCAACGTTGAGGCGTCTGAAGTATGCCTCAAATCACGCGCCGCAGGCAAGCATAATCCGCACCCGCCATCACCGATTGCACACATTTTCACTTTACCCGCAGATTCCGCGCACCGGATCGCCGGTTTCGTCATCTGTGAGTGCTTATCGCTCCCCTTCAGGCGAAAGGATCGGTATCCGCGCTGCGGCCATAGATCACCGGCAGGGGCACTTCCAGGAGTCTCAGGTAGACGGAAAGCTGCCCGCGATGGTGGTACCAGTGATTGAGCATGATTGACCGTAAGACTCCGGACCGGGGCTGGCTGAACAGTTCGCGATCCCCTTTCATCAGGCGGAACGTCCCGGCTGCATGCTCCTCCGTCATTCCCTGTAGGGTTTGATCGGCATCACGAACGCTCTGCTCGAAGGTCGTATGAATCTCCTCGAGGCTCTTCGGCTGCGGAGGAACGAAAGATCCCTTCAGGACGTCGAAGCCGTCCTGTTGCGCCATGCTGGAAATTCGCCCCGGAATGGCCGCGATATGCCCGGCCAGCTGACCGAGCGTCATGGACTTCGCATGGGGCTTCCACGTCAGTTTGTCCGCCGGGACGCAATCGAGCAAGCGTTTCGTAATCGCCACTTCCGCACGAAACTCATGCAGCATGGGAGTAACAATATTTGTAGCGCTAACCATTGTTGCCATCTGTATATCTCCTTAAAAGTAGCGCCGGCATCCTGCCGGCTGTGGCGGGGGCGTCTCGCCCCCGCATGGTGCCGAAAATCTACTTCGCAATCAGCTTGCCCACATCCACCATCTTCCCGTCACTGTACCGATCGTGATGCCGCACCCAAGCCATCTCATGCGGCTTCATTCCTTCTTCATGACGGCCCATCGCCGTGAGATCAATCCAGTTGTACATCGGCAGCAGAATATCGAGCCCACGCGCGTACGTCGAGTATGTGTGGAAGATTTGTCCGTCCTTCTGGATGAACGCGCTCGCGCCCGGAGCTTCCTCACCGTAAGCCGGGATCGTCCCGTAGTTAAAGATCGGATTTCCGCGCGAAACCTGTTCCTTGGTGAAGGACACGTTGTAATCATAATTAAAGTCGGTTCCGTTCGATGAAACCCACTTGAACTTCCACCCCATGCGCTTTTTGAAAGCGTCGATCTCGGGCAACGTGGCACGAGAGACGGCAACAAATGTTGTGTCCCGCTGCGTAATGTGAGGGTGGATGGCATCGAATGCGTCCGCAAGGAACGAGCAACTCGGACATCCTTCGTTCCAGCCCGGCCCAAACATGAAGTGATAAATCAGCAACTGGCTGCGTCCATCGAACAGACTCGCCAGGGTCTCTTTCCCGTTCGCGCCGTCAAACACGTATTTCTTTTCGACCTTCTCCCAGGGCAGTTCCCGCCGCAACCGGCTCAGTTCGTCGCGCTGCTTGGTGAATTCCTTTTCCTTAGCCAGGAATTTCTTCCGCGCGGCCAGCCACTGGTCGTGGGATACAACTTTTCCCGCAGTCTTCTCGATCGTTGCTGTCGTCATCGTCTACTCCTTCTTCTTCGAATCGCTTTTCTCACCTTTCTTCTTACGAAGAACTCTTGCGACCAGCGCCGTCAACCCTCCGGTTGAAACGACGCTGCCCACCACCACTCCTGCACTCGCTATACATGCTGGACACATAGGTACCTCCTTACTTCTTCCGCTCGGCGCGCTCCTTGATCCGCCGATTGACGTTGGTCCATCCCGGCGTAACGCCGCGGCGGTGCTCTTCCTGAATCACTCCGAAGGCTCTGTGATGAAACCGGATCACCGTCTCGCCGTTCTCTTCGCTCAGCCGATACTGCACGTTCGATACAACTGCGTTCGACATAAACAGCGGCCCGGTGATCTCCAGCAGCGTCGGACGCTTGACCGCCTGCACGTGTCCCCACAGGTGGCCGTTGCCATCGCCCAGATCGCGGAACCATCTCCCGCCAGGCCACGGTTCGATCTTCATCGGCATCTTGCCTTGCTCACTCTCATTCTCAGGGCCAATCTGCTCGAGCAGCGCTTCGAATGTTGTCTGCAAAGACGCGTTGACGTGGATCTCCTGCGTGATCGTCAGGGTCAAACTCTCAATTCCCGGAATCGTTGGACTGATACTCATGCTTCCTCCTTAAAAAGTTGTGCTCTTGCCCAAGGCCGCAATAGCCGTGTCTTCCCATGGCCGGACCAGTTGCGAACCCTACTGTCGGATCAACCGCTACTTGCCGCATCAACCGTGGAAGAGCGGCCCTTAAGAGCCGCGTTAAGCGCCCCAGAGATATTGGGCTTTAGCCCCCGCACTCACTCACCCTCGAGACTCTTCTCTTTCGCCTCGGCCCGCTCTTTGACCCGCAAAAGCTGATGCGCCCACAGCCGCTCAAACGTCTTCGTCCACTCATACAATGGACGGATCTCATCCGCATTCGTTCTATACATCATATGCCGCCCATTCCGCCGCACCCGCACCAGGCCCACATCCCGCAGCACCTTCAGGTGTTTCGAAACTGAAGGCTGCTCCAGCCCCGTCCGTACCACCAGATCGCCGACGGGGAGCTCGGCTACGGCCAGATACTCCAGAATTTCGCGGCGTCGCGGCTCCGCCACTGCGTTGAAAGCATCCGAAGTTGTCGCTGCTCTTGCCATCGATGAAGGAAATATATATTCCTATATAGGAATATGTCAAGTGGAAAAACAGCTCCCCAAAAAAATCCGTCCCCCACTCGATTTTAAGAAAGCTGCTGTATAACGGCTTTAAGATCCATCCTCCCCGCCGCACCATGGATGAATATCTGGTCGGAATGCCACTCAGAGCGAGGGAATAGGGAATAGTGGTGGCGGGAAGTTCCAGGGGTCACGTGTGCAACTCCTCTGCTCGTGTAGGGACGGACGCCTTCGTCCGTCCTGCGGTCCGGATGTATCGGGCAGCACGATTTTCTCTTGGGTCGAACTGCCGATCAGTCCCAAAATAGGGAGCTTGGTTGACTCGCCATCGCGTTTTCCTTGACCCCAGTAATCTCGAGGGTTTCATTCTGTGATGTAGTTCTTGAGTTCTGCCCGGTCGTCGAATTCCTGGTGGGAAAAGGCTGGCCTCCGGACAACCGCCGAGACGGCGGCGCTACCAGAAGAGTCGCTTCTATTTCACTGCTTCACTGCTGGAGCCGGATAGTCCGGCAATTTTTCTTTGTTCTGATTCGCGCGCTTCACTTCCAGTTCGTCGAAAAGTATCGAAGGCGCCACGATGCTGTGCGGAATGTTCGTTGGACGATTGTCGACATAAGCATCGCCTCCAGCAGCAACCACGCTGCTGCGCAGCGCCCGCATATCCAGCTCGCCAAAGACAGCTCCCCGCACCAGCTCCTCGTGTCCATCCTTGGTCCAGATTTTGTATAGCAAGCGTGGCGTCAGCTTGGGACCAAATGTCTCCACGTAGTAGCAGTAAGGCAGGTCGCGCTGCTGGCACTGCTCGAGCAGTTTCTTCTTGAGATCTTCCTTTGACGTGGGCTGGGACGCGGTGACGATCAGATTACTGTTGAACGGCATCGGTTTTCCGGTCGGAACCTGCGCTCGTCCGTGTCCATTGGAAGCCAGAAAGTCCCGAATGGGTTCGCGGCCGATGAGGTAGTTCACGAGATTCCCCTTATCGATCACCGTCACACGCTGGGCCGGAACCCCTTCGTCGTCAATCTCGTAATGACCGAGGAGAGGCTCGCCGCCATAGGTAGAAACAGTTGGATCCGAAACCACCGACAGAAAGTCTGGCAACACGCGCGTCTTATAGCTTGAAGCGAAGGCCCCAGTGGTCCGCGCATTCTTCCCCAGCTCCGGCTTGTGTCCCAGAATGTTGTCGCCGACCAGGTCCGCGAACACCGAGGCCGCAGCATCGCCGGAAAACAGTACCGGGCCGCGATACTCCTCTTCCACTAGCGGCGCGGCGCGCAGATCCTTCAGGGCGCCTGCCAGCTTAGAAGCGCGGGCTATGAAGTCACTAGAAGAAGGCAATTGCCGGATCTCAGTGGCCACAAACGCGTTGTTTCGCGCCAGGCTCATGCCGTCCGCTGCTTGACTGCTGCACGAGATGTACATTTCGTACAGATTCTGTCCGCTGCGCACCACCGTTCCTTCCGAATTGACGAAGTACCGGTTCACCGCATGAAACCTCAGGTTTGACTCGAACGATTCGATGTCGGGATCGTTCTGGTACAGCTCTGACGCTTCCTGCAGCATCTTCTTCCACGGCTCTGGATCGAGCTCTAACTTCACCAGCGGCCCGACCGACTGTACCGGCTCGGCATGCGCGAAATCGTCCACGGGCTGGTCGATCGTGAGCTGCTTGAGTTGTGCCTGTTTCGCTGCCAGGGACTCGGCTGCAGCCTTGTAGGCAATGTCGGTGGCGATCCACAGTTGGTGCCGGAGCGCGGTAAGGTCGTCATCGACCGGCATGAAGTACGGCGTGCCTTCGCCCTGACCGACATAACTGTCCTGCTTGTAGTCCCCGATACGGACCACGACGCGGATGAACCGAAACCGCACGCGCACGTCGCCTCGCAGTGCACCGAACGACGCCTCGGCCGAATATTCGTCGACATCGAAAATTCTGTACTCGATGTAGTAAGGCGCGGCGACCTGGTCCATCCTCAATTGCGACTTCGAGCGTTCGAGTTCCTCCCGCATCGCCGAAAGGACTACATCGTCTTTCCCGTCGGATTTTGCAGGTTGGGCCACCGCCGCATGAGCCACGGCCCATCCAGACAGAAGAGATGCGATCAGGATCGGGAGCAGCATGATGCGGGTGCGCGTCATGATCTTCATTGTTTTGCTCCCGAACCCTTTGTGGAATCCGTACCCTCCTCGGTGGGAGCGGGCAGAGTTGGCGGACGGTTGAGCGAGTGGGCCCGCTTCTGCACCTCGATCTCTGAGAACAGCATCGCCGGCGCAGCCGCAGCCACTGGCACCTGCCCCGACTCCGCCCCGCACACACCGTTGAACACATCTGTCTTGTCGCCAGTCACCACAATGCGGTTCATGGCAGAAAGCGGTGTCCCGACGATATCGATGCCACGCACCAGTTCATCCGGCCGCCCGTCCGCATACACCCGCCACACCAGCACGGGCAGAACCTGAAACGCCTGCGGCATCGATCGCTGCGTGAGCGTGAACCCGCCCTGAATGTCCTCGAAGTACAGTCCGTAGGGCTTGCCTTGTTTCTTCACTTCCTCGATCAGTTTCTGCCGCAGTTCGGAGTCTTTGACTGTTTTGGTCGACGACACAATCAGATTCCCCTGTCGTCCGGTAGGCATCGCGCCCGGCTGCGAGCGGCCGTGCCCGTTCGAATTGCCGAAGTTCTTGATCGGCATGCGCGACATCAGGAAAGTCTTCAGCACTCCATCTTTGATGACCTCGACCTTTGTCGCCGGCATTCCCTCGTCATCGAACTCGTACCAGCCCCCAAGGTCGAGGCCGTTCAGCTTGCGCTGCGTCGGATCATCGACCACGCTTAGAAACTCCGGCAGAACGGGCTGGCCCACCGCCTTCGTAAAAGTCTGTCCTTCCTGCTCGCCCCGCTGCCGGTGACCCTCGAGACGATGTCCCAACACTTCATGAAAGAAGACTGCGGAGGCCCGCCCCGACAGCACAGCCGGGCCGTCGAAAGGCTCAGCCACGGGAGCATCCCGCAGCGCCTTCAAATCCGTGGCCATCTTCTCCACCTTGGCAGCGATCTCCGACGCGGGAGGCAGGTGGTCCATGCTTTCCGCCTGAAATGTCTCGACCCGCATCAATTCCATACCGTCATCGGCGCGAGTTTCCGCCTGGATCGAAACGCGAACAAATGCAGTGGGAGCGACGACATGGTTCCCTTCAGTCGAGAGAAAGTGAAACCGCGTCTTCTGCGCATTCACCAGCACGAGCGACGAATAGACGTACGGGTATCTCCGGAACTGTGCCGAATATTGCCGCACAAATTTTTCGAGGGCCTTTTGCTCGGGAGTGGTTGCCACCTCCTTGTAGTCTGAGTGGGTGGGAGGCTTCTCCTCAGAGAAATCCGGAGATGTGTCCTCTTCCTTCGCTTCGACCTGTGTGTTGGTTTTGACGCTCGCATAGGCTTTGGCCGCCTTGCGATATTCCTCGTACGTGAGGCGCCAAAGTTCGCGCGCAATCGCGTTGCGATCGTCTTCCAGCGCCAGCGATCCGGAGGTGCGGGCAGAACCCCGGTTCTGTTGATGCGAATTGTCAAGCGCCGCAGTCCCGATTCGCATGGTGACGTCGGCAGCACGACGCCGGACGCGCGTCGAACTCACCAGGCTTCCTTCGCTCCCCACAGCCACTGACATACTCCGGTCGTACACCGAATAGCTCAAAAAGTATGGGGCCGGGTCAAGTTTGCCAAGGCTCGTTTGAGCGCGCTGCAGCTCTTCCTGCATGGTCGTGAGCAGCACATCAGGTTTCTCGCCTGGCGGGGACACAGCCCAGCACGGAATTCCGGTGAGCAATGCAAATGTGAAAAGTACAAGGAGGCTCGGGCAGAAACGACGTTTCACCATGTGGAGCTGGGACTCCTGAACGGCGAAGTAACCCGTTAGCTTACCAGATCAACTGGCAATCAAGTTCGCAGGCGTAGGTGATCAGGAGCGCGTCCAGCATGAAATCAGAAAAGAGGTCCTTCGTGAAACTTCGTGTCCTTCGTGGTTGATGGTCCTGCCTCTACGACGTTGGAGTGAACTTCACGTTGATGAAAGCCTCGCGCTGAAGGGGCCGGTCTCGGCGCTGTGCCGGCAGATAGGAAGAATGCCACACAACATCAAGCGCGGCCGCTGCCAGAGCCGGATCGGAGCTCTGCACAACCTCGGCGTCCAGAACCTTCCCCTTCTGGTCGAGGATCGTGTGAACGATGACTGGCTGGATCGCCCCGCTGTAGCCGGAAGGTGTTCGAACCGATTCGGGGAAACGAAAAGGGCCCACCATAATCGCTCCCGGCCCGTGCGCGAGCATTTTCTTGGTAGGGACGAACTGGTTGGGATCGCTGTTGGCATCTTGCAGACTGTCGAGATGAATCTGCAGGACGGTCGTGCCGCCCTCCACGATCGTAGTCTGGCGCGGCAGAACGCGTCCGTGGAATTGTATGCCTCCGTCGTAGTCGTAGACGGAGTAAATTCCCGGAGCTTCAGAGTGAATGCGCAAAAAACCAGTCTTCGGATCAATGCAATATTCGTTTTCTTCCCAACGGCGTCCGGGAGTGTCGGTTACGTCATTCAGTGCGCCGGAAATCAGGATGCAGGCCAGATCGGTGCCCTCCCACTTCGCCGTAGCCATCCGCAGCAGGGCAGACGAGAAATTGCCCAAAACCGGCCAGAACACCGAGTTGCGCACCATCTGCAGGCGGAGCGGCATGTGGCCGCGCGGCTTGTCATCGTAAGCCTCGCCCGCATAGAAAATCCTGAGCTGCGAATAGTCTCCCAGCCGCGCCGACCAGCGCCAGGTCTGGCCATTGAGCCACGTCTCTTCCAATTCGCCGTAGCCCGAGTTGCGCGAACCTCTCCCCACCGAATTGAACGACACTTTCAGGCTGAAAGGAGCCGTGCCCGGAGTGTGCATGGCACTGTTCTGACGGGCGCGCTCCAACAAGTCGAGCCCGACCGCGCGTTTCTGCGGAGTGTCCGGAACCACCGTGGGGCCAGTGGCCAGTTCCAACGGGTCAAAGGGCAATGGCGCAACTGGAGGAGCCTCTTGGGAAAGGGAAAACGCAGTCAGAAAAAAGCAGAAAAACGATACGCGCAGGGCCCGGACGAACATAGAACCCTCCCTAGAGGACAGGGAAAAATCGTAGCTTGAATTGCCGCAGATGCGCAAGTGGTTGGCCTGAACTGGGGGCGCTTTGCGCTGGCTTGGACAGCCGAGGCGGCTGTCGCAGTTCTATTCGCTGGTGAAGTAGTCCACGGTCACCGGATTTTCGAAGAGAGAATAATCTCGCGTGACCACGGTGATGCCGCTCTCGGTCACGAAATATCGTTGCCGGTCCGCCTCTGCGTCGTAGCCGATCGTGGTGCCTTCTGGAATGTGCACATCGCGGTCGAGAATCGCTTTGCGGATGCGGCAGCGCCGCCCCACGCTGACGTGCGAGAACAGAATCGACTGATCGACTTCAGAATAGGAATTAACGCGGACGTCGGGTGAGAGCACAGAATTCGTTACCTTGCCGCCGGAAACGATGCAGCCGTTCGAAACGATCGAGTCGAGAGCAGTCCCGGTTCGGCCTGCTTCGGCAAAAACAAACTTTGCCGGCGGATACTGCCGCTGATGCGTGCGGATGGGCCACTCTTCGTCATACAGATTGAAAATCGGAGAAACCGAAACCACGTCCATGTTGGCTTCGTAGTACGCCTCCAGCGTGCCTACGTCCCGCCAGTAAAGCGCTTCTTTTTTGTTCTCGTCGACGAAATCATAGGCATACACACGATAGTCGTCGACCATCTTCGGCAGAATGTCTTTGCCGAAATCGTGGCTCGACTGCGCGTTTTCCGCGTCCTTCAGCAACACCGGAATCAGCACGTCGGCGTTGAACAAGTAGACGCCCATCGATCCGGCAACCTTTTCCGGATTCAGTGGCGCGCGCAGTGTTGTTGTCTTCGGCTTTTCCTGGAACCCGTTGATGCGTCCGTCCTTGTCAACGTCGACCACACCAAACTGATAGGTTGTCTCCGGGTCGATCTGAATGGTGGCCAGTGTGATGTCAGCTCCCGAATCCAGGTGCTGCTTCATCATCTTGCCGTAATTCATCTTGTAGATGTGGTCGCCGGAAAGAATCAGAACGTGTTTCGGCTGCTCGGATCCGATGGAGTAGATGTTTTGATAGACCGCGTCGGCCGTACCCTGATACCACTGGTCGCTCACCCGCTTCATCGGGGGCAACACCTCAATGAATTCGCCCACCTCGTGCCCCAGGATGTTCCAGCCTTCGCGTATGTGGCGGTTCAGTGAGAGTGCCTTGTACTGCGTAAGGATATAAACGCGCCGCAGATCCGAGTTCAGGCAGTTTGACAGTGTGATGTCGATGATGCGGTAGATGCCGCCGAAAGTCACTGCGGGTTTGGCCCGATCGCGAGTGAGAGGATACAGCCGTTCGCCAGCCCCGCCGGCCAAAAGCACCCCGAGAGTGTCTTTCATTCCCAGCCCTCAGATTCCGCCGCGCTGCCTTTTTCATCCCGAGGATTTAGCGTCACGGCACATGCGGCGAAAAAACAGTTGATGGTAGCACAAATCACAAAGGTTGCCGGAAAGCATGCCGAGATGCGATTTTGTATATCTTGCAGAGATTGAAGCGACACTTGCTCGATCAGGTGAGGACCACCCGATCTACTTGCCTTTGTCGTGATGCTCTTCGTCGATCTTGATGCGCAGCGATTTCAGGAATTTCAAATCCTGATCGCTGACCTTCAGCTCAGGATTGGACGACATGGTGGTAATCAGCGAGGTCTTGTCGGGCGATTTGTCACCTTGCTTGCTCACGCCGATCGTGGCTTCCAGCACCAGGAAAATATCGTACCCGCCCTCTTTAATGCGGGACACAACTTCAGAAATCTGCTCGGAGTCGGAAAGAGATTCGTTAATCGCGTCGCCGAGCTCTTTCATGAGTTGTTTGAGTTGTGGATCCACTGAGCCTCCCCGAAGCCAGATCGCCAGCCTAAACTAGTCAGATGCCGGCGGCGTCGGAACGGTTCACCGCCGAGTCGTGTTTGCGTCATTGTAGCGCCCAAGGCTGTTAAAATCGAGGCCGTGAGCCAATTTTCTAGCTTACGAAAGGTCGGAGTCGCGTTACGCGTGGTTCGCGACATTGCGGGCCGCAACCGGCGGCTCAATGCCGTCATGTCCGCGGTTCGCGCTACCGCGCGCTCTTTCGGCCACATTCTTCATCTTCTGTGGCTGGAGGTGACCGGCACCGTTTTTCTGGCGATGGCGGCCTTCGGCGGAATCGCTCTGGTTCGTGAATATACGAAGTATTCGGCCGGCCACGCGACCGCCGGTCGTGTTGCCATAGCCGTTTGTTTTACGCTCACGTTTGCCTGGTTCGGCCTGAGTTCGTTCCTGAGAGTGCGCAGAAAGAGTCAGCGCCCCTGAAGCAGGGCTGACGACCTCGGGGTCTGATTTCCTTCGTGGACCTTCGTGCCCTTTGTGGTTTCAGGTTTGTTCTTTAACTGCCGCCGGATAACCGGGAGTCTCAGTGAAGATCGATGACAAAAAAATTGAAGTCCCCTCCCGAAGTCGCAACTGAAATCGAAACTTCCTCCCACATCCCGGTCAAGCCTCTCTACACTCCCGCCCATCTCCAAGGCACAGACTGCGAAACCGAAGTAGGCTACCCCGGCGAATACCCCTTCACGCGTGGTGTTCAAGCCACCATGTACCGAGGACGCTTGTGGACCATGCGCCAATACGCTGGCATGGGCGACGCCGAGGAATCCAACAAACGTTACAAATATTTGCTGGCGAACGGGACCACAGGTCTCTCCGTTGCGTTCGATTTACCAACGCAGATCGGTCTCGATTCCGATCATCCCATGGCCTTGGGCGA
>DATMOO010000201.1:0-5015 GCA_035568275.1 Candidatus Sulfotelmatobacter sp.
AATGCCTAGGGTTGCTTGGCATCGTCTTTGAAACGAACCACGTCACCTCGTTTCATGTCCGTGCCGGACAAGACTTTTGCCACGCAATATTTTTCCTGAACGGAATCCACCACGACCGTGCCGATCTTTTCGTCCGGAGTACCGATCGACTTTCCTGTGTCGGGATCAACCAGCGCTTCCTGGGGGCGGAACACCGCGAGCTCCATGGCCGGCTGTATGCCCATGTCCGAGCCCGCGTTGACGTACAGCATACCGTTGCGGAAATCAATCACGCGGGCGGACCAACGCGCCTTCTGCATCCCGGCCACGATTGCGGTTACCGCTCCCTGCAGCGCCTGTCGAGTGGCCTGGCCGAGCGGAGTATTTTCCCCCGCACCCACGTTGAAGGTTGAGCCGCCTGCCGTCACGTCAGTGGAGACGTTGGACATCTGGGCTTTGCCTTGCGCACGCTGAGAGGCCAGCACTTCGCCGGTGGCCGCATCAATGACCCGAATATCGAGCGCCACGAGCGCCGTCACTTTGTCCATCTTCGCGCCGAACCCGCGCAACACCTGCATATTCCCGCCCATACTGGATTTGCTGTAACTGAACTCGGTGATGTCCCCGGTGATCATGGCCTGTGCGCCGATAATCTTTCCCGCTTTCGGAGCGGTCTCGGCGTTGACGCGTCCGCTGGCGCCGAAATCCTGCTCCAGGACAACCTTATCCATCACCGCGCGCTCCAGCACGATGAACCGATTCGTCTTCACCAAGGCGGTCGTCAGCATCTCGGTCATTCCACGGGCGAAGTCAGAGGGCGGCGGGATGGCCACGGTCGTCGTCGTCGATGCGGGCGAAGAACTCGTCTGCGTTTTCAGTGCCGAGCCGCTCAAGTCCATTACAGCGAGCCGCATCTTCGGGCCGCTGTAGTTCGCGGCGGGCGACGGCGTGACGGATGAGTTCGGATCCTTCTGCGTGCTCGCGGGGCGTGGATCGTTCGTCTTCTTCTTGAACGGCCAACTCTGCGCCTGCGCCGAGGAAGTCGCAAGCAAGAGCGCGAACACCCCAAGAAGCGCCATTATGCGATTTGCCCCGATTTTACTGGCCAAAGCGACATCCACAAGTCTGCTCATCGACGTTCTCCATCTCCAGCGAGTTCCATACTGCAATCCGAGGGCGGCGGCGGCGCCGCGCGGCAAAAAATCCGTACCCGGGCAGCCGGAATTGCGATTTTCTGCCGGTTTGTATGCCAGTTGTCCCCACATAAGATTTCCATTAGAATCAGGGCCATTACCAACCTGGGAAGCCGAGACTGCCCGTCCTGAACCCCGCAAGGTAACCAAAAAGGCAGTGCGGATGTCCTGCGGCGGCACGGAAATATTTCTCAAAGAGTTCTCAAAGCGCCGATGGCAGAGAAAACAAAGCGCATCTTTGATTTCGGCCACTTCCGGCTGGACTCCGCTGAAGGCGTTTTACTGGCTGACGGCCACCCGGTTCCCTTAACTCCCAAGGCCTATGAAACATTGGTTGCGCTCCTCGAAAACAGCGGGCACATCCTCGAAAAGGATGCACTGCTCAAACGCATCTGGCCGGATACGTTTGTCGAGGAAGGCACCCTGGTCCAAAACATCTCCACGTTACGAAAGATTCTTGGAGAGGCCGAAGAGGGGAGCGCCTACATTGAAACTATCCCGCGTCGCGGATATCGATTCGTCGGAACGGTCCGGGAGGCAGATTTTAGGTCCGGGCCGGAAGAGAAAATTGTACCGGTACCGGGAGGGAGGGTCTCTCGGACGGGAATCAGATCAAGCCGGCTATCAGCGCTGGCGCTAGCAGCAGCTTTTCTCTTGATTGTGTTCCTCGTACGGGAATGGATCTGGCCGGCTACTGGACCGGCGCAGAACAAAGCGATGCTCGCAGTCTTGCCATTTCAGAATTTGACCGGCGATTCCCAGCAAGAATACTTCAGCAACGGCCTAACCGAGGAAATGATCACGCAACTGGGAGACCTGGAACCGAATCGCCTCGGAGTCATCGCTCGAACGTCGGCGATGCAATATAAGGACACCAAGAAGAGCGTCCGTGAGGTTGGCCGGGAACTTGGCGTGGACTACATTCTGGAAGGGAGTGTCCGCCGGGAGGGCGACCGCGTGCGCATAACAGCGCAACTCATCCAGGTAAAGGACCAGACTCATCTTTGGGCCAGCGATTACGACCGCAACTTGCGCGATATTTTAGTCCTGCAAAGTGACGTCGCCGGTGCGGTCGCACGGGAGATCAAACTAAGACTGAGTTCAAATGAACGCGCGCGTCTAGCTAGCAGACCTTCCATTGACCCCGAAGCCTACCAGTTGTATCTGAAAGGGCGCTATTTCTGGAACAAACGCAGCAGAGATGGATTTGCGGAGGCTATTGGATACTTCCAGCAGGCGATCGCCCGTGAGCCAAACTATGCGCAGGCTTATGCAGGCTTGGCTGATTCTTATATTCTGCAGGGACCAAACGACATCCTCCCCGCGAAACAGGTCTATCCCCAGGCAAGAGAGGCTGCCTCAAAAGCCCTGGCAATCGATGATTCGATGGCTGAGCCACACGCTTCCCTGGGATTCGTGAAGTTGCTGTACGATTGGAACCCGGCTCAAGCCGAGCTTGAATTTCGCCGCGCCATTGAGCTCGACTCGAATTACCCCACCGGCCACCATTGGTACGCCTATGACTTGGCAGCCATGGGACGAATGGACGAAGCCCTCCGCGAAATCCGGCGCGCGCAGGAACTCGATCCACTCTCGCTGATCATCAATGCCGACGTTGCGCAGATTCTGTTTTTTGCGCGGCGTTATGATGAGGCCATCGCCCAATGCCAGAGGACCATCGATTTGGACTCTCATTTCGGTCAAGCTTATTGGTATGAGGGTCTGATTTACGAGCAGCAGGGAATGTTCGACCGGGCGATTGACGCTTTCTTGAAACAAATAAACCAACAGCCCACGGACCCAGCTAAACTGGCCACGATCCGAAGCGCGTACCGTCTCTCGGGCATGAAAGGCTTCTGGCGCAACCGGCTGCAGTTGCTTGAGCGCCAGTCGAAAGAGCATTATGTTTCCCCTTACACTTTCGCGGTGATTTATTCACGCATGGGCGATAAGGAAAAGGCGCTCGAAGCACTCCGCAAGGGCTATGACGAGCGCTACCCTTCGATGGTCTTCCTCGAGTTTGAACCCGTCTTTGACGGCATTCGTTCGGATCCGCGCTATGCAGAATTGCTGCGCCTCATCCTTTCCCCCGGCCACGGCTTGGCGCCCTAGGACGCGAAATGCAGTCGTGGTGCAGATACCCTGTATACGCTCTTCGGTGACGATTGCCGCAGCGAGCAATCATAGGATAAATCCTGAGCGTCCAATGCCCTGACTTTGCTGGTGAGCCGATCGGTGCTAGGATCTGCGAAGTCGCACGGATGCTCGGTTATGACGCAGCCAAAACCAAGATGCTGGTGGGGCAGTGGCGGCTTGATCTAGAGTACGAAGTTTTCAGAACAGCTCAGAAAAGTCTTCAGGTTTATGAGTCTGCTGCTCTAACCGCTGAGCTACGGGCCCCACGTACTCACAAGATACTACATGAAAAGAACTTAATGGACATTTGCAGCTTCGCCTGAAATTGGATCATTCGAAGGCGCGTTGCGAAAGATCTGGTTTGCAGAGCCGGTGCCGCTGTTCTGCTCGATATGTGTGCCCGATGCAGTAGTGGCGCCGACCACGTCCAGGCACCCATTGCTCTTCTTCTCCGGGCAACTCCCTCGGCCTGTTCTTTTAGACTAGAGATACAAATACCGGTTCATCGTGAGAATCTGCATGCCGGATGGCCCCGAGGTGATCGACCAACCGGCGTTTACAGTGATCGATTGCGAGTAGATGGTGCCTCCGACCGGGCCATACTGGCTTCCTCCGGAGAAAGTGACCCTGTCTGTCTGATTCACAAAACTGAACACCCAGGTTCCAGATGTCCCGATGTCCGTGGTTGCGTGAACCGTGAAGAACGGCTGGGGTGAGTTCGCCAGAGGCAGTTGCACGGACAGAACGCCGGTCGGCAAAGGATTGAGGTACAACAAGATCGGATCCATATAGTAGTTGTGTGCATAGAGCGCGCCATTGTTCGTTATGTAGGTGACAAATTGTTGGATGTAACCCCAGTTTTGGGCGGCCACAGCAGAACTGATCTCATCGATTGACAGTCCAGAGGCTAGGCCCGAACTCCAATACACAACCCCGAACGTGGGGTCCGCTACGATCCATTTGGTCAGGAACGGGTCGTAATACTCCGTGGTTACATGCGACTCAGAACCTGTGCCGTCAAAGACGATACTCCTTATCCTCGTGGAGATGCGCTGCCCCATGAAGAGCCTGGTAAGCGTTTCGGCGTACTGCGTGCAAAACGCCCATTGCACACCATCCTCTGCCACAACCTGAGCGAGGAGCGTACCTGCAATCGGGGAATTCGTTGTCCCCTGGGTCATCAATCGCACGTTGCCAGTCAGTTGTTGGACCGTGCTGCGGAACGTGTTGGCATCGGACGGGAGAGGCTGTGACGCGGTTGAGAAGCTGCTGGGCACCGAATTCCACGTGTTATTGATCTTGGTCCACAGCGTCACGTAATATGTCTGGCCGCCGATAAGGCCCAGCACCGTCCGGCTGGTGATTGTCTGAGCGATCTCATTACTGTTGTATATATCAGTTTGTCCCGGCGATGTACCCACGTAAATGTAATAGGCCTGGGCGCCTGGAACGCTGCTCCATGTGAAAGGCTGAAATGGGTCGACGCCTGAGGCTCCTGGCGCGGGCGTGATCAATTGTGCCGTCCCGGTTCCGGAAGGCGGAGGAGCCGCATTCACCGTCAGCGTGGCCGCCGTGGTGGTGGCCGACGCGGCCGCGTTCGCAAACACCGCGCGATACTGATACCCGCTCTGCGACGAAGCCGTCGCGAAACTCAGCGTGGTCGAAGTGGCTCCGGAGACATTGCTAAACGTGGTGCCGCCATCGGTG
>DATMOO010000202.1:0-19003 GCA_035568275.1 Candidatus Sulfotelmatobacter sp.
GAGCGGAGCTGTCTGAAGCGAAGCGGAGGACAACGGAGTCGAAGGATCCCTGCCCTTCTTCCCTTCCCTTCTGGCAGGCTTCAACAGCTTGGGCCGCCCTTGCGCTAGGTACTCGGTCAGCGCGTCCTGTGCGGGTTTCCCCAGCGGCACAATGCGCTCTTTGTCGCCTTTACCGCGCACCAGCATGTAGCCCGCTTCCAATTTCAAGTCTTCCAGCGTCGCGGTCACCAACTCAGAGACACGCAGAGCTCCCGCATAGAGCAATTCCAGCATGGCGCGATCGCGCAATGCCAGAGCCGCCGAATCCTGCCGGTCTGCTTTCGACGCGTGACCTGGCGCAGCCAACGTCGCCTCGACCTCATCTCGCGCTAAAGACTTAGGCAAAACCTTCCACTGCCGCGGCGATTCAATGTTCAACGTCGGATCATGCTCGATTCTCTTGTCGAGCAGCAGGTAGCGATAGAGATGCCGCAGCGCCGAAAGCTTTCGCCCCACGCTGCGCCCGTCCACTCGATTCGAAAAGAGTTGCTGGAGAAACTCGCGGACCTCATTCCGCCGTGCGGTCATCAGGAACCGCTTCCGTTTCTCGATAAACTCCGCAAATTGTCCGATGTCGGTGGTATAGGCCGCTATCGACAACCGCGCCAGTCCCTTCTCGATTCTCAGATAGTCGAGAAATCCGGAGAGCACGCGCGCATTGGCCTCAGAAGCCATACTAGAAGAAGCTTAGTATGCGCGTTATCGGACGCTGCGAGAAGTACTGAACCAGATGCTCGATAAGCCTGTCGTAGAGACGTAGCTTGCTACGTCTCTCTCACCACGTCACCAGCCGGTAGTAAGCAGTCGATGCGCCGCCCGGATCCCGCACTTCTGGTATTTATCGTAAGCCCCAGCCGCCCGGTCGCGAACCTGCTCGCGATTCTCTGCGGCGATCCAGCCGTCCAGCGCACTTTTCAGCGTGTACGCTTCGGGAGCCATCAGCCCGGTTGTCCACAGCAGCGGATAAGCCCCGCTGGCCCGTACCGCCTCGCCGAAAAATTGCTTACTGGCGCACGCCAGGACGATGGCTTCACGATGACTTGCATCCTTCTGCTGTGGATAGTGAGGAAGTTGAAAGTCCATCAGCCCATCGTGACCAATGTACGCCAGGAGAGTTGCGCCGCCATGCGCCGGCAAATTCAGGGCGGTACCGGTTGGTTGGACAGATACACCGACCGTATCTGCGCCACCCCCGGCTGCAGAATCAAGAAAATCCCAGATCGCTTGCTTGATTTCGATTCCCCGGTAAGCATCGGAGATCAGATAGACGTTCGCGGTTCGGTATTTGAAAACGCACCGCTGCAGAATCGCCGGCTTCGGCTTTTGAACACAACTGAGCCGCTCCCACTCGGGTGAGCGCGAAAAGAACGTCTTCACGCCGTAGGCTGATCCCCAATACAGATTGCGCCCAGGATCTTCTCCGTTACCCAGAACCGCCGCCACGGGAACGATCCCCTGATGTTGATTGTCGGCCAGCGCGACGAATACGTGTACGGTGCGGAGTTTCGCGTCTTGAGCGTGGACGGAATGCGCGCCGAAAGCGACAACCGATGCTATTATTGCGGCCGTCGCTAGGCGCATCAGCGGCCCTCCGCGCCGTTCACTTCCCGGAGCACTTCGACCGCGTATAGCGCGCCCTGCGGCGTTTCCTCGTGCTTGAAGTAGGTGAACACATTGCGTTCTTCGGCGATGTGCTGACGCATGCGATCCACCATCGCCCGCCGCTCGTCTCCGGTGTAAGTCGGTTTGCGAAAGCGATAGTAGGCAAATGGCGCTGTCACGACGTCGGGCGTGGTCCTGGTCTCCGTCTCGGCGACGCACAACCCCGCATTTGCGGATTTCAGCAGTTCCCATGTCGCATCGCTGAACCACGAGTCATGTCGAAACTCAAAAGCCGTTGGAACTGCACGCGGAAGAAGGGCAAGAAAATCCTTGAGCAACGCCGAATCCGCCTTCAAATTCGGCGGGAGTTGGAACAAAACCGGCCCCAGCTTCCCCGCCGCGGCGAGAGGCTCGATTGTCGCCAGGAATCGAGGCAGGAACTCCTCAGTTCCCTTCAACCGCTTGATATGCGTGATGACCTGATGCGCCTTCACGCCGAGGCGAAAATGCCCAGGCGTTTCTGCCAGCCAATTCTGAATCGTCGTTTCTTTTACCAGCTGACGGAAGGTGAAATTCACTTCCACTGTGTTGAGCTTAGTGGCGTAGTATCCCAGGAATTTCTTCTGGGCCAGCTTCTCGGGGTAGAAGTCGGGCTTCCACGTCGGATAAGCCCATCCTGATGTTCCTGCGAAAAGTTGCGCCATGATGTCAAGATTCCAGCGCCTTTGAGAATAGATCGGGATTATACCTTGGCGCGCTTCTTCGCGGATTTCTTCGAAGCTGGTTTGCTCGCCGGACGATCATCCGCCTCTGCCGCGATCTCAATCGGCCCGGGCGCCTGAGCCACCGCGGCAGCTTTCAGATTGGGTAGCTTCTGCTTCAACTCGAGCACCGGTTCGAATAGATCCCCCATCTTTTCGAAGCGCGCGATCGTTTGGGAGGACTCGAACACCAGCAATCCCGCGTCCTTCTTCTTCAGCGTGCGCTGTACCTCGTCCCATGTGACCGGCGTCGATACCGTGGGACGCTCCCGCGCCCGCAGCGAATACAGTGCGATCGTCGTCTTATGCTCATCGTTCTGGCTCCAGTCAACGAACACTTTTCCGGTGCGGATATTCTTCTTCATGTCCGACACCACAAGGTCCCGGTGCTCCTGCTCCAGCAACTGGGCCAGCGCATGAGAAAAGAGTTTGGTCGCTTCAAATGTCGTGGGAGTGTTCAGCGGCACATAAAGCTGAAGGCCCTTCGATCCGGAAGTCTTGGGAAAGCTCTTCAGGCCAAGATGCTCGAAGATCTCCCGCAGCCATATCGCCACCTGGCAGCACTGCACGATATTCGCCGGTGGCCCCGGATCGAGATCGAAGACCATCACCGTCGGGCAGGTAATGTCTGTCGCGAGAGCCAGCGACGGGTGCAGTTCGAGCGCCGCCAGATTCGCCAGCCAGATCAGGGTCGCCAGATCGTCGCAGAGCACATAGTGAACGGTGCGCCGGTTCCTTCCGCTCCAGACGGGCACTGTCTTCACCCAATCCGGCTTGTGCATGGGGGCGTTCTTTTCGAAGAAAGGCTCGCCTTCTACGCCGTCGGGATAACGCTTGCGCGTGAGGGCACGACCGTGCAGATGGGGAAGGATAGCGGGCGCGATCCGCGCGTAATAGTCGATGACGTCCTTCTTGGTGAATCCGGTGGCGGGGTAAAGAACCTTCTCTAGGTTCGAGAGCTTCAGGTGTCGCCCTTGAATTTCGACGCTCGAATCAGTCACGTGCGCTCCGCCCTGCCATTTTGCCTGATATTCTGCCAGGCGCAAAATACAGCGTAGCTCTTATTCGCGACCGAAAACTGGGCAGTCTCCGGAGGTTTTCTCCGCGAACTCGGCGGACTCCTCCGCGTCCTCGGCGGTTAAGCCTTTTCCGTGCTCAAATGCTGCGCGGGCTACACAGCCACAGCGACCCCGAAAGCCGGGAGACTGCAGTCGTGTGTCCTGAGTCGTGTGTCCTGAGTTTGACAACCCCCCTGCCACCCACGTACTTTCAAACTTCTGCTCTGTTCGCCCGTCCAAAGACTATGTTCTTTGCAGAAATTTCCGCGCAGCCGTCGGAGGTTCGATGAAATACTCCTGTCTGAAAGGCGCTTTTCTACTGCTCCTTCTTTCCACCGTTGCTCTGGCGCAAGACGTCGCCTCGTTCAAGAAGCGCGTCACGGTCAAGAAACTCGGCAATGGACTGACCCTCGTCATCTGTGAGCGTCCCGAAGCGCCCGTATTCTCGTTTTTCACCCTGGTGGACGCTGGTTCGACCCAGGACCCGATGCGCGCCACCGGCCTAGCTCACATGTTCGAGCATATGGCATTCAAGGGCACCGACAAGATCGGAACGACGAACTATACCGCTGAAAAGCTCGCGCTGGAAAAAGTGGAGATTGCCTATGCGGCCTATATCAAAGAGCGGGACAAGAGCGTAGGCCAGGATGCGGCCAAGCTCAAGCAACTAGAGAAGGCCTGGCAAGATGCGATTGCCGGCGCGGACAAGTATGTCGTCGCCAACGAGTTCGGAAAAATCGTCGAGCAGAATGGCGGGGAAGACATGAATGCCTTCACCAACTATGACGAGACTGCGTACCACTACTCCTTCCCCGAGAACCGCCTGGAACTCTGGGCCTATCTTGAGTCCGAGCGATTCCTGCATCCCGTGATGCGGGAATTCTACAAGGAGCGCAACGTGGTCATCGAAGAACGCCGCATGCGCACCGATAGCAATCCTTTCGGGCGACTGCTGGAGCAGTTCACGGCAGAGGCTTTCGCGGCACATCCCTACCATCGGCCTACAGTCGGCTGGATGTCCGATCTCAATCACTTCTCCGCTACCGATGCGCAGAAGTTTTTTGACACCTACTACATCCCCTCGAACATGGTGGTGGCGATAGCCGGCGATGTGAAATCTGCGCAAGCATTACCGATTCTCGAAAAATACTTCGGACGGCTGCCTACCCGCCCGGATCCCGACGAGGCCACTACTACGGAACCTCCGCAAAACTCCGAGCGCCGCGTCGTGCTGAAGGACATGTCGCAGCCGATTTACATCGAGGGCTATCACCGGCCCGACTACCGCAGCAAAGACGACGCTGTATTCGATGCCATTACGGACCTTCTGTCGGAAGGCCGCACCTCGCGACTGTACCGCTCTCTGGTACGAGATAAGAAGATTGCTTCATTTTCCGAGGGCTTCACTGGATATCCTGGCATCAAGTATCCGCATCTCTTCGCGTTTCTCGCAGTTCCCTTACCCGGCCACAAGCCGCAGGAAATCGGCGAAGCGATTCACGCTGAAATCGAGCGCCTCAAAAAAGAAGACATCAGCGACGATGAATTAAAGATGATCAAGACCCGCAGCAAAGCCAACCTCATCCGAGGCCTCGCCGATAACGGCGGACTGGCTACGCAACTGGCGACTTACCAAACACGTTACGGGGATTGGCAAGAGTTGTTCCGCTCAGTGGATCGCATCGATGCGGTGACCAAGGCCGACATTAGGCGCGTAGCGAACGAAGTTTTCGTCGATACCAACCGCACCGTGGGAGTCATCGAGAACGCACCCGGTGGCAGAGGCTCGCCCGGCGCCGAACAAGGGAACGCTTCTGCCGATCAAGGGGGTGCGCAATGAAGCGGCACATCCTGGTTCTCTTGTTGGCCGCTGCCGTGCTTGTGCCACCGCACCTCCTTTCTGCGCAAGCCACCTGGAAGCAGATTCCGATTCCTCCCTTGCGTTCTTTCAAACCGCAGCAACCCAAACGCATCGAACTCTCCAACGGGATGGTGATCTTCCTGCAGGAAGACCATGAACTACCCTTGATCGATGGCACCGCGCGCATCCGCGGCGGCTCAGTCAACGAACCTGCGAATAAGACGGGCCTGGTCGACATCTTTGGCGAAGTCTGGCGTACCGGCGGCACCAAGACCCAGACAGGCGACCAACTTGACGATTTTCTCGAAGTGCGTGCCGCCAAGGTAGAAACTGGCCCAGGCCCGGATTCCTCGACGATCAGCTTCTCCTGCCTTACGGGCGACCTCGACGACGTTTTCAAAGCTTTCCAGGACGTACTGCAAAATCCAGAATTCCGCGACGACAAGATCGATATCGCCAAAAAGGGCGAAGAAGACAGCATCTCCAGGCGAAACGACGATGTGGGAGGGATCACTCACCGCGAGGCCACCAAACTCGCTTATGGCGCCGATAATCCCTACGCCCGTGTGCCCGAGTACGCCACCGTCGCTGCCATCACCCGTCAAGATCTGATCGACTGGCACAAGAAGTATGTCCACCCCAATGACATTATCCTCGGCATCAGTGGGGATTTCGATTCGGCGGCGATGGAGGCCCGACTGCGCTCCGCCTTCGAATCGTGGCCCAAGGGCGAATCTTTCCCGCCGTTCCCAAAAAATGAATTGCAGTACGCTCCCGCCAAGCCCGGCTACTATTTCGTCTCTAAAGAGGACGTGAACCAGAGCAATATCCGCATGGTTACGCTCGGCACCACGCGCGACAATCCCGACTACTACGCGATCAGTGTTTTCAACGAAGCCTTCGGTGGCGGGTTTTCCTCCCGCCTCTTCAACGACATCCGCACCAAGCGCGGGCTGGCTTATGGCGTAGGTGGCGGAGTGGGTACGAACTTCGGACATCAGGGCATCCTGCAAATTGCCATGAGCACCAAGAGTGAGAGCACGGTCGATGCGATTCAAGCGCTCGACCAAGACATCGATGATCTATCCAAGAAGCCGATCACTGAAGAAGAAATCAAGAACGCCAAGGATGCCATCCTGAACGCGTTTGTGTTTCGTCTTGACTCGCCCGACAAGATTCTTGGCGAGCGCATGGACTACGAGTATTACGGGTATCCTCCCGACTGGCTCGACAAGTACCAGGACGAAGTCAAAAAAGTTACTGCTGCCGATGTGAGCCGCGTCGCGGCTAAGTATCTGCACAAAGACCAACTGGCAAGGCTGGTGGTTGGTAACCTCAAGGAGTTCGGCAAGCCACTCTCGTCGCTCGGGGCGGTGAAGGAAATCGACATCACCATTCCGCCTCCTCCGGGAGCGAAGCAGGATGAGAGTTCAAAACCCACCGCGTCGAATGCTGAGGGCAAGGAGCTTGCCTCGAAACTTGTCGCTGCCATGGGCGGCGAAGCGAAACTTTCGGCGGTGAAATCAGTGAAGGCCGAGTTCACCATGACGCGGAAGACGCCGCAGGGCGACCTTCCCATGCAGATGCAAACGACCATTGTGTACCCCGACCGCCTTCATGCCGAATTGCAAACTCCACAGGGCACGATGACGCTCGTCGTAACGCCCGATACGGGATTCGCCTCGATGGCCGGCATGGGCACACAGGCGATGCCTTCAGACCAGAAGAGCGAAACTCTGGAGCAAATCAAGCGCGATCCCATTTTCATCGCGTCCCATTGGAAGGATCCGGATGTCTTCTTCCTTGCGGGAGGAACCGAGAAGGTGGGGGACATTGAAGCCCGCATCGTGGACGTAAACGCAGCAGGCGCCGCAATCCGCTGGTTCGTGAATCCGGCAGATGGGCACATTCTGAAGGAAACTTATGTAACGCTTGGGAGAACCGGGCCGGCACAAGGCGAGACCGCCCTGGATGACTGGAAGGCCATCAATGGGCTGACCATACCGCTCCAGCGCAAGAACAAGCAGAATGGAGAAGAAACCAGCGTAGTCGAGTATAAGAAGATCGAAATTAACCCGGCTGTGGATCCGAAGATATTCGAGAAGCCCGCGGAGAAGGCACCGGATAAACAATAGCCGAACCCTGAATCAGGGAAGATCACAGCTCTCAATCGCCGTATACTGTCCGCTGAGGTTTACAGGCCCCACCATCTTCGAAGTCGGCACGACCGTGGCCAAGAACAACGCTCGTCCAGCAGGTGTGTCGCGCTCTCCGGAAAGCTCCTTCTGCTCAGGATGCGCACGGAAGACCTGAATGACGTCAGCTTCCCAATCGACAGCGCGGTCCCGCAGGTTTGTTGAATTGAGCGTCGCTTCCTTGTAGGTATAGTCTCCATAATCGCAGTGCAGATAGTTGAAGGCTCCCGTCGCAGCATATGCGGGAACGGTCTGCGCCAGGAACGTGTCGATCCGCGCCTGGTGCTCCTGGAGCAGGGGGCGACCTGCTTGAAAGTGTAGGTCCGCATAGCGCCGGCGGATCCCATCATCAGCTGCGGCTACTCCGGCAGCGAAGACGAGGATCAAGATCAAATTGAATTTCAACAAGAGGCGCATAGGCGGCACATTATAGCGGGGGGACTTACTAGTGACATTGGCTTCCGGCCCTCGTATCGCGTCTAGAATCATCAGCGCAGGCCTTGCGCAGATAAACCAAGCCTAGAGAGCGCGAAAGACGTCCGAAAGAATGGCTGAAGCTTGTGAAAAGCTCATCTGCCTGGCGACACTTTACAAAACCTTGAAAGCTACGGTGATCTCTGTACGGCGATTTTACAAGAACGTGTCGGAATTCCATCCTGTAGTGGATCTACTTGATCTCCCCTAAGCGCTTGTCAAGGCACTGAAATAGCACGAGTTCCTCGCTCTCGGGCGTTGGCCTTCCCCATGCATTTCTTTCCCTGTCATCCGCTCACAACAGGAGGCATTTTGTCGCTTATGAAATGCACAAGTGTGAAAACTCAGTACTGGTTGGCGACCTTGGCGTTCACATCTCTTATGTGGACGGCCCCTGCGAGAGCACATTCGCAGAGCGGCATGCCCCAAGATCGTGATTCTGATATGACTCGGCAGCAACTGTCCGCACTCGATCAGTTCCTGGATCAGCATCCGGAACTTTCCGAACAGCTGCGGAACAACCCGTCGTTGGTCAACAACGAGGAGTTCGTGGAAAACCATCCTGATTTGCAGCGCTATCTGCAGCAGCATCCTGAAGTACGTGAGGATCTGAATCAAAACCCCCATGCTGTGATGCATCAGGAGCAGCGTTTTGATCGGCGTGAGGACAACGAAGGTGACCGGGATCGCGATCGTCGTGATGGGGACACAACGCGAGGCGAACTGAGCAGGATGGATAGTTTCCTCGAAACCCATCCCGAAATCGCGGCGCAACTGCGGAAAAATCCATCGCTCGCTAACAACAAGGAATTCGTTGAAACCCACCCGGCTCTGCAGCAGTTCTTGGCGGAACACCCGGGCGTCCGCGACGAACTGCGAGAAAACTCCAGCGCGTTCATGTCCGCCGAACGGCAATATGACCGTCGTGAGGACGCGCGTGCAATGTCCAATATGGATCGCTTCCTCGACAGCCATCCCGAGATCGGGGAGCAACTGCGAAAGAATCCGGCCCTCGTCAATAACAAGGACTTCATCGAGGACCATCCGGCTCTGCAGCAATTTCTCGCGGATCACCCCGAGTTGCGGCAGGAGTACAAAGCAAATCCGAATGCATTTATGCAGCAGGAAGAGCGCTTTGACCGCCGTGAAGACTCTGCTATGCAGCGGGATTCGGACGTGAATCGCACGGAGCTGGCCAACATGGATCGTTTCATGGACAGCCATCCCGAGATTGCAGAACAATTGCGCAAGAACCCTGCATTGGTCAACAACAAGGAGTTCGTTCAGGGCCATCCGGCTCTGCAGCAATTCCTGGCAAGTCACCCCGGTGTGCGGGAGGAATATCGAGAGAATCCAACCCAGTTCATGAACCAGGAGCAGAGCTTTGATCATCGTCAGGATGCCGCTATGGGCCGCGATCACGATGTGACCCGTGGCGAGCTTTCCAGCTTCCACGAGTTTCTGGAAGGTCACGGCAACATCTCGAATGAGCTCTCCAAGAACCCTTCCCTTGCGACGAATGAGGAATACCTGGAGAACCATTCCGCGTTGCAGACGTACCTGAAATCTCATCCTCAAACGCGTGAGGAACTGACTGAGAACCCGCAATCGTTCATCAAGTCAGCGCAGGCGTTTGACGCGACCTCAAGCGGCGCGATGGTAAAAGGTACAGCCAAACTTCCGGCTTCTCAGCCGAAGAAGTAGGGTGGCCATGGTGCGAAACGGAAAGGCGGATTTCTGCCACCCGCCTTTCCCTGTCGCATCGCCAAAGAACCGGAACAAATTCCTGGACTGAGAAGAGGCGTCATGAACAAGAAACCAGTTCTTATCACCATGTTTTGTTTGTCGCTTTCCGTCCCCGTTTTTGCGGGCAAGAAACATGGCCAGCGCGCCATGATCGAAAAGATGGAAGCGGTGCCGTGCGGCGCCAAGGAGCGCGGCCTGACCGGGCTAGGCAGCGTGTTCGCGTCGGTCGGCGCCACTCACGTCGATTCTGACGAGAAGTTGTGTCCGCAATACATGTTGCGCACTGACGATATGGAGTACCACATTCGTCCGCTGGATCATAAGCATCCCAGGCTGCTGCCGATCGGACAGGAAGGGGAGTTCAAGATTTCCAAAGACGTGATCGAGATGAGAATTCCTGATGGCGATCACAAAAAACGCCGCTATCAGGTCGTAGCCATGAAGCCGATCGACCACTCGGATACGAATGAGATCGGGGGCAACCGGATGAAGTACGACAAGGGCCAGACTGTAACAAACGACAAGCCGCTTGCCCAGAAAGTTCCTCAAACCAAACCGTATTGAAACGCCGCGCTTCCGACCCGCACCCGGAACTCTAAGATCACGCCTTCTCGCCCGTTTGGCCCCCCTAAACGGGCGAGAAACCCGTGCTGGGCGCCAACGTCAACTTTGGCCTGAGCATCTGATCTGAGCAATTGGCAATTAGGCTTAGCATATGCGCTCCAGGTTCAGCTCCCTTCTCTCAAGCGTGGCATTGGCGGTATTGATCACAAGCTGCGGCGGTTCCGCAGGTAAAGGAAGCGGGCCCACGCCAACACCACCACCACCAACCCCAAGCCAGGCCCCGGCGGACCACCTCAGCAGGGAATGACAGTAGTGAATCACGTGGTGATCATGATTCAGGAGAACCGCTCCTTTGATCACTACTTCGGCCAGATGACCGCCTACAGGCAAGCAAATAGCTACCCGATCAACGGCTCGCCGGCAACAATCGACGATGAGAGCACAGGATCGTTTTCCAATTTCTCTCCCGTGACCGGTGCAAACATCGCTTCGTATCACAGCGGTTCCGTGTGCACGGAAGACCTGACGCCCGACTGGACAGAGACGCACAAGAACTTTGACTGGGCAAATCCCGCAGGGGCCGATGCCAACTCGCCGATGGACGGCTTTGTCTCGCTCGCGGTCCAGATCAGCCAGTACGCCGCCACGCTGGGAATCCAGATGGCCGACCAGGACGGCCATCGTGTGATGGGCTACTTCGATGGCAACGACCTGAACTATTACTACTTCATGGCGTCGAATTTCGTGATGGGCGACCACTTCTACTCTCCGATACCCAGCAACACCCCGGCGCAGCGGCATTTCCTGTTCGCGGCGACATCGCAGGGGTATGTCCACGACGGCCCGGGGCCGGGAGGGCTGACCGCCAAGACCATCTGGCAGGAACTGGATGCCGCGGGTGTTTCCTGGAAAATCTATTCAGAGGAAACGAACCTGTTCACTTATCTGCAGGATTTCGCTTATTTCAACCAGCCCGGTGTGTCAGCCAAGGTCGTGTCGATCACAGTTCTTCAGCGACGCTGGGGCTGGCCAACTGCCGGCAGTTTCGTTCATCGAGACCGGGCTGCACGACGGTCTTTCCGAGCACACCAGCAACTTTAATCCCGCGAACCCGCAGCAGGCGAGGTTCCGATCAACGTGCAGGTCGGCGCGCAGTTTGCGTCCAATGTGATTAACTCCGTGATGCAGGGCCCGTCGTGGAGCGATAGCGTGATCTTCTTCGCGCACGACGAAGGCGGAGGTTTCTTCGACCACATGCCGCCGAGGTCGGTGCCGAATCCAGACGGCATCAAACCGGTGGATCTCACATCCAACGACGTGCCCGGCGATTTCACTATTACCGCCAGCCGCGTGCCGAACATAGTGATCTCGCCCTTTGCGAAGAAGAATTTCGTCTCGCACACGCCCATGGACTACACGGCTTATCTGCATTTTATTGAGACGCGCTGGGGCCTGCCTACACTCACTGCACGCGACGCCGCAATGCCCGACATGACCGAGTTCTTCGATTTCACCAACAAGCCCTGGGCCACACCGCCTTCCCCACCGCCGCAGAACATGTGTGGCGCGTGCGACTTCACCAAACAATAAAGCGCCCCAGGGTCTTGGCAGGGCACTATACGGTTCCTTGTATGGCTCCTCCAGACCAGGAGCCAGAAAGAAAAACGCCCCGACCGGAATCAGAGCGAATTGAATGAGAAGTAACAGGAGCTTTGTCTGTCGTGAAGCACCCTATGCCGGAACCGGCAGCTGCGTTGATGATTACTGAATAACCTTACGTTTAATTTCTGCCAACCTGGTTTCATTGTCCACGATCGCCGACTCCAGCATTTCCTGCTCGACGCCTTGCACGACGTAGGCTCGCATTTGCTTCAATCCGAGAAGCGCTGCTTCCAGTTGCTGGATCAACACGAGGATGGTTTCGAGCGAGTTGTCGTCTATTAACACCGATAGCGCCCTTATGACTCCATTGCAGGTTGATCGGGTTTCGCAGTTGCTGGGAAAGAGCCCGAAGCTCTCATCGATTGGAGTCGTTCGTGTTTCGCCTCTAACAGAACCTCCAATTCCTTGACAAGGTTGTCAAACCTTTGAGCGTCTTTCTCTATCGCGATACGCTTACACAGTGAATCCAACTGCTCTCGTTCCTCAGGAGTCATCCTCGCGGCCTCTCGGGCGATTCCGATCGCGGTTTGGGCAGCGGATTTTTTCCGGCCCGTTGTTCGTCAAGGTTGGCAATAAGCTGCATGGCCAATTCGATCATCTTCTTAGGGTCTGTTTCTTGTTGGACTCGGAGCGCCAGGTCGCGCCAGTCTCTGTTGGTTTGTTGGCCGTCGTTTTCTTTTGACTCTCCCATTTCAATTTCCCTTTCTGGGAATGAGTGGGCGCTGCACCCGGGCCTTGATGAGAAGAGATAACCGCCGTGATGCGACGAGTGGGATTCCACTTCTTCGAGCCAGTGGTTTAGCAATCTTCCTCACCACCGCCACCGGAACCGTTTCGAAATGCAAAGACCTTCGCATTTGAATTTCCTCCTTCCGGCTAACACAAACCCTAGCAGAGGGGAAAGCCTACGGGTCATATCTTTTGGCAATCGGCTCACGCTCTTTGTCCGCTCTAAAACGCTCGATTATCAGGTAGTTGTCTGCCCGTTTGTTGTAGATCAGCAGTGGCCCGGTTAGCGGGAATTCAGCCTGTGTTGAGCGCATCGAGCCTGCGTTTAGTGGGCTAAATCTCATACCTCACTACCTCGTATTTTGTACTTGACTACCTCGTTACGATGAAAGTACGATTGCGTTACGTTTGTTTAACGTTTGTTCCCGGTTAGGAGATTCGGATGAGCCCTCGAACCAGCAAAGCTTTAACGAATTTCAACACTATGGCGCAAGTGGACGTTCCCCAAGGTCGAAATGGAAAGCACAAAAAGATCGTTACCCAGATCCTCTCCGATCTCGATCAGGTTCCGGCAGGAACTGCGATCAAAGTGCCTTTGTCGGACTTGACGCAGAGCAAGGAGAAGGTGCGGTCTGCCCTGAATCGCGCCATCCACAAGGGCCGGAGAGATGTCGCTACCGCCAGCGACGAGACGTTCCTGTACGTATGGAACAAGGCCAAGTAGTGGGCACGCAGCGAAATCCGCTGACTGGATCCCTCTGAGGTAACCGCCATGAGTCGGGAAGTGCTCAATCAACAGGTAAAGGAACTCTGCGCGCAAATTGGCGCTGAGAAGAATCCCGACAGGATGTTAGCGCTGGTTACTGAACTCAACGATGTGCTCCAAAATCAACACGAGCAAAAGCCATCCGCCGAAATGCGCTTTGACGAGATCTCAGTCAGCCCCTTGCCGCAATCCAAATAGCAGCGCTGGCGCAGTCACTGCCTTCGGACTTTCTTCGCAGTTTCGGGGATCATCTCTTTCCCTTCTCCCGGTTGGCACTTGACGGGGCTGGTTGGCACTTGACGGGTAGTATCTATCGGGAAAAATCGGCTATCGATCCAGGCACGCGGAAGAAACGTGCACAGACAACCACGCCCTCGCGGTAGCTTATTAACATTGATGGATCGTGTGGTTGTTTTCGGAACCGGTCTCATAAACCCCCAGCAAACCGATGACTGACTGTTCGGCTCCGGACACCTGCAGCCAGCGGTGGACACCTTCTCCGATAACCGTCCGACAGAGGTATTCCGTTGTCCTTTGCTGCCAGGCAGTTACACTTTCTACTGGATTGGTAAGAGTCTTGCGATGAGAGACAGCGGGCCATGGCACTGGCCCGCACACTGTGACACCGCTGTGCCAGCAGGAGGACCGAATCTGAGATGACCGGACTGGCACAAGATCTTCGCTACGCGCTGCGGCAGTTGCGCAAGAATCCCGGCTTTACCGCGGTTGCCGTCCTGATTCTCGCGCTCGGCATCGGAGCCAACACTGCGATATTTACGCTCCTCCACGCGTGTCTGTGGAGCCCCCTGCCGGTTAGCGATCCTAAGGAAATCTTTCATGTAATGCGCGCCTCTTCGGAAGGCGACTTCGCCGGGGAATTCAGCTATTCCTATCCGCTCTTTCAGCAATTCAGCAAGGTGGCCGCCCCTTGGGGCGAGGTCTTCGCAACGGAGGTTGTCGGGCCACGAAAATTTGGAGTCAACGGAGTTTCCGATCAGCGCATTGCGGGAGAGGCTGTCTCGGGTAATTTCTTTTCGGTTCTAAGCGTCAGGCCAATCGTAGGGCGAGTGCTCGAACCGCAAGACGATAATGTGCTTGGAGGGAATCACGTTGCGGTCTTGAGTTATGCCTTCTGGAAGCGCCGCTTCCAATCCGACCCATCGGTTCTCGGCAGGAGAATCCTTTACGACGAGACGCCCTATACGGTCGTTGGCATTGCCCGGCCCGGATTCACCGGAATCGACCAAGAGGTCTCAGTTGACGTATGGGTGCCGATTACCGCTGGTGCGGTGGATCGGGGATGGCGGCCGGACCCGGACCTCAATTGGCTGCGCCTCCTTGTACGGCTACGTGACGGAGTTGACCCGGGGCGAACTCAGGCTGTGTTTGAAGCCGCGTTCCGCACACACGTTGCTGACGCGCTCCTGCCGAGCGCTTCGCCGCGCTTCAAGCAGATGCTCGAAGCTCAGCATATTACGGTTCGTCCCGCCCCCTCAGGTCTCGCAACCACCGGACGCAGGTATAAGAAACCACTGCTTGTACTGCTTGCGGTGGTCGCAGTCGTACTTCTGATTTCCTGTACGAACATAGCGCACCTCATATTGGCCCGCAACGCGGCACGTCACCATGAGATCGTGGTTCGCCTCGCACTCGGCGCGAGCCGCTTGCGGATTGTCCGGCAATTATTCACAGAGTATTTGACCCTGTCCCTCTCGGGTGCCTTCGTCGGCCTACTCCTGTCGGTTTGGAGCACACGCGTACTGCTCTCCCTGCTTCCTACGTCACCGCTGCCAATAGCGTTTAATCTCCAGCCGGATTTTGTCGTGTTTAGCTTTACAGCCGGGGTTGCTGTCGCGACTGCGATACTGTTCGGACTTGGCCCGGCACTACGCGCTTCTAGAGAAAAGCCTGAGCTGACCTTGCACGGCGGGCAGCGCGTAATTGGTTCGCGCTGGAGCGGAAGGCTTCTCCTTGCTGGTCAGCTCGCACTCTCCTTACCTCTGTTGGTCGGTGCTGGACTGTTTGTTGAAACCCTACATAATCTCAAAAGCAGCGACTTGGGCTTTCACGTCGAACACGTCGTCACGTTTGACCTCTCTTACCCTAAGCTAACTTCCCAAGATCGCCTTCATCAAGCATGTGCAGAAATAAAACGGCGTTTGGAATCACATCCGGGTGTGGTCGTTGCAAGTTATGGGTCGAGCGTGTACGGGGACGGCGGCTGGTCGGGCAGTGTGGACGTAATTGGGAACCCATCGGCCGGAAAAGAAAATGACGTGGGGTTAATATCAGCTGGCGCTGGTTTCTTCGAAGCTATCGGCTTGAGACTCTTGCAGGGCAGGGATCTGAGCTTCCAAGATCAGGCCGAAACGCCCCCCGTAGCTTTGGTTAATGAAAGCTTCGCTCGCCACTACTTCGGTTCAAATACCCCGATTGGCCAACGCATCAAACTCGGCTTTGAACCGCAAACCATTCGCGAAATTGTCGGGGTGGTGCCTGATGCGAAGCACTATGGGGTTCGGGAGAGGGTGTGGCGCATGGTGTATTTGCCCTATCGGCAAGGTGACAGTTTTTTCGTTCGCACCGATCTCAATGCGCAATTCCTGGCAGGAATCATAAGAGCCGAAGTAGCAGCCAGCGACAAGACTTTGCAAGTTCAGGAGGTTCGGCCCTTTGAGTCGGTCATCAATGACATGATTTCCCAGGAGCGGTTGACTGCATTGCTGTCCTCAGTCTTCGGAGCGTTGGCTTGCCTAATCGCAGCGATTGGACTTTACGGAGTCGTTGCCTATAGCGTCTCGCGCCGAACGAATGAGTTCGGCACTCGCATGGCTCTGGGAGCTCAGAGAGGCGATATCCGAACCCTTGTGCTGCGCCAAACGCTCGCAGTAATCCTCTACGGCGTTGCAATCGGCATCGGCGGCGCTCTTGTACTAGTCCGCTTGTTGTCCTCGACCATCCATGGAATGCTCTACGGCATCAAGCCGACAGACATTTCCCTTTTTGTGGGAGCAACTATCTCCCTGGTTGCTATCGCGCTGCTTGCTGCGTTTGTCCCGGCGCGGCGGGCGATGAAGGTCGATCCGATGGTGGCACTGCGGTACGACTAACCGCTCACTTCAATCCTTCAATCCTTCTCGAAGATAGCCACTCCCTCGCACGCGCACACGTGCGATCCCAGCACGCACCAGCCCCAGGCGCGGGCGGGCGGGGGCGGCCCAGTCAAAACCGGGGGGTTTGGGGGGCCTGGGAACGGGGAGGGCGTAGCCGAATTTTTCCCGATAGATACTATCCCGGTTGGACTTGACGGGAGAAGGGAACGGGATGGTCCCAGAGACCCCGCGATGAAATGGTAAACGTCTGGAAATCATGTTTGGACAGGGATTAGATCAACTCGCACTCTGCTTATGCTCGATCAATTCAACCCAAGTTTGATCGCGTGTTTAGAGAAGGGAAAGACATGGTCCCAGAGACCCCCCTATGAAAATCGTGTTGGACGGGGAATGTCATCAGCTCAGCTCTGCTCAACTCATCTCATCGGAATTCAGCTCATTCCTGTCCGGATCGTGCGTCCCTTTGTTGTCGGGCGCGTGCGCGGGGAGTGCTGAACGGAGATGGGGGGAGTTTGAGTTGGGGGGCGGAAATCTGTGGGGGCTGTGACCGTGTGAACGCCCTCAAATATCACTAGGTTTGGCGCAACATCCCGATCTTCTGACCAGTTTCAAACGCTTCAGATATGAAGTGAATCGAAAGAAGTTGAAATTTGAGCGCTATGGCCTGGTTTCGTCAACTGACTTCCAAACCGTCTTCCGACGGTGTCTAATCTGTGGAACATGATAATGCATTGGTTAGCTGCGACGTTACTGATCGGCTGGCCACTTGTAGCCACGGGCCAACTCTCCGGGCACTTCTATCTGGAGAAGTCGAGGTTCGCTCCGGGTGAGCCTATTTTTCTCTATTTAGAGGTCGTTAACGACGGGCCGCAGTCTGAAAACATTCATTCTGCTGATCCTTATTCGTTCTGTTCGGGTTACCAGATCAAGGTATCGAGCGACCCACAAGCGACATCGTCATGCCCGCTCCTTGGGGTGGCGGGAAGTTGTTTGTCTTCCTCGATCGTGCTCCCTTCGGGCAAGTCTCGTATTGAACGTCTGCTGTTGAACTTTGACCACTCTATAAGTGCGCCGGGACCATATTCAGTGCAAGCCGAACGCTATCTCCCTCACGCCCACGCGACGACAAATTACTTTAGCCCTGATACTCCCAAAGACACGCTCGAAGTGCGAACAACGCTGTATTTCGAGGTAGACCCCAGCCTCAGTGAGGATCCCGAATCACTGCATGCGTTCGTCGCTGCGCTTAGGTCGAGCGATCTGAATAGACGCAACGAAGCAGCGCGCACCCTGGCTAGTATTGCTCCGAAGTCTTTGGAAGATACGTTACTAGGTTTCGCGGACAGTAACGAATTCAGGCAATTCGCACCCTTGGCTTTCCACCGCCTGAACACCCAACGCAGCATGAAAGCATTGGCCAACTTGCTTGAGAAAACCGAAGCGGGATCGTACGAGCACATGAAAAGTGCGGACTACCTCGCAGAAAGTGGCGATCCACAATGGTTTCCGCTCTTGCACGACGTAGCTCAGAAGCACGCACAAATCCTAAACTATGTCTCCGATGCGGCTGAACTCGGTGGTGACAAAATGCTTCCCACGCTTATTTCGTTATTGGGCAGCCCTGACAAAGAATTCACGCGTGTAAATGCGGTTACCGCAATAGGCTACACGGGGTCCCGGTCC
The DNA here is from genome assembly GCA_035568275.1 of Candidatus Sulfotelmatobacter sp. GTDB lineage: Bacteria > Acidobacteriota > Terriglobia > Terriglobales > Acidobacteriaceae > Sulfotelmatobacter. The sequence goes on from DATMOO010000202.1 coordinate 18,254, forward strand.
GCTGTACCAATCCTGCTCGACCTTCTCAAAAACTCGGACGTGGGCATTGCTGACAGGGCGCTTTATGGTTTGCGACTGTTGACGCATCGTAGCGCAAACGATGATGAGAGTGAGAGTCCTCCGTCGCAATACCATAGGTGGTCGCAATGGTGGGCACGGGAGGGCGCTTCCGCTCCCATCTATAAAGCTACTGAATGCGGCAACTTCAACCCTTTGCGATGACGAAGCAGATGCCATTATTTGGCCGGTTAAACGCTCAGAACCCGTCAATGGAATGGCTTCACTACCTTCAGACCCTCATCGTTGAGTTGTGGTCACTATCGCTCAGTTTTCTACGACGGCTGGAGGCTAAGCTTCAAAAAGAGGTGAAATCGTTACCGCTCTACGGAGGACATAATACATTGACAAAAAGAATCGTTATTGCCATCGGTCTGCTCTGTTGTCTGGCTCTCTGCCTCAACCTTAACGCCCAGGCAGGCGGCGACGTCGCCGACCAGATCAAGCAACTGCAGCAGGACTCCAGAGATGCACAGATGAAAAACGACTCCTCATGGGCTCAGCAGCATCTGGCCGACGGATTCGTCGCGGGAAACAGCTGGGGCGATTGGCAAACCAAAGAGGACTTCATCAAGGATTTGCAGAACAAGACAAACAAGTGGAAGAGCGGCAACATCAGCGACGTGAAGGTGACGACCTTCGGCCCGAACGCCGCCGTCTCGCATTACACGTTCACCTACGATGCCGAACTCC
>DATMOO010000203.1:0-3961 GCA_035568275.1 Candidatus Sulfotelmatobacter sp.
ACGGCCGAGGATCTTGGCATCGGTGGAGCGCTCGAATTCCGGGAGACCGTAGAAGCCCTTTGGAGCCGGCCGTTCCGTCAGCCAATCGAGATTGCCATCTGGTCGAGCCACGTAGCCGTCCGCGCTCGTCGCAATATTCACGATGATTTTTCGCTGTGGCACGCCCCCCAAGTCTAGCAGGCCGCGGTGCAAGTCTGGATACCTGAAACAAGAGATACCTGAAACAAGAGATGGTGTGATCCACAGGGATAGTTCGTAGAATGCCCGCATGGCGATGAGCAAGCGGAGTGGCGGGGAGAAACAAGAAGACATCTGGATCGCGCACACGGAGTTGGCGGTGCCGCCGGGACATCCTTTCTATACGCGGTTGAACGATTTGCTGGAGGGCGCCAGGTTCGACGAGTTTGTGGAGGGATTATGTGCGCGCTTCTATCATGCGCGACTGGGACGACCATCGCTACGGCCTGGAATTTACTTTCGGGCGGTGCTGGTGGGGTATTTCGAGGGCATCGATGGTGAGCGTGGGATCGCGTGGCGGGTGGCCGATTCGCTGGCGCTGCGGCGGTTTCTGCTGATTGGACTGAACGAGCGAACGCCGGACCACTCGACGATATCGCGGACCCGACGCTTGATCGACATCGACACGCATGGTGAGGTGTTTGCCTGGGTGTTGGGGCTGTTGGCAGAACGCGGACTGCTGAAGGGGCAACGGATGGGCATCGACGCGACCACCTTGGAAGCGAACGCGGCGATGCGGTCGATCGTGCGCCGGGACACCGGGGAAAGCTATGAAGAGTTCTTGCGGGGATTGGCCAAGTCGTCTGGCATCGAGACGCCGACCAGGGAAGACCTGGCGCGGCTGGACCGGAAGCGCAAGAAGCGGACCTCGAACAAAGAGTGGAGGAGTCCGGCAGACCAGGACGCGCGGATCACGAAGATGAAGGACGGGCGGACGCACTTAGCACACAAAGCAGAACACGCGGTGGATCTGGACACGGGCGCCATCGTGGCCGTGACGCTGCAGGCTGCCGACCAGGGCGATACGACGACGCTGGATGAAACGTTATGCGAGGCGGGTGAGCAGGTAGCAGAACAGATCCGACGGGAGGCCGAGTTGCGGCCCCAGGAAAAGCCGAAGGTCCACCTGCAAGGGATCGAGGAACTGGTGACGGACAAGGGCTACCACAGCGGTGCGGTGATCAAACGGGTGAAGAGTTATGAGGTGCGCAGTTATATTCCGGAGAAGAAGCAGAAGGGACGGCGCGACTGGCAAGACAAACGTGCCGAGCAGCAGGCCGTTTACGCGAACCGGCGACGGGTGCGAGGCGACTACGGCAAGAGCTTACTCCGACGGCGCGGGGAGCTGATCGAACGCAGCTTCGCACACTGCTACGAGACCGGCGGTATGCGACGCTGTTATCTGCGGGGGCGGGAGAACATTCTGCAACGGCAGTCGGTACACGTGGGAGCGTTCAACTTGAGCCTGATTCTGCGAAAACTGCTGGGAGCGGGTACGCCGCGCGAACTAAAAAACCGTGCTGGACAGGTGTTTTCGCGCCTTTTGCGCTCTCTGCTAACCCTGACGACGGTCGGTTCGCTAATCTGGCGGTTTACTCGCCCGGCTGGCCTCCGCATATCACATACTTTTCGTTGCCGCACATCTCGTCCTCGCTGGCGCATTCTGAGTCGTTCTGCCACGGGCTGCTAGGCTAGCTTTCGCTCAGCTTGAGGTCTGAGCAATATTGCTCACCGCAAAAAGCAGTCAGCCTCTCGGAAACAGCTTTTTGGGAGTGTGCATTTTTACTATTTTTCGGTCGGCTGTGACTTGTACATTTTCACTACAAACAGGGTTGTTTATTTGGTGGCGCAGCAACTCTCCCTCTCTCTCATGGGAACTGCGCCACCTTTTCATCATAGAGCCTTCCCTCCCGACACCCGCAACATCGTGAGGAGTTTCTACTGTAAGAGGACGGCCCTGATGAGGAGTGTCAATCGTTTTTAGAGTTTGGTGAACTAGTGTGCGCGTGATCAGAGCTCGCGACGGTTTTGAAGCTGTCGGAGCTGTAGGCACGTTTGACTTTCGACACCAGCGGAGAAATCATTATTTTGTCGAGCGCGGACCAAGTTGCTCCCCGCAAAGTTGCCGTCTCGCTTTCCTACGCATTCATTCATCCCTTCATACGAAGTTGACTTCCGCGCATTCGGAGTCTCTCGAAAGGGGCAGACCATGACGCCCGTAGCAGCCAAGATTCTCAAAACATTTGATCCCAAGACATTTCTCTCGACCATTGACGGCGGCAGGAAGATCGTAGCCTTTTCCAAAAAGCAGGCAGTCTTTGTTCAGGGCGACTCGTCCGATGCCGTCTTTTATCTACAGACAGGAAGGGTAAAGCTCACGGTTGTATCTAAGACGGGAAAAGAAGCCACAATCGGCATTCTGAACGAGGGTGATTTCTTCGGAGAAGGGTGCCTTACAGGGCAGCTTCTTCGCCTGTGCTCCGCAACCGCAATGACCGATTGTTCTGTGATGCGAATCGATAAAAAGTCCATGATGGAAGTGCTGCACCGGGAATCTGCGTTTTCCGATGTGTTCGTGGCGTACTTGCTGGCACGGAACATCCGATACGAAGAGGATTTGGTTGACCAGCTTTTCAATTCTAGCGAAAAGAGACTAGCTCGGATTCTCCTGTTGCTGGCTCGCTTCGGCAAGGACGGCGCGCCCCAGACTCTAATCGCCAATATCAGTCAGGAGACCCTCGCAGAGATGACAGGCACGACTCGCTCGCGGGTTAGCTTTTTCATGAACAGGTTTAGGAAATTCGGGTTCATTGACTATCACGCGGGTGATGATTTGCAGGTTCACAGTTCACTTCTCAACGTTGTTCTCCACGACTAGAGCTTCATTCCTCATAATGAACGAGGGTATGACCGCCCTGGAAGCATCCCACGAGCCGAGAATGCTTGTGATGCACTACCCGGGCTCTGGCGTCACGATCTAAAGTCACTGAATCCTGACAAGCAAAAACCCCGCCGCGAGGCGGGGTTCTGTTTCATCAGTTAGAAGCTAAGGCTTAGCCCTTCCACTTGCGACGGACCACTCCAGCCAGACCGATCAGCCCGGTCCCCAGCAGGCTCAAGGTGCTGGGTTCTGGAACTGTCGATGTTCCGCCTCCGCAACTGGTGATGGTATTGCCCTGTAGCGTCACTGCGCCGTTTCGCGCCAAGGCACTCCCGCAAGTGATGCTGGCGCTGGTATTCAGGGTTATGCTGGTGAGCGCAAGTACGTTTCCTGCGAACGCGGTGCTTGTACCCAGAGTCGCCGAACTGCCAACCTGCCAGAAGATGTTCGGGTCGGTCATCGGCTTACCGGTCAGGCTATTGATGAAAATGACAGACGAGGCGCTTCCGGTCGTAAGCGAACTGCCTATCTGAAAAACAAACAGCGCACCCGGTTTACCCTCGAGAGTCAGGGTCATGCCCGTGCCTAGATTTGCAGAAGTACTAAAAGTATAGACGCCGGTGGTGAGAGTCATTCCACCCAAGTCCTTGCCCGTCAAGTTGCCAGTGGACTTCAGGTTCTGCGCCTGGATGTACGCCGCGGTCAGATCACTCTGGGCCTTAGCCGCGGGCCCGTTACATAGGTTGGTCGTTCCACTCACAGTCAGGGTTCCCGCGCCGGAGAGAGCGCAACCCGGGCTGACGCCGAGATTTCCAATGAGGACGGTTGAACCAGTATTGGTCACGGCCGAACCAGCCAGCACGGCGTAGGTGCCGGCGGTTACCAGATTGATCGAGTTCGCAAAAGCACTCAGCACCAACACGGGGAGCAGCAAGAATGAGAGGGCCAACCAACGAATGACGCGGGATTTCATATCTCCTCCGCTAAGCCCTTTGGGCGGGAAATGTGAATGTCCGCCCGATGGCAATACGGGCAGTTTTCAAGACTGTACTCCAGACGAGA
>DATMOO010000204.1:0-6861 GCA_035568275.1 Candidatus Sulfotelmatobacter sp.
CATCGGTGTAGCAGATGCCGCTTGCCCGCATCTTCACCAGCACTTGACCTGCTCCCGGTTGAGGCTGAGGAACATCTTTGATCTGCCAGGAACTGCTCACGGCGGGTACGACTGCGGCTTTCATACATCTCCTCCTAGCGCGATTTGATGCGAATCCCTTTGCGGCCGGTGCATGATCTTGGAGCTCGAATTGCCGATCGCATGCCGAAACAAGAGCTTTTACGGTCAGCTGGCGAGTCGTCGGCTATCCGGAGGTTGATGATGCTTAGCCAGATTTCTCACAAGCCAGCTACCGTGCCGTCCACCCGCCATCGATGAGAATCGTATCTCCTGTAATAAGAGAGGCTGCGCTAGAGGCAAGGAATACGACCGCGCCCGCCACATCCATCGGCTCCCCAATACGGTGCAACGCAGCAATGCGCTCGATCACGTCCGAGCGGAACTCGGGGTTTGCGAGGGCACCCTCCGTCCCGGGAGTGCGAATAAATGTTGGTGCAACCGCATTTACTGTGATGTTGTACTTCCCCCACTCTAAAGCAAGACATTTAGTGAGGTGCGCAATGGCAGCCTTCGTCATGCAGTACACCGATTCGGTCGGTAGCGCCACGAACCCGGCCTGTGAACTCAAGTTGATGATGCGACCACTCTTCTGCCGGATCATCACACGCCCGGCAGCCTGGCTGGCAAAAAATGTCCCCTTCAAATTAACCGCAAGCGTCAGGTCGAAGTCCCCTTCGCGCACGTTCTCTGCAAGATTGTCTGGCGCAAGTCCCGCATTATTGACCAAGATGTCGAGTCTGCCGAGATGCCTGACAGTGTCATCAACCGCCTGGAATATCTGATCGAGTCGTCGGACATCCATCTGTAACGGCATGGCACGTCGACCCATAGCTCCGATCTGATCGGCCAGATCTCCGCGTGCGTTCATATCGCGCAGGCCCAATGCGACGTCGGCGCCGGCATGAGCCAATGCCAGTGAAATCGCACTGCCTAACCCACGTGCCGCGCCAGTCACCAGGGCCACTTGGCCCGTGAGATCAAAGCTCGGAAAAACCATCGAGACCTCCGATCCTGAGGATCAACCTGGACATTGCTAGTCCCTCGCTGACGTGTCGTTCGAGTATGACTTGATCGGGTGTATTGCCTATTAACCGAGAAGAAGAAATCAGTCCGGTTCATTCTTTGCTGCGCCATATTGAGAACTTCCGGATTGCCCGTCTTTTCGAACGCGACGCCTCACACCTTCTTTCAGCCTGAGCACTCATCCTGGCGTCGCGTCCGAAAAAGCACTAGCGTCACTCGCCCCTGCAATCGGGCGCAAGACGCTAGTCGAGGATTCCCGCACCGCGTGTCGGGCCTGCAGGGATTTCTCGTCGACGGTGAAAGTCCCGCCGGCCCGTCGGTTTCGACCAATTTGGCAACACGTTGGAAGAGTGGCGTTCAACACCGGCGCTCCCGTCCGACTAATGTCTCCCTTCAGGCCCGGTCGTGTCACTGCGGTCGAAGGTCGTGCGGGAATTCTGTCAGGCAACGGCGCCCGGATGACGACAGAACCGGATGGCTTCTAGGGCAAGCCGATGCGTTTCTTTAGATCAGCGAAACGGGGGTCGGAGCGCAAACCGTCCCAGCGCGGATCACGGTTGAGCCAGACCAGCCAATGGTTGCGCCCTTCGTAGGCCTTGTTGAGCCAGGCAAATGCCTGGTCTTTGTCGTCCAGTCCGGCGTACACGAGAGCTACTCCGTACGGCGTGACGTACTTTCCACGGGACATTTGATCTAGACGAATTAGTACCTGCTTCGCTTCTGCCTGATGCCCCGACTCCCCGTAAGCATTGCCGGTTCCTGCGAGCGTTACAACCCAACCCGGCAGGGCCTCGTCGGTCTTATTGAACTCGTCAATGGCCTCCGCATACATCTTTTTCTGCTGATACGCCCGGCCAAGCCAGAGATGCGCCAGAGGGAACTTGGGGCTCACAGCCAGCGTTTGGCGAAGTTGGCTGATTGCTCCATCATAGTCATGTCGATAAAAGTAATTGAATCCGACGTCAGTGCTGATGACGACAGACAAGGGATCGAGTTCGCGGGCGCGGTTGACCTCGGTCCAGGCTTGCTCCATGCGGCCCATCGCGAGCAGGTAGTAGCTGTACCACTCGTGAGCGGTCGCATAATTTGGATTGAGCTCGATGGCTCGCTTGAACTCCATCTCCGATTCTGCCCAATTCCACGCGTGATAGAGGTTGTAGTAGGCCAAAGAGGCGTGTGCCTCCGCTAGACTCGGATCCAGTTCAATCGCCTTCGTAGCCGCGTCGCGAGCGCGGGGGAAAGCGTCGAGCGGGTCCAAGTAACTCAAATATCCCAACGTTGTGTAGCAATCTGCTGTTCCCGAGTAGGCGGGTGCGTATCTGGGATCAATCTCAATGGCCTTGTTAAACTGCTCGATCGCTTTGTGCAGGCTGGCTTCGCTGCGTTGGTTCCAATAGGAGCGTCCGCGCAGGTAACTCTCATAGGCGGCAGGGTCCACAGCGCCAGCGGTATTTAGACGGTTTTGCTCATTGGGGGTGAGCGTGACCCGGACCTGCTGAGCGATGTCCCGCGCGACTTCGCGCTGCAGGTAGAGCACGTCGCGCAGGTAGCGCTGATATTCCTCAGCCCACAGATGCTGATCGCGAGGTGCATAAATCAATTGTGCGGTGATTCGGATCTGGTCTCCGGACCGCAGCACAGCGCCTTCGACGATGGCATCGACCTGCAACTCCCGGGCGACCTGGGGCAGCGGCTTAGACGAGGCTTTGTACTTCGATACCGACGTGTAGGAGGTGACCCGCAACGCCGAGATCTTTGCAAGATTCGTGATCAACTCATCGGTCATTCCGTCCGCAAAGTAGTCGTCAGTGGGATTGCCCGAGAGATTCTTCAATGGTAGTACGGCGATGGAGTGAACCTCAGGACGAGGGAGCCAGCGTTCCAAGTCGAAATACTTTAACGCAAGTATCGCTAAGACGAGCGCAATCGTGGTTACGAGGACCGCTGTCGATTTCCACCACGGTGCGCCGCGAGAGAAATGCGCTGCTGCTTCTCCCTCAGTAACGGAGGGTGAAGGTTGAGCTTGGGGAAACGTTTCGGATGATTTTCCATTGCCCACAACTTGGATGGGTCCGACGAAGCGATAGCCTTTGCCGACCACGGTTTCTAAGAACCTTGGCTGCTCCGGGTCGTCGTGTAGTGCCTGACGAATCTTTCGGACAGCCGTATTAATGCCCTGTTCGGTGTCGAGGAAGACGTCCTTACCCCACAGGCGCTCGACGATCGCCTCCCGGCTGACTAGCTGGTCCCTGTTTTCCACCAGGAAGATGACCAACTCCATGGGGATCTTTTCGATCCGGAGCACCCGACCGCTACGCCGGAGCTCATAGCGCTTCAGGTCGAGTTCCAATTCATCGGATCTTTGAAGATTCGCGGGCAACTGGGCCCCCGTATGTCGGTCGCGGCATTCTATCGCAAAGAGGGTAACAATTCCCAATAGAGACAGTGACTTGCGGCTCTAGGGAAACTTGAGACAAGCTTCAGCCGTTGTCCATTGCCAGACTGGCCCAATTCAGGCTAAACGCCAATGTGCTCGACAAAAACTCTCAGGGCGAGCGCTCCCCGGAAAAGGAACTTCCATGACGCTACTTAGGAACCTTCTGCTGGCAGGGATCACGCTTCTCGTTGCCGGTTCGCTGGCCGCACAGACCAAGGTTATCCCCATGTTGGAGGACCAAAACGTGCTTGAATTCGTTGGCCAGTTCAACAATACACCAACTACATCTCAACAGTTCGGCTACGTCTCTAGATTCGAAGGCCTGAACGATACGTTCAATGGCACTCCACAGAATGAATCAACCGCTCTGTTCACTTTCGTGACCAACGCCACGACGGACCGCGTGATCGCGAATGGTCCGCTTCGGATCGTCAATCGCACTGGGAGTACAACCATTTATCTCAATACTCCTCCCTCCGACTTCAGCAACCCTGCTTCCTTCAGCCAGGGTACGCCGATCCAGGTTTCCACTTACCGGCAGCAGGTCGTGCTAAACACGCTCACCAATGCATTCGTCACCACCCATATGAACACTGTCACGGAAACCCACGTGTTTTGGCTCAACGGCGTTAGTTATCGTCTGGGACACGTGAGCGAGACGTTCCGGACGAGCTATTCCGGACAAGGCAATACGCCGGGTGCCGTCCCCTCGGGCTGGTTTGGGGGAAATGCAGTCGGTGCGGACGTGCCCCCGCACTGTAGTCACTGATGACAAGGCGAGCATGCCGTATTAAACCGAGCGCTGCTTCCCGATAGTATCTTGAATCCGCCGGGAAGCGACGTGCGACCGGAAACGCTCTTTGAGGAAGTTGGCCGGATTGGTACCGTGAAGTGGGCTTGTAGAGCGTCATCCGGCGTAATGAAGTCTCCATCATCGGATCACTCCCGTGTGATGCGCTAGCCGTAAGGTATCCCCTGACGTATTCGGGCTGCCTCGCTTCTCGTTGCACGCGGAACCAGAATGTCTGCTAGGTGACCCGTTGGGAGTGATGTCGGAACAAAACCTGCAAAACCACAAAACCTACGAACTTCACGCTGAATCCATTGTTGTGGTTCACATCGCGATGAAAACTCGTTGTTAACGGTGAAAAGCAGGCGTCAGCCAGCTGGATGCAACCCTAAACTCGACTTCCTCGACTGCCTGAAGGCCGTTGCCGACCGTGCGAAGCTCAATAAAGAGGACTTCTACCTTCACAAATTCCGCGCGACCTTTGCCACGCGATGCCTTTGGGCCCGCGTCGATCTGCGTACCGTCCAACTGTGGCTTGGGCATTCCGACATGGAATCCACAATGCGGTATTTGAAGCCCTCGCGCAGTCAGCAGAGGCGGGACAAAGTAAATGAGATTTTCGGCTAGAATCGCTAGCCCACGAGGGCTGGCACGATGAGATGAGCAATATTGGCCAGACTCAAGACTTCGAATGTTGCATTATATTGGCTACTATTCCCACAACAAGAGGACCGATCGTGAAAGCCAATTTTGCTTGGCAAGGACTTTACGAAGCTGCTGTTGTTGAAACTAAGCTTGAAAAGATGGAACCTCGCCTCCGGGTAGCAAAGGCCGCGATCGATGCACGACGCCATAAGTTGCAGGTAGACCACGGGGGAACACGCGAGGAACGGCTGGCCATCGGCGATGCGCTTGCAGGTCTGAGCCTGTTGCGGAGAGAAATAGAAACGCGCTCTCGCGATACAGGTTCGAACAACGAACGAGAAGCCGCGAAGTAGCTAGCTCACGTCAATCTTTTTCTTGGCCTCTTCAAGCGCTGCCTTGACCGCGGCCTCAAGCGTTGAGAACTCTTCCTCCGACAGAGGAAAGCCTTCCTGAGGTGTAGGGTCGCCCAATTTCCGGATACCGGACAGCGTCGAATATTGGCCGTTCAGTCTCGGAATGGCGTGGATCGCAATGACGAATCCTTTGTACTGATGCGTTTCAAGCGCGGGAGGGGCGCCACCCATGGTGCCGAAAGTGCCTGGTGGACATGATGCAACAATCTGCCGGATTTCTTCCTGCAATTGTTCCTGAGACTCAATGGTCGACCAGGTGATCGGTTTTCCGTTGCCCAGTGCTACATGTTTCTCGATAGCGGCCTTGGCTCTGGTGATTGCTTCGCGTGCTTCGGGAGATAGGCCCGGCGGTATAACGAAATCGTTGGTCATGGCACAACAGCCTAGACCATTTCGTTAGCCGTCTCCAGATTAGGAGGGCCAGGGGCGTTTCGAGGTGCCCGCAAACGCGTGCTTGGAATTATCGCGGGCATTCTGGTAGCTCGGCATCTCAAGACCACTCAGGATTTGTTCGACAATCGTTTAAGTCCGCGCACCGAGTCCATGGTCGCGGCGGCCGTTCAGTGGCCCGTCGTTCTCTCCACCTTCTTCCTCGCCTTCTCCTTCTTCTTCTTCGTCTTCTTCCTCGGCTTTGGGAACTCCTCGAAGCAAGGCGTCGGCCTCCATGCGATCAGCGGGAATTGAATCTTGTTTGCTCATGCCCAAATGGTACGCTCGATCCCCGAAACACTTCGAGAGTTGCGGAGTCTTCTTCCTGCCGACGGAAAACGCGAATCTTTGCACCAAAAAAAGCGTTCAAAAGTGAACAGAATTCGCCCCGCGCCACCACTAACATGTTGCCCGCCGAGGGGCGGCAGTATGCAGAGACCATCGACAGCACAGGTCGTTCGTGAACTTGCCATTGCAGGTGAGGAGGCCGGATTCAGCCTCGAACAATTGATCGAACTTCTCATTGCAGCAGTCGGCGCGGACGCCTTGTGCCACCTTGTCGAGTTGCGGCTTGTTGAGGCAAGCCCCAGCCCAACACGTTCCTCCCGCTGGATCATGTAGCCGCGAAGGACTCTTGAGCAGACGGATTGGCACCATACCTCAGACGCAGGCCGAGCCTGATGGGGCCGCATTACCCGTAACGCCTTGGGCTAATCGTGTCTGGCTTGCAATTCAGCGGGCGAATTAGAAGCGTGCTTAATTCGCGACGAGACAAAGACACTCTTTCTTGAAGATGCGCCGTTCGATCCAAACCGCAGGTGTTATCAGTGTAAAACTCACTTCCTAGTTTCGCGGCGATGCTTGCCAGTGTTCCACAACTGTGATTCTGTCTCCCCGATTGACGCAAAAAAAGGCCCATCGGTACCAGTGCCCTGTTGCTTAGTAGATGACTCGGCCTTCCGCTCAGGCGGTTGCTGATCATCGGTGAGTAAGGGAATTACGAGTTGAAGAGCCTCGATTTCGCTTTGGAGACGGACGCGATCTGTTTCTTTCTGTCGCAGGAC
>DATMOO010000205.1:0-4592 GCA_035568275.1 Candidatus Sulfotelmatobacter sp.
CGTCCGGGTTGGCCGGCTTGTTAAAGCCGATGTGGCTGTCGCTGATCTGCACAAAGCTGAAGTCTCCGCTTTTGGCTGCATCTTTGCCGTTGGTCTTGGCGAATGCCCGAGACGTCGGAATGCCGCCGCTCATGGTCCAGATCAGGCCTGTGCCGGCCCATGCCATGCACTTCAGAAATCCCCGACGATCGACGCCGTCGTTGTTGAGGTCTTGCAATTTCTGATCGATAAGATCTTTGTTCTTGTCTATCATCTGGCCTCCGTTGTTTTTGTAGCGTTCACAGTTGATAACTGGACTCAGTCGGTTTTATTCCCGCCGAACAATAGAAGGGCAATCCGAAACTTCTGCGGTTTGTCTGGACCGCATTGCCGATTTCTGCGCTTAGGAGACTGACAGAGGAATACAACGGTGGCGATCTCCCCGGAAGGGGATAGCCACCGAGAGTGGACCTGATTAAGATCTGGCTTCGTGGTGCCGTCGGGGGCGGATTCGGACCTGCTCTGAGCGAATTCGACGCGACGGGCGTTCCCGCGCCCGTCGCGTCTTCAGTTGAGGGCTGTTCTCACCTTGCCAACCACCAGGCGAGCGCTAGCCACAACGGCATCACGTTCAGCAGCGCATTCCTCACTCCCCGCACCAATGCCCTGGCGACGGAACACGCCATTCCACGATCCTGGTCGTCGCAGGCGCGCCTCTGCGCAAAGAATTCCAGCAGTTCGACCTTGCCGCTGCGTTTCAGGGATTTCCGCGATGTGCCTTCGCTATTTACCGTCATAAATGACCCTTGCTCCCGAATGCATTCCTAGGCGCGATCTCGTCGGAGCACCCTAACCAGGGAGGTTCACACCGCTCAGAAAGCCGCCCAAATGGCCGGTCAGCGCAACCATACCCACTGCCAGAAATTCCACGGCGAAGCGATAGCTAGGCAAGAAATCCGTGCGTCGCCGAGCACGGAAATGCACCCACCACACCAGCCAGATCAGGACGCTCGAGACGCACGCAAGTACTAGGTGCAGCAATAGAGTCCCCTTCAGTTTCTGGCCCTCGAGTTGGAAGTGCCACGCGAGTAGCCCGGTGGCGAGAACGGGAAACGTTGAAATCGCCGCCGCGAGCAAGTTGTAATACGCCGCGTCTGCGAGGCCACGGCGCTTCGACCAGAGTGCTATGAGGTCGAACGCTACTGCCGCTAGAAACAGACCGATTGGAAAATGGATCAGCACCACATGTTGTGCGTGCTTCGCCAAGAGCGCGGTCTTTAGATCGAAAGGATTTACCATCGCCTCAGCCCTTCTAAGAATCTGCTTCTCCTGCAGTTCACGATCCGACTCCTGTGAAATGACCTTCACCATGGATAACGGACTGTTTGCCGCTTTATTCCGCTTGGATTGCATAATTGTCGAGCGGCACGACGAATTGATTTCAATGGAATATTTACGCGGAAAGGTAGTTCTTAAGAGTAACGGGGATTATTTGGAGCGTTCATGACATGTGGTCACCATCATTGCAATGTCTGTCTCACCAATCATTTAGCCTGCCACTGAGCTTTCCCCAACAATTTTTTGTTTTGGAGGGAATAAATCCGGCACTCCGAAGTTCTCATCATGTGGACGTGTCAGGAGCGAATCTCCAACTCAACTCGTTCGAAGAGCTGGCCATCCCGCTCTTCGATCAGCTTTACAACTTCGCTCACTGGCTCACGCAGAATCGGGATGAAGCTGAAGACTTAGTTCAGGAAACTTACGTTAAGGCATTGAAAGGATTCTCGTCCTTTCAGTTGGGCACTAATTTCCGGGCGTGGATTTATCGCATCCTGCGTAACACGTTCTTGACCTCTCGCAAGGGCCTGAAAGTTACAATGACCGTACCTCTCGATTTCGATGACGAGGAAGAGGGACCGGAACCTGCCATTGAGCACGACACGCCTGAGACGCTTCTGTTGGCGAGGTCGAGCCACGAATCGCTACAGAGTGCGATCGATCAACTCCCGGTGCATTTCCGAGAGATCCTTCTTTTGTGTGAGGTAGAGGAGATGTCGTATCAGGAAATTGCCGACACGCTTGCCGTTCCCATCGGTACCGTAATGTCACGTTTGTCGCGTGCGAGGCAAACTCTGCGGAATCAATTGCGACCACAGTTGCAACAAGAAGCAGGACAAAGAATTCCTAGGGGGACGAACCATGGTCTGTGAATCCTGGAAGGAAAGACTCGACATCTACCTGGACGGAGAGCTTCCACACGAGGAGATGCGAACTTTCGACGCTCATGTGCGTAATTGCTCCTCCTGCTCCGCCGATGCTCTTTCACGCGTGCAGTTCAAGCGCGCGATTCACCTGGCGGGAAAACGCTTCACTCCCAGTGCCGAGTTCCGGAATCGGATGCAGCAGAGGATAGCGTCCAAGCCGCGGCGGGCTTTCCGTCTAGGATGGATGCTAGCGGCGGCGGCAGCCGTCGTTCTCGTTGCCGGAAGCTTAACTTCAACCTATCTGGGAGACCGATCAGGAAGAGACCAGGTGTTCAGCGAGATTGCCGACTTGCACGTGGCGACGCTGGCCAGTTCGTCGCCGGTCGATGTTATCTCGACCGACCGGCACACGGTAAAGCCATGGTTCCAAGGAAGGATTCCTTTCGCGTTCAATTTGCCGGAACTCCAGAATAGCGAGTTCTCTCTGCTGGGCGGGAGGATGACCTATCTTGAGCAAACGCCGGGTGCGCATCTCATTTACGACGCGCGGAAACACCACATTTCCGTTTTCGTATTCCAGGAACGGTCCTTGCCAGCAAGGTTGGCTGATAGCTCCCTGAAGCCGGCGAAATTGTCGTTCAATATGGAAACATGGAGTCAGGGTGGACTCCGCTATTTCGTGATCGGGGACGCGAGTGCTGCGGACATCGATAGTCTCGTAAGACTGTTTAAAACTGCGTCATAGAGTGGGCGACAGTAATCCTGATAGCCGACCGTTCTTCAGGACTTGATCTCCAAATCCGCGACCTAAGTGGCGCAAGACAGTTGCCGGGCGGCAGTCAGCGACAGCCACTGTGCCTCAGCGCTTCACTGCAAACTCCGATCCTCCTGTTGACAGTTGCGCCTGGCTGGTTAGCCGACGGTAACACTTTCGTCCCCTCAGATTTTTTTTGTCGCGGTGGGAATAATCGCTGGCCTACCCAGTTTGGATAACTACAGGACTTCTGACTTCGAGCCGCAGTTCTCAATCGGTTCACGGCTTTGAGGAATTGAGGTCTACAAATCAGCCAGCTTACGTCCTACACCTCCGTAAGCGACTGTGTCCTTTGGAGGAACGCTCATGCTCATGCCCCATTGGAGGAAGGTTCTCCTATGTTCTTGCCTTTTTGCGGCAGTGGCCGCTTTGGGTACGGGACTCGCCAGAGTCGCAGCGAAGTCAGCAACTGAAGCGCCCGCCGGGTTTAACACT
The DNA here is from genome assembly GCA_035568275.1 of Candidatus Sulfotelmatobacter sp. Taxonomy (GTDB): domain Bacteria; phylum Acidobacteriota; class Terriglobia; order Terriglobales; family Acidobacteriaceae; genus Sulfotelmatobacter. The sequence goes on from DATMOO010000205.1 coordinate 3,433, forward strand.
CCCAGCTTCAACAGTGCACAAGGCATCAGCAACGGAATCGTCGAACCACCCGGAGACACTTTTGCTCGGGACCAGCAGGTCTATGAGAACAACAAGGCAGTCGCGGATGGACTTGGACCTGTATACAACGCCACCAGTTGCGTCGTTTGCCATCAGAATCCAAATAGTGGATCCGCCAGCCAAATCACAGAGCTTCGGGTAGGGCACAATGATGCAAATGGCAATTTTGTCAACCCGACAATCTTCATCAACGACGGAAAAGACACGATTACCGGCAGGTCCATTGTCAATGATCGCGCTATCGGTCCGGAGGCCCAAGAGCACATACCTGCGACCGAAAACATCCGTACGTTACGCGCTGCCCTCAACACCCTGGGGGACGGATTTGTAGAAGCAATAGACGATGGAACTCTGATTGCCATCGCCGAGAAACAACCCGAACTGACCGATGGTAAGGTTCATGGGGAAGTGGTGCAGGCTCCGATTTTCGAGGCTCCTGGACAGACTCGCGTCGGACGCTTCGGGTGGAAGGATCAGCACAGCAGTTTGCTCTCCTTTATTGCCGACGCGTATCTCAACGAGATGGGCATCACGAACCGGCTGCGGCCCAAAGACGTTACGACAGTGCTCAAGACCACGACAGACCCGGAAGATCAACCGGACAGTCTTGGCTTGGCTGACATCGACCACTTTGCTCAGTTCATACGCGGCACTATGGTTCCACCTCGAGATACAGCGCTTGCCGCAACCTCCGCAGCCTTAAGAGGCGGAGAAATCTTCAGGCGGGTTGGTTGTGGTGTCTGCCATGTGGAATCCATTACCACGGCTCCTGCAGGGACTGTTATCGATGGTGGAACGTTTATTGTTCCAAAGGCTCTGGGAGATAAGATCATCCATCCTTTCGGCGACTTCTTGTTGCACGACATCGGAACCGGTGATGGGATTGTCCAGGTGGGGCCGCAAGACACGGCCAACAAATTACGGACTGCGCCACTTTGGGGCCTGCGCACCAAGCCCCGCTTCATGCATGACCTGCGGTCGTTGTCTCTTGAAGATGCGATCTCGCGTCACAAGGAGGAAGCACGCGAGCCCGCCAGACGTTTTAGAGAATTGAGGCCCGAGGAGCGAGAGGCGTTAATTACCTTCTTGAACACGCTGTG
>DATMOO010000206.1:0-14959 GCA_035568275.1 Candidatus Sulfotelmatobacter sp.
TCCCACCCAGGTCATATTCACCGCTCCAACCGTGCCCAGGCTGCCGTCGACCACAAAAGGAGCCCACTCGCGCAATTGCGCCGGATCGGTCAGCGCCTCCCAGACTTTTTCCGGCGAGTGGCGCAATTGTCGAACGAGAATCAACGTCCACTTATCTCCGTCCTTACGTACCTGCGCTCCGCTGGCCGGACCCGGTATGTATTGCGCTTGCTCGGTCATCTTCTTCTCCTTGTCTTAATCGCGTGCCAGAGGCATCGTGCGTACGATTCTTGCCGCAGGCCCCAGTCGAAATCAGATCACATTGAGGACGTTCCGAACCACATCGGGCACCATGCCATTGAGCACGGCGGGAATCACAATCCGCGCAATCGGATACGCGATCAGCACCACTGTAAACCACGCCAGTGCCCAGGTCTTGGCCGAGAGGTGGCGCTCGAGAGCATCCACGTGAGCGGACCAGAACCGGCAGACCTGCGCCCCGCAGGCGGGACCAGGCATGTACTGCTTGCGAGCGTCCATCTTCTTCTCCTTAGCGTGAATAACGTGTCAGCTGAGTAAGCTGGATGAGGTTGCCGCAGGTGTCTTTCAGCATCGCAATGGTCGAGCCGGTCACATCGGTGGGCGGCATCGTGAACTCGGCGCCGCGGGCCTTGATCCGCTCGTAGTCGCCCTTGACGTCGTCGGTGAAAAACATGGCCGCGGGCTGGCCTTGTTGAAAGATCGCCTGCTGATACGCTTTGGCTGCGGGGTTGTTGTTCAGCGCCAACTGCAACTCAGTGCCGTCCGGTTCCTCGGGCGAGGCCACGGTCAGCCACAGATACGAGCCCTGACTGAAATCGGTTTTCTTGGCAAAGCCCAGTGCCTCCGTATAGAAGCGCAAGGCCTTCTCCTGGTCGTCCACGTACACGCTGGTAATTTTGATTTTCATTTCGTTCTCCTTTATCACGTTCGCGGTTTGGGCCGCGTCGTCTTCTCCTTTGCCTTCTTTTTCGCTGGTATGGAGTGATCCATGCGGTCCTGGTCCATTCGATCAAGATGGCGTTCGAGAGCATCCACGTAGCCGGACCAGAAACGGCGGAACTGAGCCAGCCAGTCATCCATCTCCCGAAACGGTTCGGGTTTCAGCCGGTAGAGGCGGCGCTGTGCGTCCACCGTGGATTCCACGAAACCGGCGTCGCGCAGCACGCGCAGGTGCTTCGACACAGTCGGCTGTGGCATACGAAGCTGACGCTCGATCTCTCCCACCGACTGTTGCGAGGAGACCAGAAGACTCAAGATCGCGCGGCGGTTCGGTTCGGCAATGATTTCGAATACGGATTCCACGCTCTTTATATACTCTATAGGGCATATACGTGTCAAGGTATATTTACGCAAAGAACGAGATTATGATTGTCGCGCGCGAAGCCCGAAGTGAGGTATGACCGAGTAATGGTGCGACATCGCCAGACGACGGTGTCTATCAAGTCTCAGACGAGGGCCAAGTCCGCACGTAAACCAGCGATTCGGGCGCGGCGAATTGGCCGGCGATTAGGGGAACTCCGCCACTTTCGGTGTTACGCGCGGCTGCATCGCGGTCGGGCCACCCTTATCGTCAATCACGTTGGATATTTCACCGTGATTGCCCAAGGCAACTGTGATCATGTGATGGAATCGGACTCCGGGTTTCCGTGGAACTTCTATCGCTCTGCTGAGCACGACCTGCGGCTCGATAAAGACACTGTAGATGCCCAAACCCCACGCTTCGTGGCGGGTAACAGAGTCCGCGACCTTGTAAGAGGCCCATCCATTCGTTCCCGGAGCACTGGAGTAGCTCGCCTGGTCGGGGGGATCGTACGGAATTTCAGATTGATAGAAATAGGTTCGGCCGCCGTTTCCATTCCAAAGTACCTGGAACTGCTGGTGGTGCTCGACAAACAAGCCGTACAGCGTCACATCATCTCCGTTCACAACCAGTCCATTCGCGCTGGTATTGCTGGTCCAGCCCACACCTTCCTCATGGTCCGCACGCCATATCCAAGTATGGTCGACAATGACGTCGTTGCAGTTGATCCGCAGGTTGGTCTGCGCGCGGCCTACCCCGGCTCCTCCGACGCGAAAAAACACGTCGTGCAAAGTAATTGGATTCTGCGCGTGGCGCGCTTTGCCTGGTCCCGGTCCGACGTCCAATAACACGGGCGAACTTTCCTGGCCTGCATCAAAAAGCAGTCCAGCGATTTCAATTCCGTCTGCATCTGCGGTGGTCATGGCCGCCGTGCCATGAATCGGCCGGAGCGTAGCGAATCCCAGACCCAACACCACCGTGTCAGGTCGCATGACTCGAATGGGTTCAGTCAGGTCGTAGATTCCGGGCGTGAACAGCAGGTGCTTGCCTGCTGCTAATTGCTCATTGATGCTGGCCGCGGAGTCGATGCCGGGCCGCGCGATATAGAACTGCTCGAGTGGAATCGATCGGCACGGCGTGGACCCGCCCTGCCAAGTGATGCCTGCGCTGTTTCTACGGAGCGCCGGAACGCAGACACTCCATTTCTCCTTTGCGTCCACTTGCAGGAAAGGTTTCTCCCGCACGACGGGCGTCTCCGCGATTTTCGTATACGGCGGCGTTGGCCAGTTCCCCTTCGGGGGATGGGGAACCCCAACAAAAACCATGTTCCAGTTCGAACCGGACCAACTTCCCCATTCGCTGTTGCGGGAAATCCACTGCTGTTGAGATCCGGAATCGACGTTGCCATCGACAAGAGTGTCTGACATCCATCCGCCGCTGGCCCACCCCCGATGCTGGTGGAGAACCAGATTTCCCCGCACATGCATACGCCGGAACGGCACAGCTTGAGAAACGGCCCACTGCATCGTTCCACCCGTCGGCGTGACGGAGAATCCTTCAGCATCCCTCCAGAATGTGGTGGTCGCATTGTTGTTGTCATGGCTGGCGTCCGCATGCACGTCACCGCTGATGTGAACCGCATCCGGCGATGAGCCCAGCCCCAGGACTTCCGTATAGAAACCCACCGGCACGTCGACGTGGTATTCGCCCGGCAGGAAGAGCAAAGCATAGCGCTCAGGGCCGAATTCGTTTCTTCGCTCGACGGCGTAGATCTTGTCGATCTGCTGCTGTATAGCCACCTGCGGCATTGTGGGATCGAAGATCAGGACGTTGGGCCCCAAGTCAGGTTTTTTGTCCGGCTTGCTTTCCGCAACCGCCAGTCTCGCACCTGCTGCCACGATCAGGGCCAATATGATTCCACCGGCGATCTGAAAATGATTGATGTAACGCCAGAAGATCTGCGTCGACATCTCCGGCCTTTGCCTTCTCACCTGTAATCTCCTTATCGAAAAACGGCGCTGCTTCTACTCGTTACTGAGGTGGCGCATTCACAGCTCTGGACGATGAACACGCATTCGCGATTTGGCACGAATCTAGGATTCTACCGTTTGCGCGACCATCCACGGTAATGATGAAGCGCTACGGAAACACAGCGTATCCCCAAGAAAGGAAGGCCTGACTCTATGCTTCCAAGAAAACTGCCCGTGAAATGACCGTGGCATCCGGTAACGCGAAAGTGTCGTTCAATGGGGTGGATGTGCCTACGCCACTTGCGCTGTCATCCACTACTCCTACTCCGGATAGCAGGCGAAGGTGAATTTATCCAGGTCGAACCAGAGAATTGCCAAACTGTTCAGCGAAAGAATGAACAGCGGCACACGGACCGCGGCCACTGTTCCTTCTCCCTGCGAGAAGAATTGGAAAAGCTTTTCAAAGTGTGTGATGAATTCGGCGCAATGTAGTTCAACTGTAGTTCACCAGAGCGAGGGATTTCAGGAAAGCGTTGCGATTCAGCAGGTTGGAAAAGGTGTGGTAGCGCTACCGGGAATCGAACCCGGGTTTGAAGATTGAGAATCTTCCGTCCTAACCCCTAGACGATAGCGCCACGCGGCGAGAGATTACGATTATAACAAGCCACCCTGGCATACGTCTCACGCGCAGCGCCTCGCAACACGCTCACTTTACGAACTCTGTGAATTTCATCCGCGACCTCTGCGGTTTGAAAACTCTCCCCCAACTCAATCCTCTCCTCGTACTGTGTCCTTTCGGAATTCCCGCTTGTAAAAATTAAAAAAATTCGTGCAAATCGTCTCCGTTCACAAGGGGACTGGCGATATAGTAGAGGCATAGACCTACAATCAGAAACTTTGAGGGGCGACCAATGTCGTCTCTTTATCACCGATCATTCCTAACCAGGAGTTCAAGGAGTAAGCAAACATGGCAAAACCTAGAGTACCCAAGAAAATCAGCGATGATAACAGTGTGAACCCTGCTCTCGAGATTGCCTCGAACCAGGTCCTCGCGGCAGAAGCAAACGGGAATGGCGACGCTCTCAACGGCGGCGCCAAGAAGACGGTTCGCAAGAAGACCGAGGCCAAGCCGGAGATCGTCAGGTCTGACTCGCGCGCCACCATTGTGCCCATTAACCTGGAAGACGAGATCCGGCGCCTCGCCTATCTGTTGGCCGAGCGCCGCGGATTTGAGCCGGGCCACGAATCCGACGATTGGTTCGCGGCGGAACAGGAAATCCGCCAGCGTTACCACCAGTACAGCGCCTAAGGGCGCTCGACTCATCCGTCTGGCGGCCGAGCCCCGGCCGCCGTCCAGCGGCGGAAACGTTTACGAAAGTCTCCGGTCTTCCGGCGCAGTTTTCCCAGTCCTTTCGCCCTTTACCCCATTGTCCTACTGTGACCCTATTTCGCTACTCTCGCGGTTGCCACCACCACCACTTTCTGAAAAAATAACTTAGGGCTCTTCCACATGGCACAAATCGGTAGTTTTGCCTTGCTCCTCGCCTTTGCGCTGAGCGTCTATTCGTTCGGAGTCGGGCTGCTCGCGCTCATTTTCAAGGACGATCCTGACTGGAACCGTCTCGGCGAGACCGCTCGCCGTGCCGGCGTCGTGGTGTTCCCGGCCGTGCTTCTTGCCGCTGTGGTTCTCGTCATCTCCGCCTTCCGCAATGATTTCTCCATCGCTTATATCTACCATCACAGTAATCGCGATCTTGACGCGAAATACAAGTTCGCTACTCTTTGGTCGGGCCAAGAAGGCTCCCTGGTGTTCTGGTCGCTCCTGCTCTCCGGATACGCCTTCATCCTCCGCCTTCGCTACAAGACCGATCCGCGTCTCTTTGCTTACGCCTCCGTGATTCTCGCCGGAGTGCAGGTCTTCTTTTTTGCATTGGTAAACATCGCGGCCAATCCCTTCGGCCTGCTCGAAGGCCCGCTCCGCCCCGACGGCACCGGTCTCAACCCGCTTCTTCAGTATCCCGAGATGGTGATCCATCCGCCCATGCTTTATCTCGGATACGTGGGAACCACCGTGCCCTTCGCCTTCGCGCTGGGCGCGCTGATCATGAAGTATCCCGGCGACAAATGGATCCACATCACACGCCGCTGGACCATGGTCACCTGGGGATTGCTCACCTGCGGAATTTTTCTCGGAGCACACTGGGCCTACGCCGTGCTTGGCTGGGGAGGCTATTGGGGATGGGACCCCGTTGAGAACGCCTCGTTGATGCCATGGCTCGTCGGCACCGCCTTCCTGCACTCCGTCATGATGCAGGAGAAGCGCGGCATGCTGAAGGTCTGGAACATGTGGCTCGTCTTCGCGTCCTTCTGGCTTGCCATCCTCGGCACGTTCCTCACGCGCAGCGGAATCATCAGCTCGGTGCACGCCTTCGCGCAGTCTTCCATCGGCCCATGGTTTGGCTGGTTTCTCGCCCTCACATTCGCCGTGTTCGTTTTCTTCTTTGTGCTGAACCATAAGCATTTGCGCAGTGAGCACAAACTGGAAGCCGTCGTCTCCCGCGAGTCGAGCTTCATGTTCAACAACCTGCTCTTCTGCGCGCTCTGCTTCACCGTCTTGTGGGGCACATGGTTCCCGAAGATTTCCGAACTCATACAGGGCAATAAGGTCACCGTCAGCGCTCCTTTTTATAACCGCGTCGCGATTCCTGTGGCGCTTCTCCTGATTGTCCTCACGGCCATTGGACCACTGCTGGCATGGGGCAAAACATCGTTTGAAAGTCTGAAGCGCAATTTCATGTGGCCCACCGTCGGCGGAGTCATCACCGCGATTTTCCTGATGGCTACGCCTCCCAGTTGGGGCGGCGCCTTCGGCCTTCGTCCATGGCAAGACGTATCTTATTTCTATTCTCTGATGGCCATCAGTCTCGGGGTTATGTGCACCCTCACCGTCGCCAGCGAGTTCTACCGTGGCGGCCGCGTCATCTCTGAAAAGACCGGACAGGGTATGTTCGCCTCCATGGTCCAGCTTACGCATCGCAACACCCGCCGCTATGGAGGCTACATCGTCCACTTCGGCGTGGTGGTCGTCATCATCGGTGTCGCAGGCGGCGCATTCAATATCGACAAAGAGCAGGAAATGGCCTATGGCGACAAGATGGCCCTTGGCCCCTACACTCTGCTCTGCCGTTCTTACACCGACGAAGAATTCCCCAACTACGACGCGCAGTGGGCCGTTCTCGACGTCTTCAAAGATGGCCGGCAGATCGATACGCTCACGCCCGAGCGCCGCTTCTACAAGGCCAGTCAGCAGACGTCGACCATGCCCTTCATCCGCTCGTCGCTTAAAGAAGATCTCTACGTCGTTTACGAAGGTTTGAATCAGGACAACGGCCACCCGATTTTGAAAGCGCACCTGAATCCACTGGTCATGTGGATCTGGCTTGGCGTCTGGATCATCATCGGCGGCACAGTCCTCGCGCTGGTGCCCAACGCCCCAGCCGCGGTCCGCGTCGCGGTGCCGAGGACACTGGAGCACGCCGCCCCAGTCCCCGCCGGAGATTAAATGTAGGGGCGGACGCCTTCGTCCGCCCCCGCGCGAAGCGCGGTGTGTGGCAAGCACAACAGGATTTGACGAGGAGCACGACCGGGAAAGGCACGACTTCAGTCGTGACCCGAGCAGAAACTGAATATATGGTGATGAAGTTCAAACAAAATCCGACCGTCCGCCGCGCCTTACACTGCGCGGTCCTCGCCGCCGCCGTTTTCGCCTTCTCCGGCGCCAGCGATCCCAGCACTCGCTTCAACGAACTCGGCCATCAGCTCATGTGCATCTGCAGTTGCGGCCAGATCCTGCTCGAATGCAACCACGTGGGCTGCCCCGATTCTGACGGCATGCGCAACGAACTCATGGCCGCCGTCTCCCGCGGAGACAGCGACAGCCTGGTGCAGCAAGCCTTCGTGCAGAAATACGGCCCCACGGTCCTCGCCGCCCCGACCACCACTGGCTTCGATCGCACTGCGTGGATCATGCCCTTCGTTGTTCTGCTCGCGGGCATCGCCCTGGTCGTCTACATCGTCCGCTCCTGGAAAAACAAACCCGCGCCCGCTCTTGCCGACGGACTGACCCCCGCGCGCGGCGCCGAACTCGATCAATTTCGCGAGCAGGCGCGCAAGGAGACTGACCTATGAGCTTCGAATGGGCATGCTGCGGCCTCTTCCTGATCGCCGCGCTCTTCTACATCTTCTATTTGCCCGGCAGCCTCTATCTCGGGCCGGAAAAGACCCGCGCCTCGTACCTGCGCGAGCGCAAAGACGTCGTATACGAAAATCTGCGCGACCTCAACTTCGAATACAAAGCCGGCAAGGTCCCCGACGCGGATTATCTGTCGCTCAAGGCCTCCCTGCAAGACGAGGCCGCGACACTACTGGCCGAAATCGCGCGCCTAGAATCGATTGCTAGCCTGACACCGAGAAAAACCAGATCATGAACCAGACCCGATCAATGAAGACTTATGTGGGGACAGCCGCCCTCGGCTGTCCGGTCGAGCGAAGCTCGACTGCTCTGTACGGAAACCAACAACTGCAGGACTGCGCGGCGTCGCGTTTTTTGCGACGCAATAAGCGCGAGGCAACCCTCCTTATCGCTTTCCTCGCCACTCTCCTGCTCTCCACCCTCGCCTCCGCCCAGACCCTGACCGGCACCGTCAAAAACTCCACCACCGGCAAACCTGCCGCCGGAGACGAGGTCGTCCTCCTCACTCTCGGCCAAGGCATGGAAGAAGCCGGACGGACCAAGGCCGACTCCAAAGGCAACTTCTCCTTCAAGCTTGACGCTCAAGGTCCGCACCTCGTGCGCGCGATCCATCAGGGCGTCACCTATCACCGGATGGCGCCTCCCGGAACGACCTCCGTCGAAGTCGAGGTCTACGATGTCGCCAAGCAGGTCGACAATCTCGAAGTGGTCGCCGACATCATGCGCTTCCAGGCCGGCCAGGGACAGCTCGACGTTCAGCGCATCTTCGCCGTCCAGAACACTTCCAAGCCGCCACGCACTCAGATGAACGAGCGCAACCTCGAGTTCAGCGTACCAGAGGGTGCGAAGATCGTCAGCGGCTCCGCCATGACCCAAAATGGCAATCCCTTGAACTCCATGCCTGTTCCGGAAGACGACAAAAAGACGCGTTACTCGTTCCTCTTCCCCCTGCGCCCTGGAAACACGCAATTCGAGGTCGAGTACCAGCTTCCCTACGACGGCAAAGCCAACATCGATCCCAAGAGCCTTTATCCGCTCCAACACTTCGTCGCCATCGTTCCCAAGAGCATGCAGTTCTCCGCCGGCTCCGGCACAAACTATCAACAGATGCCCGATCCTCAGCAACCTGACGCGAACGTTCAGGTCGCCTCCGGCGCTCAGGCGGGACAAGCTCTCGCATTCCAGATTTCTGGCGAAGGCACTCTGGGCGCCCGTCAGGAAAATGCTGGAGCTCCGGGCGGAGGAGGCGGAGGAGGCGGTGGCGGTGGTGGCTCCCAGAGTGACAGCCGCCCCGGCGGTGGACTCGGTCCCCCGATCGACGCTCCCGACCCACTGCAAAAATATCGCTGGTGGATTCTCGGCGCGTTCGCGCTAGCGCTCGTCGTTGGTGGCGTCTACGTCGCCTCGCGCCAGCAAGCCACCGCTCGCGCCTCCCGCGCCGGCGCCGGACTCTCGCAGATCGAAGATGCCGAAGACTTCGACGTCCCCGCTCCCCCGCGCCAGACGCGTCAACCCGCAGCTAAGCCGCGCCCCGCGCCCGTCGCGGAACCGCCTGCCCCGCGCAGTTCTTCGAAATTGCTGGAAGGCCTGAAAGACGAACTCTTCGACCTGGAAGTCGAACACAAACAAGGCCGCATCAGTCAGCAAGAGTACGAAAAGACGAAGGCCGCTCTGGACCAGACATTGCAGCGCGCCCTGAAACGCGAAGCCCAGAGAACATAGTCGGACTCGAGGGTGCCCCACCTTTGTCGCGTCTTTTTGCGACAGAGTTTGCCCTGAGCGAAGTCGAAGGGGTGGGTTTGACTTGAAGAAGAAAGATTCCAGTTTTGCCGGCCAGAACTCGTGAAAGCGAATACTGCAATAAGTTTAGTGGTGCGCGAGACTGTATTATCCGCTTCATCGGCGCAAGTCTTCGATACCTTGCGACCTCTTGGAGTTCGATGCGACCTTGGCTATGTAACACTCTTCGTGTACCGCAAGACCGTGTTCATCCACCTTGCAATTTCCTAATGAAACCGGCTTGCCGCAAATCCAGCAGCATCGGGCAGCACAAATGGAGGACAGTTCCATCTGGGACCTCACCACATCGGGGAGACTTCAGAGCATTTCCGACAGTATATGTCCAGTACACGACTTTTGTCTGTACTACAACGTACCAAACTGAGTTTGTAAGGGTGGAATGCCGTCGACATGCAAAGAAATCAAGCATTAGAGCGACCCAGACTGGCACTATTTTTTGCTCTCTGAGGAAAAAGCAACTGAGGTGCCCACCCTTGCATTGTTCGTAAGGGTGGAGCATCCGTTCTTCATTTACATCCACCTGGCACTATTCGCCTCGTCGCACCGTGGCGAGAGCCGCTTCGCGGAAAACCATAATCCAACTTCCCTCGAAATCATTCCCTCACGCCGCTTTCCCTTTCGTCTTTGGGTGCGGCGGAGGCGGAGGAGGATCCTGCGTTGCGTCGAGCAGTTCATCGAGTTCTTTTAGCAGCAGGCTAAAGACTCTCGGATCTTGCTCGTCTTTAACACGCTTGCACAGCGCGTTCAATCTCTTGCGTTCTTCGGAGGTCATTTTGCGAGCCTTCCATAAATCTCCAGAGAGTGGACACGACTCGGTTATTCACGCCAGGCGCGCAATTGGTTTACGCACTTCGGCGGCGACCTCGTTGGGTTGCGGGCCGAATGCTGTTTAATGCCACCCTGACTACGTAGCACTCTCCGTGCACGGGAAAGCCCTGTTCATCGACTTTGCAATTTTCCAACGAGACCGGCTTTCCACAAATCCAGCAGCACTGGGCAGCACGAGCAGAAGATATTTCCATTTGAACCTCTCCCACGTCGCGGAGGGTTTTACGGATTGCCACGACATTACTTTCGCACGGCCACTCTGTCTGTACGGTCGCGCACGTATAGAGAGTTCACCTGTAAAAAGACTGTTAACCTTTATCGAGAAGCGAATGCCATCTCTCCGCAGGCGGTAAAGTGGGCAGGTGGTCCGACCGTCGCATGAACCAATGCATCTCCCGAACCGGGACGACTCTCCACCCGTGATCGTCATCCTGAACGGCGGCGAAGCCGCGGTGAGGGACCGTACGACAGCGAGAGGCTTTGATGTTGTGGACGGGAATTCCCTGGGTGCAGGCTGCGTACCGGTGCGCCTTTGGGAGTACTCCCTCAACTGAATGGCTGGCTTAGCGTAATCGGAGGGCTGATTCGTCCACCAGAGTTGTCAGGACATGAAAGCCCATGCGTAAAGAGCCTGTTCAACTTTTGTGAGTTCCTGATATCACACCGCGGCTTTCTTCCTCCTCGTGTAAAACCTCTTCACCTTCGCCCGGTTTCCGCACTTGGTCATGTCACACCAGCGTCGCCGATGGTTCTTGCTCTCATCCAGAAAGAGCCACTCGCACGTTTTCGACGCGCACGCGCGCACATACTCCAACCGATCTGACGCCAGCAGTTCAGCCGCGTCGCGCGCAATCGGCCGCAACGGCGTGAAAAGATCGTACGAGTCCGATTCGAATTTCCATTCAAAATGTTGCCTGCCCGCCACCAGCCCCAGATGTTGCGCCGCCTCCTGCACATGCTGGTTCAAAATTACCAGCGATGCTGCAGGCACAGGTTTCTTCCTGGCGAGGGCGTAAAAGATTTCACTGATCGCTTCGCGCAACTGAAGCGCTGATGCGAGCGCGCGCTTCGCTTCCTCAGGCCGCTGCATGCTGCGCGTCATCAGTCGATCCACCTGCAGGTCACCGAGGATGCCTGTGTCTTCAGCAAACCGCGCCAGATCGACGTAATGCTTCAGCAACTCCTTGGGCTCAGCCGAGAAGCGGTCATCCAGTGTGTTCACGAAATCGAGACACACTGCCCCGCCCATTAATTCAAAACGCGGCGGTCTTCTTCTTTTTAGATTGTCTGTATAGATCTCACCCTCCCAATCCTGTCCCATTATCTAACCATTGAAATGCACTTGACAAGTTAGATCTCACGAGCTAATCTGAACCTAACTTATGAATACGCTTTTGGAGGTTAGTTTATGTCCCGCGATCAACCCTCCCAAATCATGGCCGTGGTTCGCAGCCGCAAACTCAAGGACACAAAGCTCATTAATATAGGAGGCAGGCCTGTGATCGTGTCCAAGTCAAACACACCATCGATCCGACTACAACGAGCCGAGTCCATCAAACTCGCGCTTGCCTTCGCGGCCATCTACCTCGTGTGGGGATCGACGTACCTGGCGATTCGCTATGCGGTCGAGACCATTCCTCCGCTGGTCGCCGCAGGCATTCGTCACACGATCGCTGGCGGAGTCCTGCTGGCATGGGCGTGCGCGCGCGGATATCGTCCGCGTCGCGAACACTGGATCGCGGGCATCGTGCTCGGCGCGCTCTTCTTTTTTGTGGGGCATGGCACGCTGCATTGGGCGGAACAGCACGTCGCGTCAGGCTTGGCCGCACTGTTGATCGCGACCGAACCGATGTTCATCCTTGTGCTTGCGTGGTTGAGCGGGCAACAGAGGATCAGCCGGATCAGCGCGCTGGGCTTGGCGTTTGGCGTGGTGGGCGTGGCGATTCTCACAGGCGCAGAAGTGTCTGCAAAGAATGCGAGCCTGATTGGCCTGCTCGCTGTGTTGTTGGGATCGCTCTCGTGGTCGGCCGGCGTGGTGATCTCTCCCAAGTTGAAGCTGCCGACCGATGCGCTGGCGCGCACCGCGGTGCCACTCGTCTGCGGCGCCGTCATGCTGCTGGCAACCGCTGGAATCACGGGTGAGTTTCATGGGCTGCACTGGTCAGCCATCTCTCTGAAGTCCATTTTTGGATTGGGATATCTGATTGTGTTCGGATCGATCGTGGCGTTCACCGCCTACACCTGGCTCTTGCAGCGGGTTCCGCCGGCAGTGGTGGCGACGCACACCTACGCGAATCCTGTGGTTGCGGTGCTGCTGGGATGGCTGCTCGCATCCGAGCCGCTGACAGCGCGTGTGGCGATTGCCTCGGTTGCGATTCTGGGAGCGATTATGCTGATCCGGCGAGGAGAGCGCACGACCGTGCGACCTGTCGCGTCAACTGCGCCTGTGAAGGCGAAGTCGTCGGCGCAGGTTGCTTGAACGGGCGATCCCTGAGCCACTGAAATCTTTCCCGCCTTCGGTGAAGCTCTTACCGCCGAGTTCGCGGAGAACTTCCGCAGAGATCGCAGAGCAAGGCAAGACATTCGAAACGAGACAACAACTACATCGCTTTCCGCTTGCGGATGTTAGTCTAGTTTTCCGCAACCATGGCGCGCCGCTCTGAACCTCTGCGCATTGCAATCGACACCGGGGGAACGTTCACCGACTGCGTGTGGATCGATCCTTCGACGCGGCGCTTGCGGATGCTCAAGGTGTTCTCGACCCCTGCGGATCCGTCACGCGCAATCGTCGACGCGATCCGGACCATCGCTACGGAAGCGGAGTTCATTCTTCTTCACGGCACTACCGTTGGCACGAATACGCTCCTCGAACGCAAAGGGGCACGCACTGCACTGGTAACGACTGCCGGGTTCGAGGACGCCATCGAGATTGGACGGCAGGCGCGGCCCAAGCTCTACGACTTCTTCTTTGATCGCATCGAGCCTCTCGTCGGCAAGGATCTGCGCTTCGGGATTGGAGAGCGCACCGCGGCTACCGGCGAGGTTCTTACCGAGCCCACCCCGGCCGAATTAAAGAAGCTTGCGGAGCGAGTCGCAGCAGTCAAGCCGGAATCGGTGGCCATCTCGCTCTTGTTTTCATTTGCCAATGCAAAGAACGAGCAGGCCGTCGCCGAATCCCTGGGAGCGCTCGCTGTGCCGTTATCGATCTCGCACCAGATTCTGCCTGAGTTCCGTGAATATGAACGCACATCGACGGTGGTAATCAATGCGTATCTGCAGCCGGTGATGCGGCGGTATCTCGAGAACATGGAGCGGGCGCTCAGGGGTCGGGGGTCAGAGGATAGTGGTCAGGCTTCCGGATCGCGACTTCCGAGCGCTCGTCTGCCCGACAAACGTGGCGCTCCAAAAATCTTTGTCATGCAATCTTCCGGCGGCATTACCGCGCTGGCGACTGCGGCACGGGAACCGGTGCGGACTGTTCTCTCCGGGCCTGCGGGCGGAGTGGTAGGAGCGGCCGCGACGGCGCGCGGCAGCGGGTACGAGAACATCATCGCCTTCGACATGGGAGGCACCTCGACCGATGTGTCCCTGGTGGAGGGCGCGATCAAGACTGCCAGCGATGCGCAGATCGCGGGGCTTCCGATCAGCGTGCCCATGCTCGACATCCACACGGTGGGAGCGGGAGGCGGGTCACTGGCCCGATTCGATGCCGCCGGAGTTCTGCGCGTCGGCCCGGAGTCCGCCGGCGCGGATCCTGGACCTATTTGTTACGGCCGAGGCGTGCAGCCGACGGTGACGGATGCCAATCTTCTGCTCGGCCGCTTGCAGCCTACTAAATTTTTAGGCGGCCAGTTCACGCTAGATCTCAAGCGCACGCGGCAGGTGACGCAGGAGTGGCTGACCAAGCAGGGATCGAATCTGACGCTCGAGAAGTTTGCGGCGGGAGTGGTCCGCGTTGTGAATGCCACGATGGAAAAGGCAATCCGCGTGGTGTCGATCGAACGGGGACGCGATCCGCGTCGTTTTACTCTGGTGGCATTTGGTGGCGCAGGTGGATTGCATGCGTGCGCCCTGGCGGAAGCATTGAGCATTCCGCATGTCATCGTTCCTGCGTTTCCCGGCGCGCTATCAGCGCTCGGAATACTTTGGAGTGACGTCGTGAAGGATTACTCGCGCACCGTGCTGTGGCGCGTGGCGCGCGAGATCCCGCTGGCGAAATTGAGCCAAGAATTTTCTGCGTTGGAGCAGGCGGCAGCACAAGACTTTGCCCGCGAAGGCTGGGATGGGACGTCTCATTTTCATCGTACGGTTGATCTGCGCTATCGCGGGCAAGGATACGAACTCAACCTTCCTCTGACCAGGAACCTCTTACGAGAATTCGAGCGGGAGCATCAGCGGCGCTACGGCTACACGCACGCCAAGCGCGAGATCGAGATTGTGACGCTTCGTCTGCGGGGGATCTTGAAATCTTCGCGATCGCATGCAGCCGCGGGTGCAGTGGCCGGGAAGTTCAGCAGGAGATCGGCCAGCGAAACCCGAGTAGTTTTCGGCGGTGGGAGAGTGAAGACACAGATTTATGCCCGCGAAGAACTCGGCACTCGAAAGACCTTTCGGGGTCCCGCTATCGTGACGGAATACAGCGCGACGACGGTCGTCCCGCCGGGAAAGAAGTTCAGGATTGATAACTTTGGGAATCTCATCATTTTCTAATCTGGAGTCGCTCCTGCTCATCCACCCGGGGAAGCGCACGATTAAGCGGTAACTTAAGAAGCTGCTGTTTCCCGGACC
>DATMOO010000207.1:0-5981 GCA_035568275.1 Candidatus Sulfotelmatobacter sp.
CTGCCTTGGGCGCAGGGGGTCGTAGGTTCAAATCCTATCGCCCCGACCAATTAACCTCTGCCCTTCACGCGGATAGCGAGGGCTTCGACACAGTTTCAGAATGCTCCAAATCAGCAGTGTGTGCCCAGTTTGGTGCCCACCGAGCCGCGACATGGCCGAAAGGACCGCATCCTCCGAAGGATGAACATAAACGG
Organism: Candidatus Sulfotelmatobacter sp.; assembly: GCA_035568275.1. GTDB lineage: Bacteria > Acidobacteriota > Terriglobia > Terriglobales > Acidobacteriaceae > Sulfotelmatobacter. The sequence goes on from DATMOO010000207.1 coordinate 195, forward strand.
CTGGAGATCGCAACCGAGCCATGCCTCGCTATGCGCGCCAGCGTCCAAGCATCACACCCCGACTCACCGAGCCGCGTTAGGAACGTGTGACGCAGGCTGTACAAAACGAATGGACGAACTCCAGCCAGGCGCAGAGCCTTCCTGTGCTGCTTCTTGAGGCTGGACGGTTCGACATGCCCACTAAAGGTCTCGGAAGAAGGATTGAGCACCCGTCGAAACCTGTAAGGATTGCTTTCTTGATTTCCACATACGGTATTAGGACATGGGTACCTTTTTAGTGCGTGCACAGCCTCCTCCGTGGGCGGACCCGAGCCAGTCTGTGATCGTGGGAGCAGCGACCCCTGAAGTTGTAGGGTGCAGGGCTGCTTTATCTTGTTACGAAAGGCGGTTTACGTAGGTGTCGTTGCTTTCAGCAGGGTTGAGGCTACTGAAGTGACTTCCATCGTGACGAAGACGCTGGCCTGCTTATCGCCAAAGTTGATTTCGGCGGTTCCGCTTCCGTAATCGCTAACGTGGTTGACGCGGTACGGGTTGACGAACGTTTCCCTACCGTTGATGTCCTCAAACCTAACCAGCTTCATGTGAGCCTCCTCGATTGCAACGTGTGAGTGTATTCCCGTGTGCCATTCCTGTCTGACTCAGATCTTGAGACCTCGGAAATGCCGCCTTCGTTTGCGTGTGTCGTTCAAGGAGTTAGGACATAAATTCCGAGCCCAACAAAGACCGTCGGCACGATCCAATGGCCCCACCGTTCCACGGAGCGCAGGATGACCGAGTGGTTTCCGAGCCATCGGCCAACGAAACACCAAACTGCAACCAGCGTGACATACACGATCAGGATGAGCCACAGGTTCGCTCGACCCATGACGAAGAACGGCATATACACGCTGATGTTGTCGGCCCCATTCGACAGCGTCAAGAGCGCGATAGAAGCAACGCTCTCCGTAGTGACGCGAGGCTGGCTCACGTCGGTTCGGCGCGCCTGCAACAGTCGCCTGATTCCTAGTGCGAGCGGCAGCACTCCCAGAAGGTGAATCCAGCGATGGGGGATTGCCAAAGCGCACCAGACGCCGATCAGGCTTATGCCAATAATGGCCGAAAAACCGACGTACTGACCTGCTACGATGCGCCGCGTTGGAATCCGCCGGGCAAAGAACAGGGTCAGGAGAAAGGCGTCATCGATATTCGTAGCAGCGAAGGTCGCCATGCTCGCCGACAGCATCCCCAGATGTCGATCCACAAAGGGCTCCATCTCTCATCGTGCTCCGCTCAGCGGTCACGAGCGTTGCCCACCGACTCCAGGAACCTGCGCGCGAGTTCAGCAATGCGATCGGGCTGGCGTCGCCGAATCGCCTCTCTCGGGATCAACTCTCCGCCCACGCCCAGCGCGATTGCACCGGCGGCGATGAAGCTGAATGCGGTGCGCTGATTTACGCCGCCCGCGGCAATCATCGGAACGTAAGGAAACATCGCCTTGAGGTCCTTAATGTAACTGTCTCCTCCGATATGTCCGCACGGCACAATTTTCACGAAATCCGGACCCAGTTTCCAAGCGGTGATGACTCCGGTCGGGGTGAGTGTTCCGGGGATCACGACGACATTCTGCGCCACGGCGAACTTTACGGTGTCTGGATCAAGGCCATCACTCGAAAGGAACTTTGCCCCAGCGTCCAGGCAGCGGCGTGCAGTCTCCACGTCATGGACACTTCCGGCGCCGACAATTACTTCAGGGGCGTGTTGCACTACGTGGGAAATGACTTTGATTGCTTCGGGTACAGTTAAGGTGACTTCGAGGATCGGTATTCCACCGCGGGCGATCGCCTCGGCAGCGAAAAGCGCGTCCTCCGTTGTGGATACGCGAATGGAGGGAATGATTCCGAGTTGTTCGATCCGGCTCCGTACGTCTTGCTTGTTCAACGCTCCGGCTCCTTGTAAGGAAACGCACGCTACTATTGCCGCCGAATTTAAGGCAGCGCCCTTGTACCCACCGCCTGCCGGATCTGCTCCAAGGCGAGCAAGTATGAAGCCAGCGCCTGACGATAGGCAAGCTGGGTGGCGCGATAATTGCGCTCGGCGTCCAGGAAGTCGAGCAGGCTCACCGCGCCGCGCTGATACGCGTATTCGGCGATGTCGCGGTCTTTTTGCGCCACCTCGAGATAGCCCGAGCGGTACAACTGCACGATGCGGTCGCTCACGCGCAATCCTTCGTAGGCGTCGCGCACATCGGTGAGGGCCTGCCCGTTGGTAGCTTTCTCCTGCTCTTGCGCTTGCGTGATGGCGATGCGAGTTCGCGCTATTTCGCCCTGGTTGCGATTGAAAATTGGGAGTGGGATGCTTCCCAGGAAGTTAGCGGCATTAATCCCGTTGACGTGCGAATAGTTGCCCTGTACGGTAACGTCTTGCTTGCCAATCGCCCGCTGTAATTCGTACTGGCTCTTTGCTGCCGTTACGCCTTGCAGGGCTGCGCGTAGATCAGAGCGGTTCTGCAGTGCCTTCAATTGGAAGTCCTCCAGATTGCCCTTCAGTGGTTGATAGTCGAATGGCCCTGACACGTCGTAGTCCGCAGAGACAGATTCGTATCCGAGCAACTGCCTAAGGTCAGACAGGGCCTGAATCTTAGCCAACTCTGCCTGCTGATAGTCGGTCTCGAATTGGAGCAGCTGCAGTTTGATCTTGAGATAGTCGTCCTCGCTGATCGCCCCTTTGTTGTAGCGTAATTCACCAAGGTCGACGGTCTTCTGAAAGCTCTTCAGGTCCTTGTCGGCGAGTTCCAGCGCAGACTCGGCGAGCTGCACGTTTACAAACAGCGAAGCGGTGTTGAACGAAAGCCCGCGCTCGTTGTCCGCTACGATCGAGCGCGTTTGTGCGGTTATGTCCTTGGCCGCCTGTAACCGGTGTTGCCGCTTCTTGCCACGCTCGATCAGGTAGCTAAGCCCCACATCAGCTTCCGTGTTGTTCTTCAGATAGTCGTTGGTAGAAACACCTGAATAAAGGCTCGGATTTTGTTTCGATGGCGAGCCGAGAGGCAAGTATTCCCAATCAGCGAAGAGCGTCGGGTTGGGCCGGAGGTTCGCAGTAGTCTCTTCGGCTTCGCTCTGCTGAATCGTGGTTCGCGCCGCCAGCATGTTGTGGTTGTGCTGGAGCGCCATTTGGATCGCTTCGTCGAGCGTGATGCTGGTTGGTCCGGTGCTTTGGGCGCTAGCCGAACTCATCAGCGCGCGCGCCAGCACTAGGGTCAAGACTACGTACACACCGAACTTCCGGAGCAATACCGGACTATTCAAGGGCCGCCTCCGGTTCTGGAAGTTGATCGCCATCTCTCGCGATCCAGACATAAAACGTCGGCAACAGAACAATGCTGAGGAGCAGGTCGGAAATCAGTCCGCCGACGATCACGATTGCAAAAGGCCGTTGGGAATCCGACCCGATGTCATGCGATAAGGCAGCGGGCAGCAATCCCAGAGTAGCCACGAGCATCGTCATCATGATCGGGCGAAGCCTCAGGACGGCGCCTTCGACTGCGGCGTCTTGAATCGAGTAACCTCGAGCACGTAGTTGATTGATGTATTCGAGCATGATCACGCCAGTCTGCACTGACACTCCGAAGAGAGCCAGCATGCCTACGCCCGAGGACACGCTGAGGTACGTTCCAGTAATCAACAGAGCCAGGAAGCCCCCGACGCGAGCCAGGCCGACGTTCAGCAGAATGAGCAGCGCCCATTTGTACGAACGAAACATGGTGTAGAGAATGATGAAGATGACGAGGATGGTCAGCGGAACGATCAGGGCCAGCCGCGCTTCCGCGCGCTTTTCGCTCTCGTATTCACCAGACCAGCCGAGGTGATAGCCCGGCGCCAGTTTCACCTTTTGACCGATCTGTTTGATCGCGTCTTCGACTGTGGTGCCAAGATCGCGGCCTCTCACGCTGAATGTCACGGCTACGTACCGGATGTTGCCTTCACGGAAGATGTCGTAAGCGCCGTCTTTAACTTCGACGCTGGTTAGCTGTGCCAGCGAAACGCGTTCGCCTGAGGGAGAGAGCAGACGGACTCTTTCGATCGCTTGTTGGGTGTTGCGGTAGGGAGCCTGGTATCGAACGACCACGTCATAGCGCTGCTCGCCGATCAACACCTGACTCACCGCGTTGCCACCGACGGCGGTCTGAACAGCGTCTTGTATGTCGGTGACGTTGATTCCAAAGCGTGCTGCCTGGCGACGGTCGATCGTCAGGTCTAAATTGGGCTGGCCGAAATCACGCAGAAGCTTGACGTCACGCATGCCCGGGATGGCGGACATGACCGCCGTGACTTCCTCGCCCTTTTGTTCGAGAGTTTTCAGGTCGTCACCAAAAATCTTGAGCGCCAGCGAACCCTTAGTGCCCGTCATGGTTTCTCCGACGTTGTCTTCGATGGGCTGGGAGAAGTTCCAGATCGCACCCGGATATCTTTCCACCGCGCGATTCATGGCGGCGACCAGTTCTTCCTTTTTGCGATGGAATACAGGTCTCCACTGATCTTTCGGTTTCAGGTCGATGAAGTACTCAGTGTTACCGAATCCACCGGTGTCGGTCCCGTCGTCGGGGCGGCCGACCTCCGATACCACCGTTTTCACTTCCGGAAAAGAAGCGAAGACGTAACGTTGATTGGTGGTGAATTTCTCGCCTTCCGACAGACTTGTGCTGTTGGCCAGAGTGCCACGGGCCCAAATTGCGCCCTCGTCGAGGTGGGGCAAGAACTCCGCGCCGATGACGCCACCAAAGCCCAAGTAGAGCGTTCCAGCCAGGGCTGCGATGCCGACACCAGCTACGACCCAGCGATGCTGGACGGCCCAGCGCAGCCGTTCGCGATATTGCTCCGTCAGATAATCCATCACCCGGTTGCGTCGTTCATGAACGCCGTTGCGAAACAATATGCCGGCGAGCACGGGAGCGACGAGAACGGAAAATGTCATGGCGCCCAAGAGTGCGAGCGCAACTGTCCACGCCATGGGCCGGAAGAGACGGCCCTCCACGCGCTGCAGGGTGAAGATCGGCATGTACGCCGTGATGATAATGGCGATCGCATAAAAGACCGGCCGCTGCACCTCGTGCGCAGCTTCACGAATCGCTTCCGCCGGCGTCTTCTTACTCGCCGATCCATGTCCGTTTTTCAGGCGACTCATGTGGCGGACGATGTTTTCGACCATGACCACCGCGCCGTCCACCACCATCCCGAAATCAAGTGCGCCCAGAGAAAGAAGATTCGCCGGAATGTGGCTCAAATCCAGCCAGATCGACGCAAAGAGTAGCGAGAATGGAATCGTCAACGCGACGATAAGCGCCGCACGAACGTTCAGAAGAAATAAAAAGAGGATCACGCTGACCAGGATCATGCCCTCGGTCAGGTTGTGCATGACTGTATGCAGCGTGAAATGGAGCAGGTCGCTGCGGTCGAGCATGGGAATGACCTTCACGCCGGGAGGCAGGAGGCCGTTGTTAAGGTCGTCGACTTTCTTGTGAATGGCGTCGAGCGTGGGCTGTTCTTCGGCGCCTTTGCGCATCAGCACCGCGCCTTGAATGATGTCGGGCTCGTCGATGATGCGGCCGTCTTCCATGTGATTGGCTCGTGCCATGTGGCCCAGGCGGATTTTGGGACCCTGCGTGACTTCGGCGATGTCCTTCACCCGCAGGGCGGTTCCGGTTTGGGTCTTTAGAACGGTGTCTTCGATGTCACGCACGCGGGTAAAGAGCCCAAGGGCGCGGACATTCATCTGCTGCATGCCGACTTCAACGAAGCTGCCGCCGGCATT
>DATMOO010000208.1:0-9882 GCA_035568275.1 Candidatus Sulfotelmatobacter sp.
AACACGGTCGCTCGCGGAACCCCTGGCGGATTGCGGCGGCTGATTATCATGTGCCACGGCTTTGTCTCTGCCGACTCGCATCGCGGCGGTTATGGGCTTCAGCTCGGCTCCGACGGTATTACTGGGACGACGCACCATTTCTTTTCACAATTGCGCGATGCGGTTAAGGCCATCATCCTTTACGCCTGCAAACCCGTGGACCGTGACGCCCGGCGCGGGCAGAGTGGCATGATGCTGTTTCAGCAGATCGCACACATGGCTAACTGTTACGTTGTGGGCAGCGACAGTGATCAGGTGTATACATACGGTACCACTCCCGGTAGCACTCCCATCGATTTCGGCAAATGGGAGGGAAAAGTATTTCTCATTGCGCCCAACGGCAATCATCAGGAGATTGACCCGGATTTTTCGCTGCCGGATTAGTGCTTATGTGGCGATGCATGCGTCGAACTGGTGATCGGAACGGGTGTGTCCCCAGAGTCGATCATAACCTCGGACTTTGAAGACGATCCACGGGATTGACGCTTAAAGCCGCGTTTTTCGGGTGGCAATCCCTAGCCTCATCGAGTGTACTGGCGATATTTCAACAGCTATAGACCTTTTCATAAAAGTCCAGTCGGCCGAGTTCGGCAGCATTTAACCTATAAAGAACGAGTTTCGTCCTTCTCTTGCTTGCGGGCCAGCCATGCCTCTGCCTCGGCAGTCCCGCGAAATACACGAATCGCTCCGAAATTCCTTTCCGCAAAAACACTAAACATGTGCATCATGCCGAACATGGCGTCGCGATTCACAACTATGGCACACATTCCAAATTCCACCTTTGCGCGAATGGCGGCTACATGCCAATTGACGATCTTGAGTTGGTTGCTTTCAGGCGGCGAATCAGCCTCGCGGACATCGAGCATGACGTCCAGATGCCCGGCACAGGCCGGGTCATCTTCCAGCTTTGCGAAATGGTCCACCACGTCTTCCAAAGTGACAGCACCGCTACAGGTTGTGCGGATCAGCTTCCTGGTGGTGTCGATGATGTAAGTCACAGGCATTCAAGAGACCGAAGAGAAGCATGAGTCCGAGGGGTCTTGAGCGTAATTAGGATGTTAAGCTACGGCCCAACCCGTAACGAATGGTCAAGAATCAGAAGCGGCGAGCCAACGCCATGTAGACAAGACCAATCACGGAGATGGCGACCAAGGCGTAAGGCCACACTCGTGCGATCCACTTCATACGACACCTTCGAGGTGCGAATAGTTTCTCTGAGGTTGGGCTGGGCGCGAGAAGGTTCGTGATGTCCGTTACGAAATCCGAAATGGACCCTCCGGGCTTGTTCGCAATTGCGCAGCCGCTTGAATGGCGAGATGTTTCGCCAAGTATCGTCTGGTCGGCCGTTCAAACAATGAAGGCGAGCAGTCACCGACCCTCTAACCTAAAACCTTACTTCGAGGGAACCGTGCAGTCCTCTCACACGTACCTACTCAACTGAGAGGATTCGGATGAGAATGCATTGGTCTTTTAAGCTGAGCCTGATGTTGTTTTTGCTTTATCTCCCAGTTTTTGCCCAAGACGAGAAAGCTACCCTGGATGGCACGATTCGTCACGAAGACGCGGCGTTTTGGGACGCGTATAACCGCTGCGACGTCGCCCAAATGTCACAATTCTTCTGGCCTGATTTCGAGTTCTACCACGACAAGGGTGGACTCACGGTCGGACTCGATCCCTTCGTCGAGCTCTTGAAAACCGGCCTGTGCGGCAAACCGAACTTTCGGCTGCGGCGCGAAGCCATTCTCGACACAGTGAAGGTCTTCCCTCTTCAAAAGAACGGCGTGACCTACGGGGCTGTTCTCTCGGGCGAACATTATTTTTTCATCAACGACAGCGGCAAGCCCGAGTACCGCGATGGTGTGGCGAAGTTCTTCCACGTGTGGCTGCTGAAAGACGGCATGTGGAAGATGGCTCGGGCGGTCAGCTACGATCATCGCGACGCCCCCTACGAGAACACCCGAAAAGAAGTTACGATTCAACCCGATGCGCTCGAACACTATGCTGGCAAGTACGAGGCGCCGAAATCTGGCGCGGTAACAGTCACTCGCGCCGACAACCTCCTCATCCTGGTACTAGGAGGCGACAAGAAGTTTGTGCTACATCCCGAGTCAGAGGCCGTCTTTTTCACCGTCGATCGTGACCTGACGTTTGAGTTCGTGAAAACAGGGGCAACCGTCTCCAAGATCGTCGTCCGCGAACATGGTGCCGTTGTAGAAGAAGCAAGCCGGAGCAAATGAGGCGATTTCTTGCCAATCAGGTACAGGGGGCCTTGGAGTCCTCTTTGCCTCTGCGGAATATGCTGAAAAGAAAGCGTCCTACAATCGACTTTCTCGATTTTCTAGGTATTTTGTATCCCCCAAATTTTGGCTGTTGGGTGGAAGATGGAGTTTTTGAAGAGCCACAGGCCATTTCACTAACCAATGGCGGTGTTAGTACAAGGACTGAAATTAGACGGGACGCCGGGACCGTTCCAAACCTTCGCCGATGCGGTGGAGTTGGCGAAGGCGGGTAAGACGGAAGAGGCCAAAACTAAATTGCGCAGCATTCTGGGAACTCCAAATCTGGAGACGCGCATACAGCTATGGGTCTGGTCAGCTTTGCGCGAACTCGGGAAGCAGCCGAATGCCAACCTACGCAAGGAGATTCTCGGTGTAGTCATCGAGGTACCCATGCGCGGAGCGTATGACACGTTGGCTGGTTATGAGGACGGCTCAGCGCGCTACCTCAATTTCTCAGGTAAAGCCATTTTCTGGGATAAGCCTGATGCCTCTATAAAGTTGCTGTGTGAACGTCTGATCGCCTCAACGATCCCGGAGAGTTCGGGAGCCGTACTGCGAAAAGATACTGTCCTTCCGAAGTCCGGAACGCAGGTTACGCTCCTCACCCGCTCAGGGATGTACGTGATAGCTGAACCCGCCACAGAGCATCATGTCTACCGGATCGGCCTTGATGCTTGAATTGATGAAGCGAGTAAAAGAGGGCGAGGCAAACAAATCGTGATCGGGTCGTTGTCGAAGGCCATGACACTGAAAACCGCAGTTGGCTGTCAAAGCACTGTCCGTATAGTGTGCGTTTCTCTAGCTGGTGCCGCCCCCGAGTTGCTGCTCTTTTTTGACACGTGCAAGGCTCAACTGCTCGATGGCTGATGCCATGCTGTTACGAGCATCCGTCGCATGGTCTTTCAAAAGATCATCTGTCTGGAGCGGTAGAACCTCGCCGAGGCACTCTTCCAAGCGTCCCACCAACCAGTCAATCAGTTGCATTGTACGGTCACCGTGCTGGACCGTGGGATCATCATCAGGAAACGCCATTCCCTATGTCCTCTCCTGCAACAATAGCACCGAGGCCTTATCTGTTGCCCAAGATTGCGCTACCGAGTCGCCGGGGGTGAGATCCGCTGTGAGGTCGCCGTCTGGATGCTCCAAACAAAAAAACGCCCAGCCACGCGGCTGGGCGTTTTTCCTCTCAAAAGAAAACTGGCGCTAGTTGCGGCGGCCGCTGCTCTTCTGATCGCTGGCAATCACGCCGTCTTTAATGTGAATTACACGATGTGCGTACTCGGCAATATCGTGCTCGTGCGTGACCAGGATGATCGTGTTCCCCTCGGACTGCAGACGATCAAACAGTGCCATGATTTCGACGCCAGTCTGCGAGTCAAGGTTTCCAGTGGGTTCGTCAGCCAGGATGATCGAGGGCTTGTTCACCAGAGCGCGCGCAATCGCGACACGCTGCCTCTGCCCGCCCGAGAGTTCGTTGGGCTTGTGGCTCATGCGAGATTCCATACCGACCGCGCTCAGGGCTCCCTTTGCTCTTTCCATCCGTTCCTCTGTCGGCACGCCCGCGTAGATCAGCGGCAACTCGACATTATGGAGGGCCGTAGCACGCGCCAGCAGGTTGAACGTCTGGAACACGAATCCGATTTCCTTGTTGCGAATCCGCGCCAGTTCATCGTCGTCGAGTTCGCTGACTAGTTGGCTGTTTAGCCAGTACTTGCCCTGCGAGGGAGTGTCCAGGCAACCGATCAGGTTCATCAGGGTTGATTTCCCCGACCCGGACGGCCCCATGATTGCCACGTACTCGTTCCGCTGAATGCGCAGGTTCACTCCCCGAAGGGCGTGTACCTGCTGCTCCGACCCCATGTCGTACGTCTTCCAAAGATCTTCAGCCGCGATCATGCACGATTCCGGCGGCGTTACCGCCGTAGGATTCGGGACTGCGGTATTCGGCATACTGATGACTTCTGCGGTTGCCATGTTTTTCTCCTGGTCCGGTGCCACTCGACCTCTCCGATCTAGGCTGTGTTCTTTCTGTTTTGGGCTCCGATTTCTGAGACCTTACTGTTTCCTTTTGGACGCGCCAGCGCGGCTAACGTTATGAGGTTTCTTCTTCTTCTTTCTTGGGCGCTCTGTTGTCGATCTTGACGCTGCTACCCGGGCGCAGGCTGCGCAGCACCTTATAGCTCCCGGTGATAACCTCGTCCCCTTCGTTCAGTCCCTCGAGCACCTCGATATCAGTCCTGCCCGTAATCCCGGTCGCGACCGGCACAAAGATCGCCTTCTTGTTGCGGATCACGAACACTCCCTGTAGCGCGTCATCAGTTTTTGATTTGGATGCAACATCCTTCACCGCGGGCGCCGCAGCATGAACCGATCCCGGGGTGTTATTCTGCTGATCCATCTGCTCCTTGGTTCGCATGGTCAAGGCCTGGATCGGTACCGAGAGCGCGTTGCTTCGAGTCGCGGTCGTAACCTTCGCCGTCGTCGACAGCCCGGGCCGCAAATCCGGCGGAGCGTCGGTCAACGTCACCACGACTTTGAAGTCCTTGGCCTCTTCGCTGGCTACGTTCTGCTGCGACGTCGAAACACCGCTGGAGCGCACGATCGCGTTGTCTCCGATCTCCGACACCTTGCCGTGAAAAATCTTCTTCGGGATGGCGTCGATCGTCACTTCGGCGGGTTGTCCAAGCCTCACGTTCACGATGTCAGTCTCATCGACCTTCACTTCGGCCGTGATGACGGACATATCGGCAAGCGTCATCAGCGTACTGCCCTGCGCGTTCTGAATGCCGATCACAACCGTTTCACCCTCGCGTACGGGCAGGTTCGTAATCACACCATCGAACGGCGCCGGATACGTGGTCTTCTGCAGCGCATCGGCATAGCGCGTCAGCATGGCCTTAGCCTGTGTGATGTGCCGGTCAGCCGAATCGTTCTGCGCTTTGGCCTGCGCTACCCGGGCCTCAGCCTGGGTTAACCCCGCATCCGCGGTCGCCCACGCGTTTTTCCGGCTGTCGAAATCCGACTTCGAAATCAGGCCGTCCTTGTACAGGCTCTGGGCGCGCTCCCAGTCCAGCTTGTTGCGCTCGCGGTCCGCCTCCGCCCGCAGCAGATCCGCCTGCGAGGTCTTAAGCGCCGCATCCGCCGCGACCGCATCCGTCTGCGCCGCCTGCAACGAAGCCTCGTTCGCATTCACATCGGCCGACGACTGTACGTTTTCCAGTTGCGCCAGCATCTGTCCCTTCTTTACGTGATCCCCCTCCTTCACATACAGGCGGGTGATCTTTCCGAACGCGTTTGCCCCGATGTTTACGTAAGTCTTCGGCTTAATTTCGCCCGAAGCGCTCACGATCGTCGAGAGATCCTGGCGCTGCGCTTTTCCGGTCTGCACGGTCGCCACGTTCTTGCTGCTCTGATGAACCGTGAAGCCGATGATGAGCGCCAGCACAACCAGCACCCCGACACCGATAGCGATTTTTTTCCAAGCTTTCATAGCTCCCGTCACATCCGGGAAAACCTTTTTCCTGGTGTCAGATACGCGCCATAACGTTAATCTTCCAAGAAAAGCAACGATCCCCACCGGTCACGGTGACGGGCACACATCCTCTGTTACGTGCTTGTGCCAGAGAAAGTTCCCGATCAGATGAGTTTAGGAGTGCCGAGACCCGTTACGTGGGGAGTGTTACCGACTGCCCCCGGAACGCCCTATTATAGACCCGCAGTTCAAGAAGATGGCAGTGGTAACCGTAGCGCCGCCGTCCCCGGCGGCTGTGGCGAACGGGGCTGCTCGCCCGTCGTACCCAGAGGCCTTGATTTCCACCATGTTTAATTGTTCCCTCAGGCAACTCAGGCGCATTTCCACAGCTTCCTAGCTAACGCGGTACAAGGGCCTCAATTAGTTCTCTGGGCAAGACTTAACCTTGCTTTCCACAAGGTTTAGAGCCTAAAATAAGCAGACGACGGTTGTCTGGTAGGAGTCCCCTCATGTTCCGGCTTTCTGTTCAAAGAACCCTTCAAGTTGCGCTCATTTTAGTTTTGGGTTTTATGGCCTCGGTCGCCGTCGCCCAGGATCAGCCAAAAGATCCGCCAAAAGACCAGTCCAAAGATGAGCTTCAGCCAAGTCAACAGTCCGCCGACAAGGCTGCTACAGCGCAGGCGCAACCCGCGGATGCGGTTGATCCGCTAAAGCGTCCCCAGAACGAAAAACAGCGCAAGAAGAATGCGCAGGCCCTGAAGCACGAGCTGACGAAGACCTACAAGAAGTGGCTGGACGAAGACGTCCCCTACATCATCACGGACGAAGAGCGCGCCGCCTTTAAGCAGCTCTCCAACGACGAAGAGCGCGACAACTTCATCGAAGCTTTCTGGCAACGCCGCGATCCCACGCCCGACACCGAAGAGAACGAATATAAGGAAGAGCACTACCAGCGTATCGCCTACGCCAACGAGCACTTCGCCGCGGGTGTCCCAGGATGGAAGACGGACCGCGGCCGCATCTACATCGTGTTTGGCAAGCCTGACGAAATCGAATCTCATCCCTCCGGCGGTTCCTACGAGCGTCCGATGGAAGAAGGCGGCGGAGAGACTTCTACCTTTCCGTTTGAACAGTGGCGCTACCGCTACATCGAAGGCATCGGTCAGGAAGTCATCATCGAGTTTGTAGACACCTGCATGTGCGGCGAATACCACATGACGATGGATCGCTCGGAAAAAGATGCCTTGCTGATGACTCCGAACGCCGGACTGACCATGTGGGAACAGATGGGCATGTCCAACAAGGCCGCCCGTTTCAACGGCGGCGGACTCGAGCGCCTTGGCGCTGGTCCTGACAGTGCCTCGCTCCAGACCAAGCAGTTCGACCGGCTCGAACAGTTCGCCAAACTACAGCAGGCGCCCAAAATCAAGTTCACGGATCTGACCGAAGAGGTCAATTCTAAAGTCATCCTCAACCCCATGCCGTTCGATGTCCGCTCTGACTTCGTGAAAGTGACGAGCGACACCGTCCTGGTTCCCGTCACCATCCAGATGAGGAATCGCGACATCACCTTCGTCAACAAAGAAGGCGTGCAGCGCGGCACCGTCAATATCTACGGCAAGCTCTCCACGCTGACCAACAAGATTGTTCAGACGTTCGAAGACACCGTGCAGGTCGATGTGCCTGCCGAGTTGTTGCCGCGCACCGCCGAGAACGCCTCGGTCTACTGGAAGGCCATGCCGCTCCGCCCCGGCCACTACAAGCTTTACATCGCAGTGAAAGATGTGAACGGCGACCGCAAGGGCGTCTACAGCCGTAGCGTCACGGTTCCGGAATATTCCGAAGACAAGCTGGCGACCTCCAGCCTCATCGTTGCCGACCAGATGGAGAAGGTTCCGACAACGCAAATCGGCAGCGGCAGTTTTGTGATCGGCACCATGAAAGTCCGTCCGCGCGTCGGCACCGCCGACGGCAAGCCTGCCGTCTTCAAACGCGACCGTGATCCGAAGCTGAATTTCTGGATGCAGGTCTATAATCTCACTGTGGACGAGAAGACCCACAAGCCTTCCGCCACGTTCGAATATCAGATCACTAACATTGCCACCAATAAATCGGTGGTCGAGAAGCTTGAGAGCACCGACACGATGGGCAATGTCGGCGACCAGGTCACCTTGCAGAAGTCGATTGCGGCTGCTAACCTTCAGCCGGGCATTTACCGGATTCAGATTAAGGTCAACGATAACGTTTCGAAGCAGACCATTGATCCGTCCGCGATGTTTGCAGTAGAGTAACTCCCTGCATTCCCCCAGGGGGTGGGGCAAAGTTGAAGCTGAATAAGCTCGCAACTTGGGCATTTATTTTCGGGCTCTCGTTTCCTGCTCTGGCCGCAGATCGGCCAGGAGCGATCTCGGGATTCGTCCGCAATAACTCGGGCACTCCTCAGATGGGAGCCGTGGTTCAGATCCTCGGTGCTGCCAACCGCACGTTTACGGTCTTCACCGATGAAGCCGGCCACTATACAGCCACCGGCCTACTGCCCGGTTTCTATAGCCTGAGAGTCAGCGCTCCTTCTTTCTTGCCCGCGCTTCGCGAGAAAATCGGACTGCGTCCCGGCGGCAGCATCAATGTCAACATCACGCTCAGCACTCTTCTAGGCGCGATGCAACTCGGCCCCGTCCGCACTCTCCCCGATGACGACGATTGGAAATGGACTCTGCGTTCGGTCGCCAATCGACCCATTCTGCGCATATTCGACGATCCTGTTTCCGCGGAAAAACAGAATCATGATTTCAGCGGACAGGTCTCGTTCGTCGCCGGTTCTGCGGCCGCAGGTTACGGCACCGGTTCAGACATGAGCACCAGCTTCACCTTGGAGCGCTCCATCTTTTCCGACAGCACACTCGCCTTCAGCGGCAACGTGGCCTATGGCGTGAGCCTTCCCTCGGCAGTGGTGCGCGCGCGTTACTCGCGTCGCCTGCCCAATGGTTCCGAGCCAACCATGGCTCTGAGCGTGAGCCGTTTTGCTCCTTCCGATCCTAACCTGCACAATGCCGCGCTCCAGGCGCTGGCGCTTTCTGCGGGAGATGACCTCGTTCTTGGGGATGTCCTCGAACTCAAATTCGGCAGCGAACTCCAGACCGTCCAATTTCTCGGGCGCCTCAATGCATTTCGCCCCTACGCCTCGTTCGACATGCATCTTTCCCCGAACACCGTGGTCGAATACGATTACGCGACTTCGCGTCCCGATACGCGTACAGAAAAAGGATTCGATTCCGCCCCCGCTGATTTGAGCGAATCCAATCCCCGTGTCAGCCTTCTGAACTTCTCGACCAGGATCGAAAGTGCGCATCATCAAGAAGTCAGCCTCTCGCAGCGTGTGGGTAAGAACAATTTTCAGGTCGCGATGTTCTCCGATCGCATCACGGATCCAGCTCTGACTGGCGTAGGGAATGTGACGACGGTGAACGGATTCCTGCTTCCCGATCTGAGTTCCGGAACCTTCAGCTACGCCGGCCGCAATCTCGACACCAGCGGCGTCCGAGTCGTGTTGCAGCACAAGTTCTCCTCCGATCTGACGGCGACGCTCGACTACGCATTCGGCGGAGTGTTAGATCTCTCTCGTCCCGACGTTCCGCTTCAGCAGGCACAGCAGTGGATCACTACCCAACGCCGCCACGCCCTGGCTGCCAAATTGAGCGGCACAGTCGGACGCACGCACACCCGCTGGATCGCATCGTACCGCTGGATGAACGGCGCATCCTTGACTCCGGTGGACATGTTCAATGCCTCGCCCGGACACAGCGATCCTTACCTGAACGTCTTCATCCGCCAGCCCATTCCCACTCTGGGCGGCCACATGGAAGCTCTGATCGACATCCGCAACCTGCTAGCCCAGGGCTATGTGCCCGTGCTGGGCCAGGACGGTCAAACCGTCTATCTGGTAGATTCCGCCCGCTCCATCCGCGGCGGAGTAGCCTTCACCTTCTAAGCAGCCATCCCAAGAATAGTTCTAAAGAGGGCACGGCTTGCTCCGCGCCGTGCAGGCGCGCAAAAGGACGCGGGCTTCAACTGTAGCGCCGGCATCCTGCCGGC
>DATMOO010000209.1:0-3095 GCA_035568275.1 Candidatus Sulfotelmatobacter sp.
ATAGAGGCGGAAGCCACAACCAGCGGGGACACAATCATCGTGCGTCTGGGAGAACCGTCCGTGGCCGATGCTGCGGTGCCAGAGTCGATCGTCCATTATGTCGTGCGCACCCAGGAGAGTGTGATTCTAGACGATGCTTCAGCACAGCATCCGTTTTCTGCGGATACCTACATCCGTCAGCAGCACGCCCGCTCAATTCTCTGCTTGCCGTTGATTAACCAAGCCAAACTTATCGGTCTGCTGTACCTCGAAAATAACTTGACCCCCAACGTTTTCACTCCGACGCGGATCGCGGTACTGAAACTGCTTGCGTCGCAGGCGGCGATCTCCCTGGAGAATACCCGTCTTTACCGCGATCTCGAAGAACGTGAAGCGAAGATCCGGCGCCTGGTCGATGCCAACATTATCGGGATCTTCATCTGGAACCTCGAAGGTGAGATTATCGAGGCCAATGAAGCGTTTCTCCACATGCTGGAATACAGCCGTGAAGATCTCACCACGGGTCGTGTGCGCTGGACGGACCTGACACCGGCGGAATCGCGCGACCGGGACGAACCGGCCGTGGCAGAGGTAAAGGCGACTGGGACCGTCCAACCGTTCGAGAAGGAGTTCTTCCGGAAGGACGGCAGCCGCGTGCCCGTGATGATCGGCGGCGCGATCTTCGAAGGAAGTGGGAACGAAGGTGTCGCTTTCGTGCTCGACTTAAGCGAACAAAAACGCGCCGAAGAAGCGTTGCAGAAAGCGCAGACGGAGTTGGCACACGTGACGCGCGTGACGACGCTGGGGGAGCTGACCGCATCGATCGCTCATGAAATCAATCAACCCCTCGCTGCCGTGGTGACTAATGCCAACGCCAGCCTGCGCTGGCTGTCTCGGGATTCGCCTAACCTCGCCGAAACCCGCGAGGCGATTCGCCGCATTATCCGCGATGGAAATCGAGCCAGCGAAATCATCGCGCGGATTCGCGCTCTGGCCAAGAAGGCGCCGCCGAAGAAGGACTGGCTCGACCTCAACGAGACAATAGGCGAAGTCGTCGCTATGGCGCGCAGCGAAGTGCAGCGGAATCGCGTGTTACTTCAGACTAAGCTCGCAAACGATTTACCCTTGATATTGGGAGATAAGATCCAATTGCAACAAGTGATTCTCAATCTGCTGATGAACGCTATCGAAGCCATGATTGGAGTGGGTGAGGGTCCGCGCGAGCTGGGGGTAAGTTCCGAGAAGGTTACTGAGATCCACGGCCAATCAAAGGAAGAAAGATACGAGGATGGAGCTTTGGCCGACGCCGGATGGACCCACGTCTTGACTACCGTGCGAGATTCGGGTCCTGGGCTGGATCCGCAGCGTCTTAAGCGTCTTTTCGACGCCTTTTATACGACTAAACCTCAGGGCCTGGGCATGGGGTTGGCGATCAGCCGTTCGATTATCGAAGCTCACAGAGGACGGCTGTGGGCGAAGGCAAATGCGCCCCGGGGCGCCGTCTTTCAGTTCACGTTGCCAATTCGTGATGAGAGGATGTCATGACCGAAACAGACGCCATGGTGTTCGTTGTCGATGATGATGCGCCGATGCGCGAGTCACTCAAGAACCTCATTCGGTCGGTTGGGCTGCGGGCCGAGCTCTTCGCCTCGGCTCAGGAGTTCTTGCGGAGCAAGCGCCGAGACGTGCCCAGCTGCCTGGTGCTCGATGTGCGGCTGCCGGGACTCAATGGGCTTGATCTGCAGAGGCGAACGAGTGATGCCGGGATGGAAATTCCCATTATCTTCATCACTAGCCATGGCGATATCCCGATGAGCGTCCGTGTGACGAAAAGCCGAGGCCGTGGAGTTTTTGACCAAGCCTTTCCGCGACAAGGATCTGCTCGATGCTATTCAGCAGGCGCTGGAACGGGACCGCAAGGGTCTCAGTCAGCGGGCAGCGGTTGAAGAACTGCGTAGCCGGTTCGCCTCCCTCACGCCGCGAGAGCGGGCAGTGATGCAGCGCGTGGTTGCCTGCTATCCGCTTGAAAATGTGTGGGGTTAACCCAAATATCACTTTCCTGGCCGCACCCCTCTAGTCGGTGAAGCATGGGAACACGAATGTCGCGATAATTGAGAAAATCCTTTTCATCGGTGCTGGGTAACGCATGGCACCATTCACTGTTCGGCTCGGCGTTGCTTTCCTCAAGCCTTAGATCAGTTTCCGTGCCAACGGCCTTCGAAATTCATAGGTGCTTGCTTCCAGCCAAGTTATAAACTTGCGGCCAAAAACTTTGATCGGGACGGAATATTGGACGTTCGACCTGTCGTCCCGGCTTCTCCGAAAAGAAGATGGTTATTAGCCAAACGAGTACTTGCGAAAAGACTCTTTCGAACAATAGCAGGAAGCCTCAGGGTCTGGGCATGAGGTTGGCGATCAGTCGCTCGATTATCGAAGCTCACGGAGGGCGGCTCTAGGCGAAGGCAAATCTGTCCCAGGGCGTCAGTTCGCGTTGCCGATTTGTGATGAGAGGATGTCGTGATTTCCAATTTTTCCAGAGGCTGGCAGCGGCGTCTTTTGCCAAAGCAAGAACCAAGATCACCGATGAGATTGATGAAGGGTTCATTGGTCGGTCTGGTTCTGGCCGGCATTCTGGCGCTCGCGCCCACCTCGGCGTTTCGCACATGGTGGAGGAGGCGGCGGCCACGGTGGAGGAGGTGGACATGGTGGAGGCTTCGGTCGTGGCGGTCATTTTAGCACTGGCTGGGGGCACGGCGATTGGCAGGAAGGCGAAGAAACCGTGGATTGGCACTGCTATAATGGGCGTCGATTGGGTGGTTTCATTTGGTATTAACCAGTTGGGCTTACTGACCCATGGAAACCTGCAAGCGTGGTCGGTAGTTTAAATGATCCAACCCGCTCATGCCTAAGAAGCCGCTGCCTTTATGCGTAGATCACGCAATAGACAAAACGTGCGCCCTACCTATGGGCGAGCATCGATCCTGCACCAGCAGCAGAATTGAATCAGCGCTTGATCAACTAAACCGGCCGGTAGTCAACTTAACCGGCCGGTAATCGGTATCGGGGCGTCGGCGCTACCCCTTCGGATTTCACGCTCATGGACAATACCTTCGAGA
>DATMOO010000210.1:0-8579 GCA_035568275.1 Candidatus Sulfotelmatobacter sp.
GGCTGGTCGGCATCCTGACCGAGGGTGATTTCGTCGCACTAATCGCTCGCGGAGCACTGTAACCGGAACCGACAGCGATGGATCACCTGGTGTTGCCCGGGTACTCATTGATCAGCTTCGCGGCCGCCGCGTATGTGGAAGCGTGAATTATGGCGCCGGCGTCGATGTACCACCCTTCGTGTTCGGCGACCTCGGTGCCCCAGCCTTCGTGCTCGGCGACCTCGGTGCCTGGCAGGTAAAGGATCGAGGTAAAACGCATTGTGTCCTCGATGTCCTCGTCGATCATCGCGGTCTGAAACAGCCGCTTGAAGGGATAGATGGCAACCTGCGCTTCAGGCATCGAGCGATCCCGGTAACCGGTAAAAATCGCCAGCGTTTTCCACAAGCCGCCGCTGCGATTGTATTGATCAGATGCAGTGACGAACCATCCTTCAGAGTCGACATAAAGGATACGCTTGGGAATACTGACGCCTGCGCTGCCGATAAGCTTGTGCCACGGGCGCGGTTTCTCGGTTGCTTCGATGACATACAGGGTTCTGATCTCCCAGTTCTCCGGACATGGACGCTCGCTGTTGTCGAACTGACAGGCTTTCGCGGGAGAGTGCTCGGCGTGTACTGAAGCCAGCATTGGCGCGATTCCGAGCAGTCGGTAGTTGAAGTCTTCGATTTTCGCTCCAAACCCGAAGTAAGAATCCGCATCGATATTTCCCTTGGCGGAGTCTGACAGCACCGTTGCTGCAACCCGCCCGTAACCGAAAATAAACGCATCATCCGCCACGTTTGGGTCGGTGTAGCGGATGCGCGTTAGAGCCCCCGATACTGAAAATGTGGAACGAATTCCCCTGCCGGCGAAATTGGGATTGGCTGGAATCGGATCGACTTCGGTGCGGCCAATAGCGCTGTAGAAGGTCAGATCGGTTGTGTCATCGAAAATGAGTCCGCCGAATAGCCAGCCACCACCCGCTCGTGTGCCTGTCACTTCCACGTTGTTGACCTGAATGGTGTCGGCGAGTTCGGGTCCGAAGCTCAAATTCCACATCACTTTCGTCGCTACCTGTGGATCGTTCGGGTCGATAAGGGGAAACGGCAGTCCCGCAACGTAGTGTTCGAGCTCGCCCTTTTGGTTGAGGGTGACCTGCCCCGAGTATTTCTCGGTAGCGTCCTGATAGGGCGGTGGAAAATCGATCCGCCCGGTCGCGCCAATCTTCATCTGCATCCCTTGCCGGACGAGGATGAAGTTCCCGGGGCTGACCAGGGCCGCCACCAACGACGCGTTGCCAGGAGTAATGAGTTGTCCCGGCTCGACCACCGCAGCGCCTACAGGAGCGCATATAGTGATCGCCAACACCAGCGCAGACATAACTTGTGTTGGGCGTCTCAAGGGTTGGCTGGCCTCCCCATGATCCGGCCCTCCATATCGTGACCGGACGCTTCACTTGATGACACTGTCAGTATGCCATACGTACGCGTACCTATGGATATTGCATACAATCTGAAGAGTTCAAGGGGCGAAGACGCGCGATGAGCTGGTAGCCGCCGCCATCAAGCCTCGGTCAAGTTGCGTCTCGATCCGCGAAGCTCGCTCGACGACACCGAAGGGCCGATGACTTCGGGCAAAGCGTCTACGGCGGCGACGTGGCTTGGACGTTCATCTTTCCCTCGGAATGAACCCCGGGATGCCGGTGTTCACAACCGAATTGAGCCGGACTCGCGTACTGATACCTTCACTAATTTCCTTGATGGCGTCATCGGGAAGAGTCGAGACATCAAAATTTTCCTGGATGTAGCGGATGGTTGTCGCTGTGGTGAGAGGAGCCGTGCCGCGCTGCAGCGCCCAGGCTAGTAGGACTTGAGCGGGGGTTTTGTTGACGCGCTTCGCAATGACGGTGATCACAGGATTGTCGATCAACTTGGGTTCAATACCATGACCCAAAGCAGCGAAGGCCTGCATCACGATGCCATTCCTCTTGCAATAGTCGAGCAACTCCCATTCAGGTAGATACGGATGGGATTCGACCTGAACAGCAGCCGGCTTTACGCGAGCGATATCGAACACCCCTTTCAGCTGTCCCAAATTTACGTTTGATAATCCGATCGCCTTGCACCGACCTTCGTCCACGAGGCTCTCTAACGCCTTCCAGGTATTCGTCAGAGTCGTCGAGTCGTCATAAATCACATTACCGTTCGTGTCTCTCGGGTCTTGCTCGTCGCCGGGTTTGAAAGCGAATGGAGTATGGATGCTGTATAAGTCGGCATAGTCCAGTTGCAGTCTTTTCAGACTCGCCTCGAAGGCGGGCTTAACGCGTTCGGGACGATGATTGTTGTTCCAGAGCTTCGTACCTACAAAAACGTCCTTCCGTTTGAGCTTGCCCTCCTTGAACACCGCGCGCATTGCTTCGCCCACCTGTTCTTCATTTCGGTAGCGTTCGGCACAATCGAATTGACGAAAGCCCGCCTCCAGCGCGGCCTTAGTTGCCTCTTTTGTTGCGATCGGGTCAGGAATCAGCGTGCCAAAACCGAGCGCTGGAATCTCATCGGAGCCGTTATTGAGCGGCATCTTCGTATTGCGGAGGCCGTCGGTGTCACTCATAAAACCATTACCTCCCTGAAAATCGCATTTCTGAGTCGATTCTAACGAACCTCTCCGAGCAATGACGAATCAACGTCAGCCGATGGGCTCGGCACGCGCTCCAGAATCCTTCGCCCAGATCAAAAATTCTCGCCCCGGCCCAAGTTCTAGTCAATCTTCCGCCCTTAGACTCATCATCTCATCTATCATTCGTTCAAAGCTCAGGGGCGTTAGTCCAACTAGCTGTTCCGCATCCTTGCCAACGAGATAGCGCGCCTCGGGCTCTTTCGCCTCCGCCGCGTCAGCAATAACCCTCGCGACCTCGCGCGCGTTACCGAACGTGACGTTCTTCCCGGCAATTCGCCGCTTCTCGATCAGCCTTAAGTACAGCGGGTCGCTTGGCGATCCGGATTTCACCTTCTGCGGAAAATGCATGTTGATTCCGGCCCGAGTATTGAAGTTTCCCGGTTCCACCATGACCACGCGCACGCCGAAGGGCTTCAGTTCGCATCGCAATCCATTGCTGATCGCCTCGAGCGCGAACTTGCTCGCGGAATAGACCGCCATGAACGGAAAAGTTCGCAAGCCGGAGATCGAGCTCACCATGACAATCGTACCCGATCGTCGCGCGCGCATCGCAGGAAGCACCGCACGCGTGGTCCGAATCGCACCGAACAGATTCGTCTCGAATACCTCTCTGAGTTCCTCATCGGTGTAGTCTTCAATTGGGCCGAAGCTGCCGAAGCCTGCGTTGTTCAGCAGCACGTCCAGCCGGCCCTCTCGCCGCAACACCCCCTCGACCGCTGTTCTTACGGAGGCGGCATCGGTGACATCCAGCTGAAGCGTCTCAATCGTCAGACCTTCCTTTTGCGCGTCGGCCAGAATGTACCGTGCGCTCTCTAAACGGCGCATCGAAGCGAACACCCGGTGACCTCGGCGCGCAAACTCAAGAGCGCTTAGCTTTCCGATTCCTGAACTGGATCCCGTAATCAGTACGACGGCCATCTGACCCTCCTGCCGAGCTGAAGCTACAGAGTCGCCAAGGCCAGATTCTAGCCTTTCGCCAGCGTCTGACGTTAACAGGCCACTACGGACTCCAGGGAGCTACCAGCGCAACAGGCGGGGTCCAACCTGTGCTCCGACAATCGAACAGAGCGCGACTGCAGCGGTGTAACCCAGGAAAACGAAAAGCCACGAATCGCTTGGGCAGCTGAATGAATAGACAGTCGCTCCGATCGCTCCAGCAACCAGACCAGCTACTGCACCGCTGCGTCTCAACTCAGTTGGCGCACCCTTGCGCAGCGCCCAAATCAGCAGAGCAAAAG
Source organism: Candidatus Sulfotelmatobacter sp. (assembly GCA_035568275.1). Taxonomy (GTDB): domain Bacteria; phylum Acidobacteriota; class Terriglobia; order Terriglobales; family Acidobacteriaceae; genus Sulfotelmatobacter. The sequence continues at coordinate 3,895 of DATMOO010000210.1, forward strand.
GAATGATCGCAAGAAACGGAATGCAAAATAGGCAGAGCAACGCGGCTGCCCCCCCCATCACGCCTCCCGAAGCGAGCGCGGGCTGCCGGACCACCATTGCGAGAGCGACCGCGCTTGCTGCGAAGAACGGAAGGAAGATCAGGGCGAGGCGGCGGCCCGCCTGTTGGCCGGGGACCATGGACTTGATCAGGAAGGCTGCGCCAGTACCCACCAAACTCAGAGCGAAAATCGTCTTCAGAGCCAATGCACCGGACTGGTTCCCGGCGATGAGATCGCTCCGAATACCGAAGCAGACCAGCATCACACCAAAGGCAGCCACCAAGCCGATGAGAATCGCCCAGCCGAGTGCCTTCCAGAGTTGTCCGATCTTCACTGGCTCAAGATTGGTGCTCAGCATGTCGATGAGCCTATCTGTGTTCATGCTTTACTCTCCCGGCTGACCAGCACTGCCAGCGCCCTCAGGCCGCGATGCACCGAAACCTTGATTGCCGATTCTGACATCCCGCACTTTTCTGCTGCCTCACGCACGCTCAGCCCATCCAGCTTCACGCACTGAATTGCCTGCCTTGCCTTGGACGACAGCCCACTCATGAGCCGCTCCAGATCCAGGCCGCTGTCGATGCCGCCCGAGTCGTCGTGAGCCATGATTTCTGTCGCATCTTCGATCGGCAGGTCCCTGAACGAAGCTTTCGTACGACGTAGATAATCCAGGAATTTGTAGCGTGCGATCGCATAGACCCAGGGAGTGAGAGGCTGCGACCGATCATATGTATGCCGGCGCGTGTGGATCGCCATGAGGGCTTCCTGCAGCAGGTCTTCCGCCTCCGTTGGACCGTGGCCGATGCGCGCAAATCGTTGTTTGAAATAGCCGCGCAAATGACTACTCAACCGCTCGAGCAGCGCCCGATGAGCCGCTCCATCACCATCGAGGCCGGATATCATCAGCGCTCGGAGCTCCTGTTCGTTGGGATGAGCGGCTTCGTCCATTGGTTGCGCGCGGTCAACCGCTATCTGATACCACAACATACGCCAGAGATGACCGGTCCCGTTGTGGACTCTTCGATCGATCGGTATCTACAGGTGAGTTCGAACGAAGATAGTGATTGGTTACACGGCGCAGGTCACAGCGACCGCAAGCCTGCGGTGGCTTCAGACCGGGCGTGCGCTGCCCTCGTAAATGAACGAAAAGGGTCGGGGCGCAGATTCCATGTAGTCAGTGCGGAGCCGATCGATACGAAATCCGCCTGCTTTGATCAGGTCGTCAATCTTTCGGTTGAGATGGCAACCGCCGCCGAGCGCTTTCCACGCTGGAGTTAGCCAATCTTGCCAGCGGACTACGGCGGGATCCGGGGCCTGTCCGTGCTCGACAAAGAGCAGTTCACCGTCGGGTCTCAGCACTCGTCGCATTTCTCGTACAGCGAGGGCCGCGTCTGGTATGGAGCACAAGGTGAAAGTCATGACGACCGTATCGAAGCTGAGATCGTCGAACGGCAATTTCTCGCTTGAACCTTCAACCAATTTCACCGGGATTCGCGCGGTATTGAGACGATTGCTGGCTTTCGCCAGAAGCTCGGTCGAAGGGTCGACTCCATAAACCTCTTCCGCACACGGGCGGTATGACGCGAGGTTGAGACCGGACCCAATACCGATCTCGAGCACGCGGCCGCGCGCCGCCCCGACCACTCTTTCTCTGAATGGTGCGAAGTTCTTTTGGCGCATCGTCAGTTCGATCACGTGCGGCAGGATGAACCTGTTGTAAATGCCCATACAGTTCTCTTCTTTGTTATCGCGACGCCCTTCGCAAACGCCACTTGCCGGAACCCGGGAACAGGTTCACACTAACAGTTGTGCGAAAGGCGTTGACAATGCTGCTGCTGGGGGTACTGCTTGTCCAGCTTGGCCCGGCATGCGGGTTTGGAAGCGCAGCAGCGATGAATAGCATGCAGTGCTGCCAGAGCAAATGTCCTGCGGGTTCTTCGCAAATGCCCGCGAACTGCTGCCGGATTTCCGCAAGCTCCGATAAAGCGAAGCCGAGTATAGGTACCGCACCTCAGCCAACGCTCGTGTACATGATTGGTCACCGTGCGCCTGTTGCGCTTCACAAAATCTCTGACCTCTCCTTGGTCACGTATCGTTCGGCCGCCCCGCCTCCTCAGCGAATGCGGCTCGATCTGTTCTGCTCGCGTCAGATTTGATCCTGCCTCTGTAACCGATCGCTTTAGCCAAAGCTCTAATTCGAAAGGGGCAGCGCGTGTGCGCTGAGCCCTAGACTAGCTCGGTGCAACGCCTGACTTTTGGCCGTCGCTTCGAGCCACGAAACAGAGGTAAGGACGATGAAAACGCTTTCAACGATTTCAGCGGCGGCAGTGCTCGCTACCACGTTCGCAATTCCGGCGTGGGCCGGTCCGGTTGGTATGGGACGAACTTCTCCGGAAGCCCAAGCGGCTCCGGCTCAGACTCAGGTCAATCCCGAATTGATCGCTAAGCTGCAGGAAGCATCTGAGGATGCTGCCCAAGCGGGCAGACATGGTGGCATCAAGAATAATCCTGGGAATCCCGCCTATCTGAAAAAGAGCGCCCAAATCAACGATTTGATTGAGCGGCTCAAGAGCGGGCAGAAGGTCGATCCCTCGGAAATAGACCAGGCTTTCGAACCCGTAAGTCTTTGGTAGAGCGGGCCGCCTACTCGATGCGAGCCGATGGTGTGGAGTTCAGCGTGACAGCGACTGCGGCGGTGGAGTTTCGCTCTTCCAACTCCTCGCAGGTGCGCAGCTGGATTTTGGCCGCAATCAGCGAGTTGATAGCGGCGCCCCGGTCGCCTTTGACAAGCGCCGCCTTGGCCTGCCCAAGCAGCGCGTTGTACCGATCGGCGCAGCTGGAACCATCGCGAGACTCCGCCGCTACGGTGCCATCTGAGCCTTCCGCGCATAAGCGCGGGAGGCTCACGATAGAGCCGATGGCTAGAGCAAATACGAAGACAAGGTTAGTAAATTTTGGCATTCAACAATTGGGACAGCAAAAAAGATGCCTGTCCGATCTGCCCATGAGCCGAAGGTTCCCGACTCTATGCCTGCACATTTACCATGCATCCGCTGATAAAACGGGCGCCAACGCGCCGATTCTTTTGCGTCGTGTCGAGCTTTGATCGTGCAATCCATAATCACGCTAAGAACATTCCAGTCGCGACAATGCTCTTTGCAATGGCGCGCATTGTTCAGGATGATGCGAGTCGTGTTACGGAGACTTTCGGTCCTTGCGATTGCGTTGACGATGGTTCTGCCGTTGGGGTTTCACGCCCAAGCAAATGTCGGATGTGCGCATGCCGTCGCGGCGGATTGCTGCGGCGCGAACTGTCCGCGACCCGCGACGCATAGTGCGACGGGAACGAAGTGTTGTGCGTTTTCTCGGCTCCCGTTCAGTTCTTCCAGAACTACGTGCGAAACCAATTTTCTCTCGGGATCTGGGAACGATCGCGCGAGCAAGCTGGCTTTCTCAGTCCTTCGCTCAGCCGACCGCACGAACAAAATCATCTGCCAAGTTGTCGCCAACGCCACTTCCTTTAGATCGTCTCTGCTCTCTCCAGCTGTGATCTCATCTCATATCGCGCTGGGACAGGCGAAGGTTGCATGCCTGCTCCCAAATTCGGGACGGTCGTGGACATCGGGACGCAGGTATAACAGTTCGTACGACGCGCAATTTGGTGCGCTTCGATACCAACGGAAGGTGGTCGGTGATGAGCGAGACGATACCGGTTTACGGACGTACTAATTCGGCGAGAGCAATCATTTTCCTGTACGCGCTCGCGTGCATCTTAGCCACCTCAACGGACGCAGCTTCTCAGGAATCCAACCTCGCGCCGGACATGGCGCCTCCAGTCAGCACGGCAGCGGTGTCGGCCCCGAGCCTGCTTCAGGCGTTGGTTCAGGAGGCCCTAGCGCGCAGCCCGATGATCACGGCTGCTCGAACACATTCGGAAGCGTTAACTAAAGTCCCTAAACAGGTCTCGACACTGCCTGACCCACAGGTCGGCCTACAGCACTTCACGGTCGGAAGTCCGCAGCCATTCTCGGGCTATGAAACGAGCGATTTCTACTATTCAGGCTTTGGCTTTTCGCAAGACATCCCAGGTCCGGGCAAGCTTGGTCTCAGGGCCGAACAAGCTCAGAAGGAAGCCGAGGCCGGGCACCATGCCTTAGAGGTGCAGCAGCGGCAAGTCGCGGAGCAGGTGCGCGAAACCTATTTTAATCTTTTCTACCTGAAAAAGACCCTCGCTCTACTCCTGCAGACTTAAGCCGAACTTCAAACCGTCGCGCAGACGGCGGAGTCGCAATACCACGTTGGGATGGCTCAACAGCAGGATGTGTTCAAGGCGCAACTGGAACTGACCTCATTCCTGAAGGAAATCGAAATGCACCACGAGGAGGTAGATCAAAGCCAGGCAAACCTTAAAGCGATTCTAGGCAGAGAACAGGATTCGCCGAACATCGAGATCGGTGACGACCTCCAAGCCACCGAGTTGTCCCTGGATGACCACCGCCTGCGAGAACTGGGTTTGAGTAACTCGCCGACTTTGAAACAAGCGCGCGCGATGGAGGAGCAGAGCCAGGCGGCGCTCGAAATCGCCAAACGCGATTACCTGCCAGATTTCACGGTTGGCTACACCTACGAGAAGACGGGGCCGAAAT
>DATMOO010000211.1:0-11263 GCA_035568275.1 Candidatus Sulfotelmatobacter sp.
GAAGGCTCTCCACGAATTGTGCGTGGACAGAGCCAAACGCTATTGCGGGAAGGATGGAGTGATCAGCATCGAGATGACCGCCCGGGCATGTAGTCCGGCAGCGAACTTGCCGGCTGTTTGGTTGCGTCATACCCAACTTCGCTCTTTCTACCGCCAGGGCTTGCTCGGAGGGTGGCAGCACGCAACGGCCCTCGACGATGCAGTCTTCCATGTAGCCTCTGCCATTCCCATGAATGGGACTCACCTCGATCCTGACGATTTCCTGCAACGACTTCGCGACCTGGCTGCGTTTTGAAGTCGCCGTCCACTTACTACGGTTGAATCTTCGAATCGAGATGTTATTCCGCTCTCGACCAACCTTTTACAATTCTCGGACTCGCTCGTGACAAGCCCGTACCGGGCCGGACTTACTCTCGCGACACCGTGACCCGAATCCCTGCTGAAATCGCGGAATTCAACTCAAGCATTTGGAGTGTGGAACCATGAGCAACGAAGTAACGCGCTCAACCGCAGAGGCAAACCGATCTTCAACGGACACGGCGTCCGACCGCCGTTCCAATCGCCGCTCGTTTCTGAAAAACACCATGATTGCCGGAGCCGCAACCACGGCCGGTGCCGCTCTGCTGACGAAGGGCGTGCCCGCCTTCGCTCAAGACAAGAGTGGGTCGCTCAGTAAGGGCGATGCCGCGATCCTTCGTTTCGTCGCCGCGGCGGAAATCATCGAGAGCGATATCTGGCTGCAATACAACGAACTCGCAGGTGTCCAGGACGGAGAAGTCTCGAAATTAGCCAGCAAGTTGATTCCCGGATATCCCTCGCAAGCCACCGGCGGAAACACCACTTACACCAATGCCATCCTGCAACTCGACACAGACATGAACCAGTACATCTCCGATAACACCGAAGATGAACTCAGCCACGAAGTTTTTCTGAACGCCTACCTCGCTTCCAAAGGCGCGGACACGGTCAATCTTGATGCCTTCCGTACTCTCCCCTCGAGCCAGGCCACGGGATCGAACAAGACTTTCGGACGCCTCACCAATCTCACACAGCTCACCGTTCACACCGATTTCTGGACCCGATACCGCAGCCGCATAGGCAATCCCGATCTCGGGGATAAATTCCGCAACGCCATTCCCACGCTTGCCCTGGGCCAGCACACTGCCATTCCCCGAACCGACGCCGACACGGCGAATGCCAATTTCATACAAGCAGTCGGCTATACGGCAGGTTTTCACTTCCCATGGATCGAACAGGGAGGGAGCAGCCTGTACCCGATGCTTGCCCAGCGCGCAAAAAATGTAGAAGTTCTGCGTGTCCTCCTGAGCATCGGCGGAACGGAAATCTGCCATTTCCAAACCTGGCAGGACAAGGCAGGAAACATTCTTCCGCTGCCCAATGTGATCGACCCCGTAACCGGCGTCTCTGTAACCTTCCCCGATCTCAACTCTCCACCGTTTGGTGGCGAGAATTTCCAGACCAACCTGATCATGCCCGAGCCGACAACGTTCCTCAGCCGCCAGTTTCCCCCGTGCTCGATCATTCGTCCGACGGAAACCACAGGCGCCGCCATGGGTGCAGCGAATGCCCTGACCGCAGACGGCCTGTTCATTGGCCAATCGAGCCAGTTCACGCAACTGCTCCAGGACCTGGCCGCAGACGCCGACGCAGCCCGTCACTAACCGCAAGTGTAGGGGCGGACGCCTTCGTCCGCCCCGCGACCCTGACCCGTAGCGAAGGGGAGCGTGCGACAGCCGCAGAGGTCTCGAAAGCCATCTGCCAGAATGCAGTTTTACTAAGAAGCAAACAAGGAGAATCCATGTTTGAAGGCCTTTTTCAACCGATGCATCTACTAGTCATAGCTGGTCTAGCCTTATTGATCTTCGGCCCCAAGAAACTCCCCGAACTTGGCAAAGGCCTCGGCGAAAGCATCCGCGGCTTCAAGAGCGCGATGTCGTCAAAAGACGACGACCCAACTGCGAGGCCGTAAGCGAGAAGCAAACGACCAACGACTGAGAACCGAGAACTGAGACCTGAGACCTGCTTCACTCTGCTAAACTCGCCAGTCATGCTGACGCATCTCGAATGCACCCGCTGCGGCGAGCACTATCCCGCCGACCGTCCGCAAACCGTCTGTCCGAAAGACGGCGGTATCCTCTACGCGCGCTACGATCTCGCCGCGATCAAGCGGTCGTTCTCTTCCGCCCGCCTCGCGCTCCGCGCCCCCACGATGTGGCGCTACGACGCTGTTCTGCCCGACGCGAATCCAGTTTCTCTCGGCGAAGGTTTCACTCCCATGCTCCCTAGCCGCGAATATCCCAATGTCTACATCAAAGACGAAGGCCTCAATCCCACCGGATCGTTCAAAGCCCGCGGCCTCTCCGCGGCGGTCACCATGGCCCGCCACTTGGGCTTGAAGAAACTAGCAGTCCCTTCCGCCGGCAACGCTGCCGGAGCCCTCGCCGCCTATTCCGCCGCAGCCGGTTTGGAAGCACACATCTTCATGCCCAAAGATGTCCCCGCTGCGAATCGCATCGAATGCGATTACTACGGTGCGCACGTCACGCTCGTAGAGGGCCTGATCAGCGATTGCGCGAAGAAAGTCGCCCAGTTGAAAGATTCCGACTCGTGGACACAAGACGGCTGGTTCGACGTCAGCACGACGAAAGAGCCCTACCGCGTCGAAGGCAAGAAGACCATGGGATACGAAGTCGCCGAGCAACTCGGCTGGCGCATGCCACAAGGCATTATTTATCCGACCGGCGGCGGCGTGGGCCTGCTCGGCATGTGGAAAGCCTTCGAAGAAATGGAAGCCCTGGGATGGATCGGCCCGGAGCGCCCAAAAATGATCGTTGTCCAATCAGCAGGATGCGCCCCAGTTATTAAAGCATGGGATGAAGGAAAGAAGTCCGTCGAAATGTGGACCAATGCGGCTACCCTAGCCTCTGGCCTGCGCGTTCCCAAGCCGTACGGCGACTATCTGATCCTCGACATACTAAAGAAGAGCAAGGGAACAGCAGTCAGCGCGACAGACGAAGAAATCCTCGAAGCCACTCGCCACTGGTCGAAAGTAGAAGGAATCTTCGCCGCACCAGAAGGAGCCGCGTGCCTGGTCGCCTATCGCAAACTGCGCGCCAATGGATTCTTCAAGCCGGAGGATGCGGTGATCCTCTTCAACACCGGAAGTGGCCTGAAGTATCTCGACGTGCTGGATGCTCGTGTGGCCGCGGGCGCTTCGCCCGCGAAGCCCGCAGCACAAGCCAAGTCCGGAACCCGCCAAATTGCCGGCATCATCGGCCCCTACTAAACCTTCCCCCTCCGTGTCCTCTGTGGTGAAATAGTCTCTCACCATGACCACGCGCCTCTACTACCACGACTCCTTCCTCTACGACTTCGAAGCCGAAGTCCGTGAAGTCCAAGAGAGTCCCAAGCCCGCCCTGTTCCTCGACCGCACCGCCTTCTATCCCACGAGCGGCGGACAAGTCTTCGACACCGGCGTGATCTCAACCGAAAACGAAAAACTCAAAGTTACCGAAGTCGTCGACACCCAAGACGGCCGGGTCATCCATTACCTCGAAGCCCCGCCAAAATCCCTTCAGCCGGGAAGCAAAATCCGCGGCCAGATCGATGCCACCCGCCGCCGCGACCACATGCAGCAGCACACCGGACAGCACGTACTTTCCGCCGCCTTCGTTCGCCTCTTCAACATCCCCACTGTCTCCTTCCACATGGCAGACGACTACTGCTCTATCGACCTCGACACGCCAACGCTTACCAAAGATCAAATCGAAGCCGCTGAACGTCTCGCCAACGAAATCATCCTCGAGAACCGAACGGTCGATATCCGCTTCGTCACTCGCGAAGAAGCAGGGAAGTTAGGCCTCCGAAAACTGCCGCCCGCCGAGCGCGACGAACTACGCCTCATCGATATCCACGACTTCGACCTGAGCGCCTGCGGCGGCACACACGTCAACCAGACCGGACAGATCGGCTGCGTCCTCTTACGCAAGACTGAAAAAGTCCGGCAAGGATGGCGTGTAGAATTCGTCGCCGGACAGCGCGCCGTAGCCACTGCCCGTCGCGATTTCACCACGCTCACCGAAGCGGCTGCGCTTTTCTCCGCCCACATCTACGATGTCCCGCAACAAGCCGGCAAATCGCTGGAAGAAATCCGTAACCTCCGCAAGCAGCGCGAGCAGGCCCAGGAAGAACTCGCCGAAGCCCAGGCCGCTGTGCTACTGGCCGAAACCCCCGAAGCCAGCGGCCACAAACTCATAATCCGCACCTTCGCGGACCGCGACATGAATTCGCTAAAGCTCCTGGCCCAAAAGTTGACCCGCCGGGCGCCGAACGTAACCGCTCTCCTCGCTACTACATCGCCGCAACCATCCCTCGTCTTCGCCCAATCCGCCGGACAGCCCGACGACATGGGCGCATTGATAAAACAAACGCTGTCGAAACTGGGTGGCCGGGGCGGCGGCAGCAAAGACATGGCGCAGGGCGGCGTCCCCAATGCCACCGGAATCGAGTCCGCCATTAAGGATACCGCTGCATCCCTTCACTCCTGACCATCCTGCCCTTTCATTCAATCTTCAGGTTCGGCTGATCTAATGCACTCGGTTGTGTAAACGATCCTGAATGAGGGCGGCCGCCCCGCTACAAAGCCGCCCTCGTTCCCGGAGAATGCCGTGCGGACTTCGACCCTTCTACTCTTCGTCGCCATTTCTGTGGGGATAGCTTTCGCTTAAGAGTTGAAGCCAACGGAAAGAAGAAAGAGATTCAGTTCGGCCCGGCTGGCAAGGCCTTAGACCATCAAGAATGATTCTCGCTCGGCTGAGCCTTCCCCAACTCGAATGGCCGAGCGGGGAGGCCGCCGCCACAGTCCCTTGTGGGCGGCGGCCACGAATTCAGATTTTGCTCAAGTTTGTGCGGTACCCGCGCCTCCCCGCCTTCACACTCGGGTGTGATTCTAATCACGGCGCTATCCAGCGGCAGCGCTATTCTTTACAGTAAGTCACTCTTAATTTAAAGGAGGTTCCTGTGTACAAATTGGCACTGGTTCTTCCGGCCTTTTTGCTCGTCGCCGCCCCTGTTCTAACACCGCAACAGTCTTCCCCCAACGCAACAGGACAGAATTCGGGTTACTCCGCGATTCCCGTCGAAGCCGCCAAGCAGCAGAATCCTGTGAAGCCGTCGCCCGAGTCCACCGCTCGCGCCAAAAAATGGTGGGCCATGGACTGCGAAATGTGCCACAACAAGGCTGGTGACGGCAAAGGGGAGACCGCCAAGGAAATGAAGCTCCCGATGATGGACTTCACCAACTCCGACACGCTGAAAGACCGCACCGACGGTGAAATCTTCTACATCATCAAGAATGGCCACAACAACATGCCCGCCGAAGGCCCCCGCATCAAGACCGAAGAAGCCTGGGACCTGGTGAACTATGTCCGCGCCTTCGCCAAGAAAAAAGACGCCGACACGAAGGCACAGTAATTCTGATTTCGAGCCCCGAGGGTGCCCACCCTTGTTGCGTTGTGTGCGACAGAGCCTGCCCTGAGCGAAGTGGAAGGGGTGGGGATTTTGACTCTCAGGTCGTGACGGTCGGTGAAGGCTGGATTTGTCAGTTCAGGAATCAACGTAGCGGCGGGATGTCAAAGCTCGGCCCCAAAGTGCGGGGCTAATGACACAAACGCGCGAGTCTTAGCCCGGCACACTTTCTTGCTGCAAACGAACCGCCCGATGATAACGATCACTGCCGCGACACCTTCACCTCAGACTGCGCGTAATTCACCCGCCGCATCTCGCGGATCTGCCCACGCTCCACGGTCCCCTCGACCATTTCATATCCCAGCAGCGCGATAACCCGCCCACGCAAGAACAACGGCTGCGAATTACCATACCAATCCACACAGGACGCGCGGCAGCCATCGTCTTTCGCGTTCTCCGGCTGCGCGCCAAGCTGGCCGAGTTCTTCGAAGTGCAATGCGTCATTCCGAAGGAACACAATCGCCGCGGAGTTCTCGAACAGGTGCCGATATCCAGCGCGGCCCGGCACGCTGATCGGCAAACCCAGCATTCCCGAGTCCTCATCCTCCGGCTTGTAGAAGAATCCATGACTGCGCAACTCGCCCTGTGACGCGCCTTTCTCCACGTAATCGTCCACTGCCGAGGGCACGTCGCCCAACCGCACCGCCGTAAAGTGCAGATCGCGTCCGTCGGATCCCACAACGACCGCATCGGATCCCATCGTCTCGATCCGATCCACGCCGTGTTCGAGAATCACCGGATGCACATCGCCACGTGCCCAGCGCACGGCGTACAGCCGCGAGGGTTGCGCCTTTTGAGGTTCTCCCCATCCGGTACCTGTTCCATAGAGCAGATAGTCACCGACAAACCGGTTCTGAAACGTGTATCCGTTGGGCGTGGGCAGCCGGCGATAGCTCGCCGCCGGCACCTCTGCGCTTCCGTCGGTAAAGTTATCGATCGAAACCCGCATCAGTTCCGTCATCCCGCGCGTTCCTTCCGCTCTCCACATGCCATCACCAGCGCCGTCCGATCTCACCAACACATTCAGAAAACCATCTTCGCTCTCCAGAAACGAAAACTGATCCACAGGGCTGCCGGAAATCCGCAGCGCATTTGGCGCCGATCCGTCGAGCGGCATGCGGTACACCATCGACTTCGTACGCGCCGCTTGCTCGCCGTACGACCAGCTCGTCACCCAGATATAGACCGCATGCGGCGACACGTAGAACACCCGTCCCGACGGCCCGATCACTGACGTGGCCTTGCAGTCGAAGTCCCCGCTCGCCAGATCGCAAACCGTCACCGTGTGCAGCGCCACGCCGTAGTCGTAGTCGAGCGCATACTCTGGCTTGTACACCTGGGTTGCGGGCGCGATCCTCTTGAACTCGCTCGCGTTCGCTCCCTTATGCCACTTGCGCACTGCCGGAAATGCTCCGAACGGATCTTCTGCGCTCGGATTCACATATAACGGCGAGTAGAAGATCAGTTTGCTGCCGATCAGTCGGCTGGCATAGTTCCGCGACGAGTAGTAATCGTTCGACCGCAGATGGTACGTCGATCGATACGTGAGCTTACCCGCATTATTGATATTGAAAAGCCCAACTTCAGTACCTCCGCGCTCATAGCTGTACCCGATCACGACGATGGTGTCCTTCGCAACCAGCATCTCGTCGTACCACGTGCCGTTGGGATTGATGTCCGGCCCGAATGCATCGATCATGGAAGTGGGCCGCAAATCCTCATCTTCGATCGACACCGTAAACAACCGCCCCCGCCGCAGTACCACCAGATAATTTCCGTGCGCCTTGACGATCCCGCCTTCGTCGACCCCAGCGTGCTGCACGTTGGTGACGGATTCCTGTTGCTCAGCGCCGGCAGAAGCTTTGATCTCATTTGCAGATGCGGAAGGCGCGGGAAGCGATTGGGAGGTGACCGCGTCGTAAGACGCCATGCCATTCATGTGCATCACGCGCCGCTGTTTCGCCGCCACCTCACGCAGATAGCGCGCCAGTTCCTCGTCGGAATGAAACGCCGTCATCGTCTTCGCCGCTTCCTTCACCGGATTCGCAGCGTGAACTGTCGGAACTTTTGTCGAAATGCCGCCAGGCTCATGCGAGCAACTGATCGCACCTGAAACCACGAACACCAAACCAATCGCAGCCACCAGAGATCGCTTCATCGTCCACCTCGCTGTCGGGCATCGAGAGAACGTACCCGTCCACAAAACTTGCACCGGGAAAAAGTAGCCCAGAAGTAACGTATGGTCACAGAAGTATGGACACCGCACGCCCTCTGGTTGGCCGAACAATCAGCGACTTGCTAGCCCTTGTTCCGGTTCTTCTTCGTGCACCTTCGTGCCCTTTGTGGTTATCGCTCTTCGCGCGTTGGCCACGGACGGCAACCTCCCAAGCCCGCTAAGGCATCTGATTTCCGCCACTGTGTCAGGGTGGGAGACTTCACACTGAGAATGAATTATCAAATGGTTCGGTGGGTTACCTGTGCGGCTCTGATAGCTGCAATCTGGGGCTGTTCTTCCTGTGCGAGTTCCTCAAAGAAGGTCGCCCCAACTATCACCTTCTCGGCGAGCACAACTACGATCAGCAGCGGCCAAAGTGTCACGCTCAACTGGCAAGCCTTTAATGCCACCTCTGTGACCATCACCGCGTCCGCCGGTTCGTCCAGTCGAACGGTGGTCAGCGGCTCGCAAACATCCGGCAGCGCGCAAGACTCACCGACGCAGACGACAACCTACAACGCCGTTGCTTCCGGACCAGGTGGCTCCAGCTCGCCGCAGACCGCTACAGTTCAGGTGGCTACCAACCTACCCCCGCAGATAACGCAATTTACCGCAAAGCCCACCGAAGTGAGCACAGGACAAACCGCCACGCTCACCTGGACGACCACCAACGCGACGTCAATCACAATCAGTCCCACCATCCCTGTCGGAGATGATTCCGGTCCCCTCCCCACCTCTGGCTCGGCCACGGTGCCGGTGAGCGCGACGACGACGTATTCGCTTACTGCAACAGGTCCTGCCGGCAGTGCGGGACCCCAAAACGTCACCGTGACAGTTCCCTTCACGCTAAGTCTCACCGCGTCGCCCGGCACCATCACGGCCGGACAAAGCTCCACGCTCTCCTGGCAAATCACGGGAGGCACCGCCACTGCATTCACGCTGGTCGATGGATCGAACAACTCGGTGTGCAGTCCGTGCTCGCCGCAGCAGGGAAGCGCGACCGTCACTCCGGCCGCCACCACCACGTACACCGCAACCGCAACCGCCAGTGACGGCACTCCCATCACGCAATCGGCAACGGTTACGGTTAGCACCGTAACCACCGGCGTGATCAAACACATCTTCTTCCTCCTACAGGAAAACCGCTCGTTCGACATGTATCTCGGACAGCTCGGCGCGTACCGTCCCTCGCGGCTTGCTCAGTTCGGTATCACCGACACGCAGACCATCGACGCATTCGATCCCACCGTGACTCTCACCAATGTTCACACTGGCGCCAAGGTGCAGCCTTTTCATGAATCGACCATGTGTACCGAAAACCTTAGCCCTTCCTGGGACGAGAGCCATCACGACACAACACTCAACGGCGGCGATGGAGCCTGGGCCACAACAACCACCTTCACTAATAGCGATTTCGGAATGGCAGGATTTCTCGATTCCACGAGGTCAGTCGTTGGCAAGTACGATCCCAACGGAACCCGCGCCCTCGGCTACTACAACCAGCAGGACCTTCCTTACTATTACGATCTAGCCACGTTCTTCCCCACCAGCGACGCCTGGCATTCGCCTGTCCTGGCCAACACAGTTCCCAACCGGATGTACCTGATGGCGGGAACCTCGTTCGGTCACGAGTATCCTGACGGCTCTTCGGGACACCCGCAATACTCAGCTCCTACGATCTTCCGGGCCATGAACACGGCGAACGTAAGCTGGCTGTACTACTACCATGACGGTGTGTTCCTCGCGAACTTCGCAGATTTCTTCGATCCCAAGATCCAGGGGAAGGTCTTTCCGGATAGCGATCTGATGAACCGCCTCGCCGGAACCTGCAGCGGCGGCGCGTGCGACCCCGATCAGGCCTTGCCGCAGGTCATTTTCATCGACAGCCCATCGGGTCGCAGCGGACTCGACGAACATCCCGAGAACAACGTCCAAACCGGCTCCGCGTATGTGCAGTCGATCATCTCAGCGCTCATGAACAGTGATGCCTGGAAGGATTCCGTATTCATTCTCAGCTACGACGAAGGCGGAGGCCTCTACGACCACGTTCCGCCATTCATGGTTCCTCTACCCGACGCTTACGTACCTGGACAATGCCCCGATCCGAATAACGGTTCTCCGAGATATTGCCGGGTTGGAAACCTCGGAGGGACGTTCAACTTGACCGGATTCCGCGTGCCGCTGATCGTCATCTCTCCCTATGCGAAACCGGATTTTGTCTCGCACATCCCGCGCGACTACACGGCAATTCTCGCGTTCATTGAGAAACAGTTTAGTGTAGCCTCGCTCACCGCGCGTGACGCCTACTGGCAAGATCCGTCTCGCGACATGAGCGAGTTCTTCGACTTCACCACGCCGGCAATGCTGAATGCGCCAAACGGCCTACCATGGACGCAGGTGCTCGCCACTCAACCGACCAACGGAACTTGCGACCAGACGAAAGAAGCGGGGCCGACGCACTATTGATATCTGCATAAATAATGCAATAGATCAGCGCAAAAAAGAAGGCAAGTCGGATTGCACGATGCAGCCGCGTAGTTTTTGGGACGAGCTACGAATATCGTTGATCGAGCCAATGACATCCGCGACCAACTCCTCCAGATCATCGGGGCAACTATTGGCGAGTGTACGTTTCGCCAGTGACCAAACCCCTTCATCGGGGTTGAGTTCCGGAGCATAGGCGGGAAAGTGCTCGATATGCAGGCGGCGATGTCGTCGTAGAAGTTGTCGGAGGGGCAAACCTTGGTGGGTGGAAGAGTTGTCCAACAGAACGATCACCGGGCCGCGCAGATGGAGCAACAACTCGCGCAGAAACAGGCAAACCTCTTCCTGCCCGATATTGTCGAAGTAGAGTTGATAGTACAGACCCAGGCGTTGTCGTCGCGGGCTTACCGAGATTCCGGAAATGACCGAGACCTTGTCGCGCCGTCGCTGGTGATAATAGTGAACCGGAGTACAGCCTTGCGGGGACCAGGTCTTGGCCACATAAGGAATCAAAAGAAAGCCCGACTCGTCCGCAAAGACTAGATGGGCACCCAGCCGCGTAGCGTTTTTTTTATCCGCGGCCAGTCCTTTTGTTGCCAGCGCGCAATGGCTTTCTCATCCCGCTCCAAGGCGCGTCGTTCTGGTTTCTGCGGGCTCCAGCTTAGACTATGCATCAAACGCCCGACGTGATCGCGATGGTACTGGATTCCGAACTGGTTCCGGATCAATTCCGCAATGCGGGCGGTGGTCCACAGATTCGTCCGGTAGCCGTGCATCATCGGCCCCTGCAGAAGAAGGTTGACCAAACGCCGACGTTGTCTCTGGTCCAACTTCAGTGGTCGTCCGGGAGAGAAACGTACCCGCAAGGCATTGGCGCCGCCCTTCCGTCGGGCATCACGCCAGCGCATCACCGAACTTGGATTGCAGCCGATGCGCCGGCCCACTTCGTTAAGCGAGTAACCAGAATCGAGCAACGCCAGGGCACGTTTGCGCCGATCCTCGAGCAGGTCGGCACTC
>DATMOO010000212.1:0-8732 GCA_035568275.1 Candidatus Sulfotelmatobacter sp.
GTCTGAAGGTGAACTCCCTGCAGAAATCCAGCCTGCGGACTTTGCCCGTTACCTGTCTTCGGTCATGGCAGGCCTTAGCGTTCAAGCTGCCAACGGGGCAACGAAGGCAGAGTTGCGGCGCGTCGCCGAAATCGCCTTGCGCTGCATTGAAACCGGCCTTTCGGGTTCTGCAAGCAGCTAAGTCTGCGGGGCACGCCTGATCTGTCTTTGTCGGCGTTGAAAAGAGAGTTTCTGGATGCGTGGGGCGACGGAAGCTAGGATACGGTTGCGAGTATTCGTTTTGGCAATGATTTCTAAGTTCATAAATAAATCCCCGAGACCGGTCGGCGATAAAATCGGGAACGACAGATCGCCCACGGACGACTGAAGTGCTAGACTTTCTAACGTCAAAACCGGAACTCCATGGACGACGCCTACGCGATCAATCTTGCCAAGACCGAAATCCGCGAAGGCTACAACACTGCAGATCCGGACCGGTTGCTAGCCGTTGCTGACGAAGGCCTGATCGATTTTTCAGACCATCGCCAAACCAGCTATAGCCAGTGCGGAAAAGCGGCGCTGCGCACGCGTCTCGAAGCTTTGTTCTCGAAGTACCATGCGCGCCTCGTGCCAATCATTATCGAAATCAAAATAATGGGTGAGACAGCAGTGGAATACGGCTGGCACGAATTGACCCTGACGCCGAAAGCTGGCGGCGAACCCTTCTACCTCCGAACGCGATATCTGGATTTGTGGAAAAAGGACAAGACGGGCCAGTGGAAACTAGCAATATTCATGGACAATGCTGATGTGCCGGATATCTTAATTACTGCAGCAGCGTGAACTGCTCAGCGTTTGGGCAGTTTGTTGTATAGGCGCTTGCTGAAGCTCGCCGGCACTTCAAAAGCTCTGCCATCGCCAATCAAACGCACGACATTCCGTGTGCCGTCGTAGACGGCGCTGCAGTGCTTGCAGGCTTTGAAATGCGCCTCGATCCGGGTACGCAACTCGGCGTCGATATTGCCATCCAAATAGTCGGAGATTTCACGCCACACCTCAACGCAACTGATTTCAAGAGTCATGCCATTCGATCCGTCCGGCTTACCACGGCCGGACCTTCTCGTAATTTCGTCCTCGACTCCAACTGCCGTCGAAGCCGGGCGCGAGAGCATCGCGCATCTTCAAGCGAGCGCGCAACAACCTGCTCTTCACGTTGGATTCGGTTATGCCGAGTACCTGCACGGTTTCCTCGATGGTCAACTGCTGAATATCGCGGCAGATGAGCACTTCCCGATATATTGGCGACAACGAATCGAGCGCCCGGTTTAGTGCTCCCCGCAATTCCTCTCGCTCCAACGTCTCTGACGGAATCTCACGCCAATCGGCAAAATCCAAAGGCCAATAGTCCCCATCTTCGTCGGGGTTTGGCTCGGCCAGAGAGTCGTATAGGTGGCGATGATCCTTGCGCAGTTTCATCCGCGCTTCGTTAATCGTGATCTGGATAAGCCAGGTGCTGAATTTCGATTCCTTACGGAAACTACGAATGTGGGTGAACGCCTTCAAGACTGCTTCCTGCGCCGCTTCTTGGGCGTCGGCGTCGTTCTGCAGAACCGAGTTCGCGGCGAAGTAGATCGCCCGCTCGTAAGGGCAAACCAGTTCATGGAACGCTTCGTCATCGCCTTCACAGACACGCGAAATCAGGTCGCATTCCGACTCCTGTTGTGGTCGCGATACTGAAGATCTCGCAACTCTCACGACTGCCTCTTGCTGGGGAACCCCACCCCACATCATTATAGGCGAGACCCCTGGCGTTTCGGTTTTTGCAGGACTATGTCCATCGTTCTCTTCTCTCTGCTACCCGATTCGGATGGCCCTCCGAATGATAAGATGCACGGGCCGCGCGAATGTGACAGCGATTGTAGAGCGGGGGCTCAAGCTCGTTGAATTCGGATTAACCGCCGAGATGCGGGTATGAAGCGAATGAGCTTTTCCGAATCCCACACCTGTGCGACTCGGCTGGTGGATTTTTAGTCTTCCTTACGTCTTTTCCTGCGCGACCCAGAAGCGAGACGGGGCAGGTCGCGAGGAGTCTGCTCGAAGGCCAAAACCAGGCAATTCGTAAAGCTGTAACTTTTTGCGACCTCCAGAACCGAACGACTACGCTCTCTGCGTATACGAACATTCCGGCTGAGGCTCGCCCGGCAAATGAGCAATACGCAACGGCCCACGTTTGGGTTCTATGCTTGACTTCGAAATGTAGACAACTTTGCTCATAACCGGCTCCCGATGGCCTTTTCGGTAACTGACCTGGCATTCGATTCGTGTCCGATGAAATCCGCCACTGAGTCTAAAGCAACAAGAAGACGATGAAGATGGTTTGGGTCGGGGTCCGCCATTTTGCCACCTCGTCTGCAAAATGGCGGGCCGACCAAAGTTTCTGAGCTATTTGCCTAATCGAGCCGCTGAACGATTGGGCAGTTGATCGAGAAACCTGAGGTCCCGAAGGTTTTACCACCTGGCCCGGTGATCAGACCGTCCTGCACGAAGGTGAGGATCTGGAACTCCTCCCGCACCTGTCCGCGGAACCCTTGGCCGATCGCGTCCTGGGTCCATTCGAACAACTGCGCATCCCAGTAGGGGCTGTAATCGAGCGCGATGGTGGGAATTCCCCCCACCACGTTATTCGGCCTGAATCCATCGGCCAGATCTGCCGACAAACCTTGCCGCAGTGGATTGTTGCAGCCTCCCGATTCAGGTCCATTGGTGCTGATGAAGATACGCTCGACAGGACTGGCGAAGCTGTCATCGTGGCCTAGCAGGATCTTCTGCATCAGTGGAGCAAAGGTGTTGTGTTCAATGGCAGCGCCGAGAGTGCTACTGGTGTCCATGGAGAGATACCACACCGGGCGACCGAAACTAAAGCCGTTGATGAGGTTAAGGGTAACGGTCATGTTCACCGGATCGATGGCCACGACCTGATCGTGCACTTTGGTGTAGTCCACATTGCCGTTAGGGAAGCTGATCTGATTGGCGTCCACGTCGAAAGCCACCATGGGGGCGTTGTAAATCACGTTTGCGGCATTCACGATTTGGACGAGCGGACCATAGTTCGCGTCCCCAATGGCACCCGGGGTCGCAAACGTGGGAGGAAATTCGTGACCGGCAGGGCCAGGAATAATCTTCCGTTCAGGCTTGAAGTTCACGGTGCCCGCGTCAAATACGATGTTCCCGTTCGCATCGAGGTTTCCCGTTCTAGCAGAGTGCGACGCGAAGGTAAGTTTGGCGGAAAAATTCAGACCCAACTCGGCAGCGACGTTGGGATCGTCAACATCGGTCAAGACGTACCACACATTTTTTCCACTTCCCTTCAGATGGCCCAAATAAAGCGGTATGGTAATGGTCCCATGCGCGACGTCAAGCACTCCGGTATCCAGCAATTGAACGGGTCCGACCAAGCTGCGATTGGTGTCGGAAGGGGGCGGTCCAAAGTATGAGAGAGGCACTGTGGTGCCTATGGACGCGGGCGCTGGGAACAAATTGCAGCCCGGACCGGGACCAATTGGGCCAGGACCAGGTCCCTGCTCAGAATTGAAACCCGTTGACGTTAGTGCACTAGCAGTAGCGGCAAGTTCCAGGCTCGTCGTCGGCGCCGTAGCTGTGGGACGTTTAACGCGGGCGTGTATCGCGAGGATTTCTGGCGACAACGCGTGGCGAACCTGGGTCAGCGCTGTGCGGGCTTGAGACGAGACTTGAGCAGTGGATTGATGCGGCAATACGCTGGCCAGGGCAAGAACCGCGCATGCGGTGATAGTGGGTCGCTTTGCCTGATGCCACGATGAACTTGCTTCGCTGCACTTTCCTCGCAGCGCTTCAGATGTGCATACTCTTTCTTGCATTGCTACTCTCCTAGGTTATGTAAGTAGTGCCAGTCGACGTCTGGGCACTCAGAAAGTGAGACTTACAACCGATGGGAAAGCTACGATGAAAGAAGCGGCTGCATTTGCTATGTGGCGGCGTATTGTGTCGTGGTCTTGTGGATATTGTCCACCAAGCGCCTTCTGAATTGTGCTGGAGTCAGTCCACGATATTTCTTAAACGCACGACTGAAGTGAGTGCGGTCGAGATTGCCAAGTTCAGCTCTGATTTCTTTTACACTCAAGAAGGTCTCTCCCAACAACTTCTCCGCCTCCAACATTCTTCGTGTCCCGATGTAAACAGAGGGCGAGAGGGACATTTCTGTCTTAAAGAGATGGCAGAATCGCCATCGAGAGAGATTGACCGCCCGAGCCAGTTCGGCGATCGAAATACGCTTGTGTAAGTTACAATGTATCAATTCGAGAGCAGTGCTAACTCGACGATCCATTCTTTTCTCCTTCCGTACAAGCTGAACTGCATCCTCACGTGTAAGACAGCCAGTCGATTGTGTCATCTATTCCTCCTAGAATCGCTTAATGGCTTTCCGGAAGCTGACGAGAACCGCGGTCTCGACGTCGCAGGGGGTAGTGGTTGCATCGGTGTGTACGGCTACTGCTAACACCAAATCGCTGGACCTTGGCGCCGAGTCGTCCATACAGTTGTGACCAATCTTGTGTACTGTTTGTCCGATCAGAGGACCTAGGCCGAGCGCCTTCTTTTCGGTCACTGCGGAGCGGATCCTCCTACCTTGCAGTTCGTTGTCCGAGCGCGAATGGACCACGCACGAAGGCCTGCCGATTCTGAGGTGCAGTACTGCACGTTAGTCCTGGAACAAGTGAGTAGCATGCATGATCGCCGCTCCCGCACGCATAGCCGCAGCAACGGTTGCCGTTTCAGCCAGCACCTGATCCGTTGCTCCCGCATTCCGGGCAGATTTCAGGTGCAACGCGATACAGTATGGACACTGCGTCGTAAGAGCGACAGCCACAGCCATGAGTTGTTTGTTTAATGCATCGATAGCTCCGCGAGCAAATGCTGCTTTGTCGAAGGCCCAGAAAGCCTTCATCGTTTCCGGATTTTTCTCGTCTAGCCGCTTCAGCTTGGCAAGATTCTTGATGTCATACATTGGAATCTCTCCTGTCTTTATTTTGTAGAATCGGAGACCTGAGTTGCGATCTGAAGTCCCTGGGCACAGAACAGTTTTTGGACACGAACAACCTTCACCAACCGGCGACGAACGGCCCGCTAGGCTTGCGCTGGTACAGCAACCGAGCAGTCATTAGGTTGCACCCAGACGACTATCACAGTCCGATCGGCATACTATTGGTGAAGGCTGCCGTAGCGCGAAACGATGTTAATTCGCATTGACTAAGGGCCGAGCCTAAAGCTTTTCCGCTACGATATCGATCATCTGAATCTGCGGAGCGGCAACGAACAGCTCTTCGGCGCGAGCGAAGAGTGCCTTGGCCACTTCTCCATTGACGTGGGCACGTCTTCCCTGTTCGTCGTTGAAGGTATCGAAGATGCCAAAGGTCCCGGGACCAACCTTGAAAGCGAACCAAGCAGTCGTACCCACTTCTGCCGCAACCAGAGGCGTAGCCGACTTCAGGAATTCCTCAACCTTGATTTCCCTGCCCGGCCGAGCCTGCAGCGTAGCCAGAATTCCAACCCTATTCATGCGATATCTCCTTTCTTCATTGAGATTCTCGTCGTTCCGAAAGGTTACAGTTGAGGCAGCAAACGCTGACTGCGAGGAGCAAGGGTGTAAAGGTGCCCGGTAAGATTCTTGGAATTCTTAGCATTTGTTTCCCGTGGGACCGATTCTGATTCTTGTGATTTTGAAGCGTGTTAGTTGGCCTGCTGAGTAGCGCGGCGCCGAAACCGTTGCTCACCGGCCCGAACTTGCGTGGTGCAACTTGCTTCGGCGAAAGTCTGCAAACGAACTGGAAAAGGCTACGAGAATTCGCAAACTACACAAGCGGCGTTGCCATGAGTGCAAAGCGCAGTTGGGGCACGCGTTGAATGCTCGTTCGGAGCCTACCAATCGCCGTCTCCTATTTATGTCGAATGTCTCCGGGAGATCGGCGGACGTCGAGAGGTTCAACCTTCAACTCCCACCTCATCGGCGCTGACGTAGGAGGGAAGCAAAGTGTGCTGGTGCAAACCTGATATCGGAGCTCGCCTGCAATCGCAACGTTCTTCTGTGATGAAAGCAGCGCTCGCACGCCATCTCCGGCCCTCGAAACACCTATCGTGACATCCTGGGTGATACGAAATTTGCCTTCGAAAACTGGCACCTGCTCCTGAATTGGCTCGAAGTAAAGCATTTTGGAATTTGGATAACTTACAGGTCCCGATTCAACTCCTCCCAACTTAGTCAATACCAGCTGAATTGGCCTGTAGCCTTTCGCGCCCGGTGCATAGACGTGAACGTTCGGTGGAAGCTCAACCTCCGCCATCAAGGTCACCCGGCTTCCCGGCACGACGATGCTATCGGATTGCGAAAGAGTCATCCTAAGGTGAGGTGCCTCTACACTTTCGCTCACCTCCTGCGCTAATTCAGGGAAAAGCTTGCCAATAACATTGTTTGCCGTGAAGCGGTCGCTGTACTTGGCTTCGAAGTACTTTTCGCGAATGACGCCATTTTCGTTAACGTAGAAGAGCCCAGGGTGCGCCATCCCTTTGGTCATTCCCTTGGCGTCCGCATTCAGCAGCTTGAAACTGCGAATGACCGTTGAATCCGCGTCGGCCAGCAATGGAAACTGAATCTGGTGCCGGTTGGCGAAGTCCATGAGGATCGCGGGGCTGTCGTAACTGATGGCTGCCACTTTGATCCCCTGCTTCTCGAAACGTGCGCTAGAGTTTTGCAGCTGCACGAGCTGCGCTTTACAAAACGGTCACCAGTCCGCCGATCGAAAAAAGAGCAGCACTGTCCCTTTCGATCCCTTGAGTGTGGAATTCGATTGCGCGTGGCCGAATTGATCTCTCAACGAGAATTCAGGCGCCGGTTGGCCAATTGCCAGCCCGACCGCTGCGACGTCACCATCGTTAGCGACAGGTTTTGCTTGCCCGGTGGCAAGAGCCAGTAACGCGATTGAGAAAGCGGAGGCGATCGCAACTTTCACTTCGTAATTCCCTTCGCGACCAAACATTGATTGCGGCGTCGGAATTCCCGATCAAAACTCCCGGTTCAAAACCGGACGATAATTCCGCCGCTGCTTATGACGTTGTGCTGCGTGCTCGAGGACAACGCAACGTTCAGGTCTGGATTGCCGGAAACGAGATCGCGGACTTCAGCCCTCAGGCCAAGGAAGCGGAGCAGCGCGTAATCCACGCCGCCGCCAAAATCAAGAACCCCGCGATTCAGGAACTTGTTTGTCGTGTTCTGGCCGTTGGAAAATTGCGCGGACTGCTGGTAGAGCGCATATCCGCCTCCAATCGCCACCCATGGAGAAATTCGCGCCGCGGGAACAAACTTCAGGCGCACGCCGGGAGCGGCAAAGAGCGACGCGTAGTTCTTAGGTACGATTGCCGTTGCCGTAGTCACGCGTCGGTTGGGCAGAGCGACAAATTCAATTTCGCCATAAAGCGCGGCGATGTTCGCATGAAGAAAGCGGTACCCATAGTTCGCTTCCAGATCGTAGTCGCCGGAGATTTGCGCCGCTCCCACCGGATGAAAACTGCGTGACTGACTGAAGACTCCGCCAAGCGACAGCGTCACCTCCTGTTTTTGGGCCAGAACTGGATGCGCACAAAGACACAGGCCTAGGAACAAGAAGACGCTGGCGCAAAAACGCGCCGCACTCGTAAGACAAAACTGCCTCATCGCGGTTCTCATCGAGAAAGGTGGCAGGCGAACCCGTGAGCCGCGATTATCCCCAAGTCAACGGCTACCCGAAACTCGACCGCAGCAGACCAGCTAGTTTTGTTTCATGCTGTCGTCGTGCTTCATGTTGTCGTCTTTCTCCATGTTGTCTTTCTTCATCTTATCTTTCTTCTTGCTCGCCTTCTTGTCTTTCTTCATCTCATCTTTCTTCATCTCATCTTTCTTCATGTCGTCGTGCTTCATCTGGTCCTGCTTCATTTGATCCGGCGATTGGTCCTGCTTCATGTTGTCGCTGGACTGGGCGAAGGTTGCGAGCGGGGCTAACAACAGACACAACAACATCATCATCCTGCAGAGCATTTGCTTCATGATCGGTCTCCTTTTAGCTGTATGGATTGGGAAGAACCTACTTGGGCCTACGAGTGGGATGTGCCAGCCGGAAGGAAGTGACAAGCCCGGGGTGTAAAAGTTTTTCAGTGGAATTGGCACTCGCAGGACGTGGCCTGCTTTGGGGCATTGACAGAAAACTACGCAGCCTTTGCCTCAGTCGCTGGTTGAAACCCGGAGGAAGCGCAAGGCCCTTAGGTCGCTCATTGGCCGGACCACATCTTTGACCCCACAGAACCGACCTAGAGCGCCGGCAGATTGTCAAGTGAGGCGCGAAAAGCTGGGACAAAAAAAGAGGTGGTGCTGAGTTTGGAAGACGTTCTAGGTCGTTAGTTGAGAGGAAAGTGCCATTTTCTTGGGTGGGTCTGTGGTAGTTTGTCCTTACTCCGAACTTAACTCACCCACGTTTTACAAACTTCAAACGACCCCGAATTCATGCAATACCGCAAGCTTGTAGGCTGCGGACCGTCATCAAACACATGGCCCAGCGTGCGGCATCGGGTAGGGGTGTGCCGCTCATTCTCACGCACGGCTGGCCCAGCAGTTTCCTCGATTACATGGATATGCTGCCGATGCTCGAGCACTTTGACGTGGTCGTACCCTCCCTGCCGGGGTATGGTTTCTC